>NZ_CP095269.1:1010010-1346681 GCF_022983135.1 Agrococcus sp. SCSIO52902
ACCATCGGCGACTACCTGGTCTGGAACGAGATCCCGACCCTGCTCGGCAACATCGTGGGCGGCCTCAGCTTCGTCGGCCTGACGATGTACGCGACGCACGGCCGGACCGGGCCGCTCCGCACGCGGCGGCGGGCGTGCCGCTGCCCGCGGCGCCTGCCGCGCGCTGAGGCGCGCCGCCGCGCCATGATGGGTGCGACGGAGGACGGACGGGGGTGAGGGCATGGCCGAGGCGCCGGCGCTGCGGCAGGTGATGGCCGGGTGCACCGTGCTCATCACCGCCGACCGCCGCGCGGGCGAGCTCGCAGCCGCCCTCGAGCGGCGCGGCGCGACGGTGCGGCACGCGCCCTCGCTCAGCATGATCCCGAACGCCGACGAGCCGGCGCTGCTCGAGGCGACCCGATCGCTGCTCGAGGCGCCGCCGGACGTGCTCGTCGTCACCACGGGCGTGGGCTTCCGCGCCTGGATCGAGGCAGCCGACGCCCACGGCCTGGCGCAGCAGCTGCTCGCGGTGCTCGAGGGCGCGCGCATCGTCGCGCGCGGGCCGAAGGCGCGCGGCGCCATCCAGGCGGCGGGCCTGCACGCCGACTGGGTCGCCGAGTCGGAGACCGCTGCCGAGGTGGCGGAGGTGCTGCTCGGCGAGGGCGTCGAGGGGCTCCGCATCGCCATCCAGATGCACGGAGCCGGCGCAGACGGGCTCGAGGCGGTCTTCGCCGCCGCCGGCGCCCACGTGACCGAGCTCGTCGTCTACCGCTGGGGTCCCGCCCCCGATCCCGAGCTCGTGCGGGCGTCGGCGCGGGCCGCGGCGAGCGGCGAGATCGACGCGGTCGTCTTCACCTCCGCCCCGAGCGCCGAGGCGTGGCTCGCGACGCTGGAGCAGGAGGGGGCGGCGGATGCGGTGGCCCGCCGCTGCGGGGACGGCGAGCTCGTGCTCGCGGCCGTCGGCCCGGTCACGGCGAAGCCCCTGCTCGCGCGCGGGCTCGAGCCGCTGCTGCCCGAGCGAGGACGGCTCGGAGCGCTCGTGCGCGCGCTCGTCACCCACTACGAGCAGGTCGAGTCGGTGGCGCTCGCGACCGTCGCCGGCACGCTCCTCGTGCGGGCGCGGGTCGCGGTGCTCGACGGGCGCGTGCTCGCCGTCTCGCCGTCGGGCCTGTCGGTGCTGCGGCTGCTGGCCCAGGCCGGCGGCTCCGTCGTCACCCGCGAGCAGGTGCTCGAGGCCCTGCCCGGCGCCTCGACGGAGTCGCACGCGGTGGAGGTGGCGATCGGCCGCCTGCGGGAGGCGCTCGGGCGCCGCGACCTGGTGCGCACCGTCGTGAAGCGCGGCTATCGGCTGGCGCTCGCCGGCGAGGCCGCCGGCTGACGCGTCCGACCTCACAGCCGTCCGGCGCGGACGGTGACGTCGAGGTCGCAGGATCGTAACCGGGGAGCGCACGCGTCGAAACGGGGCCTCCGTAGCGTCGGAGCCATGATCGACGAGACGCAGCCCGGACCCCAGCGCGTGCTGGTCGTGGGCGCCGGCATGGTGGCGCATCGACTGGTGGACCGCCTGCGCGCCGCCGACCGCGACGGCGCCTGCAGCATCACCGTGGTCGGCGACGAGCCGTGGCGCCCCTACGACCGCGTCGCGCTCACCTCCTACCTCTCCGGCACGCCCGCCGCCGGCCTCGAGCTCGGGCGGCCGCTGCTGTGGGCCGATCCGCGCGTGCGGCTGGTGCTCGGGGACGCGATCGAGGCGATCGACCTCGACGCGCGCACCGCCCGCGCCGCCTCGGGGGAGGTGCACGAGTGGGAGCAGCTCGTGCTCGCGACCGGCGCCGACGCCGCGCTGCCGCCGATCCCCGGCACCGACCTGCCGGGCGTCTTCGTCTACCGCTCGCTCGCCGACGTCATGGCCATCGAGGCCGAGGTGGAGGCCCTGCTCGCGGCAGCGCCGACCGGTCGCCGTCCGCGCGCGGTCGTGCTCGGCGGCGGCCTGCTCGGCCTCGAGGCGGCCGGCGCCGTGCGCGGCCTCGGCGCCGACGCGACGATCGCGCAGTCGGCCGGGCACATCCTCTCGGCGCAGCTCGACGCGGGCGGCGGGGAGGCCGCGCGGCTGCTACTGGCCGAGCGCGGCGTCGACGTGCGCACCGGCTCCCGTGCGAGCGCGCTCGCGGCCGGCGCCGACGGCCGGGTGGCGGCAGTCGCGCTCCCGGACGGCGCGCGGCTCGAGGCCGATCTCGTGATCGTGGCCGCGGGCATCCGCCCGCGGGACGAGCTCGCGGCGATCGCGGGCATCGAGCTCGGCCCGCGCGGCGGCGTCCGCATCGACGAGGCGTGCCGCACGAGCGCAGGCGGCGTCTGGGCGATCGGCGACGTCGCCACGGTGGACGGCCAGGTGTGGGGCCTCATCGCTCCCGGCAACGAGCAGGCCGACGTCGTCGCCGACCGCCTGCTCGGCGGCTCCCGCACGCTCGGGCCCGTCGACGCATCCGCGAAGCTCAAGCTCGCGGGCGTCGAGGTCGCCAGCTTCGGCGACGCGTTCGGGCGCGGCGAGGGCGCCGTCGACGTCGTCTACGCCGACCCGACTGCCGGCGTCTACAAGAAGCTCGTGCTGTCGGACGACGGGCAGACGCTCCTCGGCGGCATGCTCGTCGGCGACGCGAGCGCCTACGCGGGGCTCCGGCCGCTCGTCGGCCGCTCGCTGGGCACCGACCCTGCCGCGTACCTGCTGCCCGGCGACGGCGTGCCCCCGGCGGGCGACGGCCTGCCGGACGACGCGATCGTCTGCTCCTGCAACGGCGTGACCGCCGGGGCGCTGCGCGACGCGGTGCACGTCGACGGCTGCGCCTCCTTCGCCGAGGTGCAGGGCTGCACCGGCGCCGGCGCCGCGTGCGGCTCGTGCGTGCCGCTCGCCACGAAGCTCGTCGGCGCTGAGCTCGAGCGCGCCGGCATCGAGGTGAGCCGCGCCATGTGCGAGCACTTCGAGCTGAGCCGCCGCGAGCTGCTCGACGCCGTGCGCATCTCGGGCGCGCGCACCTTCAGCGAGATCCTGCAGCGCCACGGCACCGGCGGTCGCGGCTGCGACATCTGCCGCCCCGCGATCGCCTCGGTGCTCGCCTTCGTGGCCGGCGGCCACGTGCTCGACGGCGAGCGGGCGAGCCTGCAGGACACCAACGACCACGTGATGGCGAACATGCAGAAGGACGGCACCTACTCGGTCGTGCCGCGCATGCCCGCCGGCGAGGTGACGCCCGACGGCCTCATCGCGGTCGGGCAGGTGGCGAAGGAGTTCGGGCTCTACACGAAGATCACCGGCGGCCAGCGCATCGACATGTTCGGCGCCCGCATCGAGCAGCTGCCGAGCATCTGGGCGAAGCTCATCGATGCGGGCTTCGAGTCGGGGCAGGCGTACGGGAAGGCGCTGCGCAACGTGAAGTCGTGCGTGGGCTCCACGTGGTGCCGCTACGGCGTGCAGGACTCCGTGGGCATGGCGGTGCTGCTCGAGCTGCGGTTCCGCGGGCTGCGGTCGCCCCACAAGCTGAAGTTCGGCGTCTCGGGGTGCGCCCGCGAGTGCGCGGAGGCGCGCGGGAAGGACGTCGGCGTGATCGCCACCGAGCGCGGCTGGAACATGTACGTCGGCGGCAACGGCGGCTTCACGCCGCGGCACGCCGAGCTGCTGGCCGAGGATCTCGACGACGACGCGCTCGTGCGCGCCATCGACCGGTACATCGTCTACTACATCCGCACCGCAGAGCGGCTGCAGCGCACCGCCCGCTGGATCGAGGAGCTCGAGGGCGGCATCGAGGGGCTGCGCCGCGTGATCTTCGAGGACTCGCTCGGCATCGCCGACGAGCTCGACGCCACTATGCGCGACCATGTCGACGCCTACCGCGACGAGTGGCGCGCGACGCTCGAGGATCCGGAGCGCCTGCAGCGCTTCGTCTCGTTCGTGAACGCGCCGGACGCGCCCGACCCCGACCTCGCCTACGTGCCCGAGCGCGGGCAGCACCGACCGGCCTCGGCCTCGGAGCGCGCATCCGGCGCGCCCCTCGCCCGCAGCGGACTGGAGATCCACGCATGACGCTCATCGCCGACGCCCCCGCCCGCATCGACGCCGCCGCATGGTGGCGCGTCTGCCCGCTCGCCGCCCTGCACCCCGAGCGCGGCATCGCCGCCCTGGTGCGCGGCGAGCAGGTCGCGGTCTTCCTCCTCCACGACGGCCGGCTCCGCGCGGTGCAGCAGGCCGATCCGTACGCGGGCGGCGCGAACGTCATGAGCCGCGGCCTCGTGGGCACGCGCCGGGGGCGGCCGACCATCGCCTCGCCCATGTTCAAGCACGTCTTCGACCTCGACACGGGAGAGTGCCTCGACCCGAAGGGGGAGGAGCCCCGGCCCCTGCGCTCCTATCGGGTGCGCGTCGTCGACGGCGTCGTGGAGGTGGCCGGATGAGCCTGATCGCGCTCGACCTGCAGGGTCGCCTCGTCGTCATGGCCGGGGGCGGCGCGGTGAGCGCCCGCCGCGCGAGGGCCTACGCCGACGACGGCGCCGACGTGCTCGTGGTGGCGCCGGAGCTCTGCGACGACCTCGCCGCCCTCCTGGCCCAGGGCCTCGTGCGGCACGCCGCCGAGCGCATCCGCCCCGAGCACCTCGACGGCGGCTGGCTCGTGCACACGGCGACCGGCGACCCGGCGGTCGACCTGCGGGTCGCCGCCTGGGCCGAGGAGCGGCGGCTGTGGTGCGTGCACGCGGGCAGCGGCGCCGAGGGCAGCGCCCGCACGGTCGCGACCGCCCGCACCGGCGAGCTGCGCATCGGCGTCTCGTCGGCAGTCGGCGCGGACCCGCGGCGGGCCGGCGCGGTGGCCCGGGCGCTCGCGGGCGTCGTCGACGAGGGCGGCATCGATCTGCGCCGCCGCCGCTCCGGCGGCGAGGGCCGGGTCGTGCTCGTCGGCGGCGGGCCGGGCGACCCGGAGCTGCTGACCGTGCGCGGCCGGCGCGCCATCGCCGAGGCCGACGTCGTCGTGGTCGACCGGCTGGGGGCGCGCGGCGTGCTCGACGGGCTCCCCGAGGGGGTCGAGGTGATCGAGGTGGGCAAGCGACCCGGCCACCACCCGGTGCCGCAGGAGCAGATCGACCGCATCCTCGTCGACCGCGCGCTGGAGGGGCACGTGGTGGTGCGCCTGAAGGGCGGCGACCCCTTCGTCTTCGGTCGCGGCGGCGAGGAGCACATCGCGTGCGCGAACGCCGGCGTGCGGGTCGAGGTCGTGCCCGGCATCTCGAGCGCCATCGCCGTGCCTGCCGCCGCCGGGATCCCCGTCACCCACCGCGGCGTCGCCCGCGCGTTCGCCGTCGCGACCGGCCACGAGGCGCTCGCGCCGTCGACGCTCGCGCTGCTGCGCGAGGGCGGCACGACCCTCGTGGTGCTCATGGGCGTCGCGATGCTCGAGGCGATCGCCGACGCAGCCCTCGCGGCCGGAGCCGATCCGCGCCTGCCGGTCGCCGTCGTCGAGGAGGGCACCACCCCGCGGCAGCGCGTCGTGCGCGGGCCGCTCGCCGGGATCGCCGGCATCGCGGCCGAGGCCGGGGTGCGCTCGCCGGCGGTGATCGTCGTCGGCGAGGTGGCGCGCTTCGGCTTGCTGGGGCCACAGCCGGCGCTCGCCGGGGTCGCGGGAGGCGGCGCATGAGCGGCGGCGGCGTCACCGCGCGTCCCGTGCTCGTCGGCTGCTCGCACGGCACCGCCGACCCGGCCGGCCGCGCCACGATCCGCGCGCTGCTCGAGCTCACCGCCGACCGGCTGCCCGGGGTCGACGTCGTCGAGGCGTTCGTCGACGTGCAGCAGCCGGCGCTCCCCGACGTGGTGGCGGCGCTCGCGCCCCGGCCCGCGGTCATCGTGCCGCTCCTGCTCTCGACCGGGTTCCACGTCGAGATCGACGTCCGCCGCGCCACCCGGCAGCGCCGCGGCGTGGTGGCCGCGCCGCCGCTCGGGCCGGACGACCGCATCACCGCCGTGCTCGCCGACCGCTGGCTCGCCCTCGGCGCCGATCCGCGCGACCCGGTCGTGCTGGCCGTCGCCGGCTCGAGCCGCGCGTCGACCGTGCCGGCGGTCGAGGCGGTGCGCGAGCGCTTCGCGGCGCTGACGGGCACGGGCCCCGTGCTCGGCTACGGCTCAGCCGTCGAGCCCACCGTGCCGGGCGCGGTGGCGCTCGCGCGCGCCGACGGCGCGGCGCCGGTGTCGATCGCCTCGTACCTGCTGGCGCCCGGGCACTTCCAGTCGCGGGTGCTGGCGGCGGGCGCCGAGCGCGTCTCCCGCCCGCTCGGCGTCGACGGGCGCATCGTCGAGGTCGTCGTCGAGCGCTACCTCGCCGCGGCGGCGGACCTTCGGGAGGCCGCCTGATCACTCCCTCGCGGGCAGGTGCACCTCGATCTCGTACAGCTCGCGCGGGTCGGCCTCGTCGACGCGCTCGCCCGAGAGGCCGAGCTTCGCGTAGAACGCCTTCGCGACCTCGAGCGACTGCCACTCGAGCACCCGCACCTTCGTGTGGTGCTCGGCCCACTCCCGCACCGCCTCGAACAGCGCCGTGCCCGCGCCCCGGCCGCGCGCATCCGGCGACACCCACAGGTCGTGCATGCGGGCGATCGACCAGTCGCGGTGCGGGGCGGGCCCGTAGTCCTGGGCGGCGGCGTAGCCGAGCAGCTCGCCGTCCTGCTCGGCGACGACGATGTGGTGCGCCGGGTTCTCGACGAGGGCGACGAGGCGCTCGCGGTAGCGGTCGACCTTCTCGTCCTCCTCGTCGGCGTGGCGGTGGGCGGCGAGGAGCGGCAGCAGGGCCTCGGCGTCAGCGGTCGTCGCCTGTCGGATGCTGATCGCGCCGTCGCCCATGCGGCCAGCGTATCCGGCGGATCCCGTGATCAGGCGGCGTCGACGTGCGCCGCGCACGCGGGCTCGCACGCCTCGCACGTCGGCACCTGCTTGCGGCACGACCAGACGGCGCAGTTGCCCATCCCGCCGGTCGGTGCGCCGCAGCGGCCGCACGTGCCGAGCACGGCGGCGCCCGAGCCGAAGTCCATCGTGCGCCGCTCGTCGAAGACGTACAGCGAGCCCTCCCAGAGGCCCTGGTTGCCGAAGGTCTCGCCGTAGCGCACGATGCCGCCGTCGAGCTGGTACACCTCCTCGAAGCCGCGCGAGCGCATGAGCGACGAGAGCACCTCGCACCGCACGCCGCCGGTGCAGTAGGTGACGACCGGCTTGTCCTTCAGGTGGTCGTAGGCGCCCGAGTCGAGCAGCGCCACGAAGTCGCGGGTGGTGTCGACGTCGGGCACGACCGCGCCCCGGAAGCGCCCGATCTCGGCCTCGAAGCGGTTGCGGCCGTCGAAGAGCACGACGTCGTCGCGCTCGGCGACGAGCTGGTGCAGCTCGCCGGGCTTCAGGTGCCGGCCGCCGCCCACGACCCCGTCGACGTCGACCGCGAGCTCGTCGGGGGCGCCGAAGGTGACGATCTCGTCGCGCACCTTCACGGTGAGCCGCGGGAAGTCGTCGCCAGTGCCGGCCGACCACTTGATGTCCATCCCGCGGAACCCCGAGTACTCCCGGGTCGCCCGCGCGTACCGCTTGCACGCATCCACCGGTCCGCCCACAGTGCCGTTGATGCCGTGCGCCGAGATGATGATGCGCCCGGTGAGGCCGAGCGACGTGCACAGCGCGTGCTGCCACAGCCGCACCGCCTCGGGGTCGGCGATGGGCGTGAAGCGGTAGTAGAGCAGCACTCGGTGCATCCGACGATTCTCCCAGCCGCCGGCGGCCGGCGGCGCGCGGCGCTGTGGGGGAGCGCCAAGGGCGAGCGGATGCGCCGGCCGCGTCGGGCAGGATGGATCCCCGTGAACATGTGGTTGCAGTGGCTGCTCGCCATGACCGTGAAGAGCCGTGGCAAGCCGGAGCTCGGCATCGGCGACGTCGCGAAGACGTCGTTCGTGGTGCTGCCGACCGACATCGACCTGCTCGGGCACATGAACAACGGCCGCTACCCCTCCTACATGGATCTCGCGCGCGTCGACATGACCAACCGCACCGGCATGTCGGCGGTGCTCTCGAAGGCGGGCATCTACGCGGTGGTCGGGCAGTCGTCGATGGTCTACCGCCGCAGCCTCGACCTCTGGCAGCGCTTCGACATCGAGACCGCCGTGCTCGGCGCCGACGAGCGCGCCATCTACCTGCAGCAGCGCTTCGTCGTCGACGGCGAGCTGCACGCGCGCGGCGTCGTGCAGGGCCGCTTCATCGAGAAGGGCGTCGGCACGGCGAAGACCGCGCGCGTCGTCGAGGTGCTCGAGGCCGCCGGCATCGTCGTCGACCTGCCCGAGCTCGACCAGCGCGTCGCAGACTGGGCCAAGCTCAACGCGCTGCCGCCCGCTCGCGCGAGCCACGCCTCCGACTGGGCCGGGCGCATCCCGCGCTAGTCCGCCGCGCGCCTACGGGCGCAGCAGCTCGAGCGCCGCGTGCGCGGCGTTGTGGCCGCCGATCCCTGAGACGGCGCCGCCGCGGCGCGCGCCCGAGCCGGCCATCAGGATCCGGGCGTGCCCCGTCGCGACGCCCCACGCCTCGGCCACCGAGGTGGGCTCGTGCTCGAGCCAGGGCCACGACAGCGGCCCGTGGAAGATGTTGCCGCCCGGCATCGCGAGCGCCTCCTCGATGTCGAGGGTCGTCTTCGTCTCGATCGCGGGCCCCGCCCCGCCCTCGAGCAGCAGCGGCCGGATCGGCTCGGCGAGCACCGAGTCGAGCGACGCGACCACCGCCTCCTCGAGCGCCACGCGCATCCCGTCGTTGGTCTCGGGGGTGAGCAGCCGGTCGGGCACGTGCAGGCCGAAGACGGTGAGCGTCTGGGCGCCGGATGCGCGCAGGTCGGGGCCCAGGATCGTCGGGTCGGTGAGCGAGTGGCAGTAGATCTCGCACGGCAGGGGATCCGGGATGCGGCCGCCCGCCGCCTCCGCGTAGGCGCGCTGCAGCTGCGTGTAGGTCTCGTTGATGTGGAAGGTGCCGCCGAAGGCCGCCCCCGGCGCGACGTCGTCGAGCAGCCGCGGCAGGCGCGACAGCAGCATGTTGACCTTCACCTGCGCGCCCTCGGGCCGCGGGGTGGCGACGCCCGCCTCGCCGAGCAGCGCCGAGAGCACGTGCGGCGCGACCGCCGAGAGCACGAGGTCGAACTCGGCGGTCAGCTGCGTGCCGATCGCGAGCCCGGGCGTGCCGGTCGGAAGCCCGCCGACGCGCTCCTCCCACGTGACCTCGCCGTCGGGCGTGACGCGGGTGACGGTGACGCCGGTGAGGATCTTCGCGCCGGCTGCGCGCGCCGAGGCCTCGAGGCCGCCCGAGACCTGCCCCATGCCGCCGATCGGCACGTCCCAGTCGCCGGTGCCGCCGCCGATGACGTGGTACAGCAGGCAGCGGTTCTGCTCGAGCCCCGGGTCGTCGAGCGCGGCGAACGTGCCGATGAGCGCGTCGGTCGCGATCACGCCGCGCACGAGGTCGTGGCCGACGGCCGCCTCGATCGCGTCGGCGATCGGGGCGTCGACGATCTCGGACCACGCGGATGCGGCTCCCGCGCCCTCCCGCGCGGCCTGCCGCGTGGGCAGCGGCTGCGTCAGCGTCGGGAACAGGGCCGCGGCGAGCCGCGTGGTGCGGTCGTAGAACGCCGCGAACCCGTCGGCGTCGTCGGCGGCGCCGATCGCCGCGAACGACGCGCGCGTGGCCGCCTCGTCGCCCGCGTCGACGAGCAGGCCGCGGTCGCCGCCGGGCACGGGCGTGTAGGAGGAGTAGCGGCGGCGGGCGAGCCGCACGTCGAGGCCGAGGTCGCGGATGATCTGCTCGGGCATGAGGCTGACGAGGTAGCTGTAGCGCGACAGGTTCGCGTCGAGCCCGTCGAACGCCTGCGCCGAGACGGCAGCGCCGCCCACGTGCGGCAGCCGCTCGAGCACGGTGACGTCGACGCCCGCGCGGGCCAGGTAGGCGGCGGCGGTGAGGCCGTTGTGGCCCCCGCCGATGATGGCGACGCTCGGCACTGCTGCTCCTTCGCTGGGGCGCCGACGCACGCGGTCGGCGCCGGACTCGACCCTGCCGAGGCCAACCCAACCACACGTGGCTCCCCGGCGGCGAGGCCCGGTGCACCGCCCGGCGCCGCGGCCCGCCGTCCGCGCGCGCATACGATATGCGGCATGACCGACCAGCCCAGGGACGACGACTTCGACGCCCTCATCGCCGAGGGCATCGAGCGCGCGGAGGCGCAGCGGCAGCTCGCGTCCGACGACGACGAGCCGATCGTGCCCGACGGCGCCGGGCTCGGGCTGACCGAGCCGATCCAGGTCGTCGACGAGCAGGACGCCGACGAGGACGCGCCGCTGCACGCGCCCCCGCTGCCCGACTCGGGGCCGGCGTTCGAGGTCGACGCCGCGACGTTCGCGGCCGCGGTCAACCCGTACGTGCCGGTCGAGGCGCCGGGGCTCGCGCGCTCGGCGGAGGAGCCGCCCGCGAGCGGCTGGTCGCTGTCGCAGGAGGTCGCCGACGTGCCGACCGTGCAGATGGACGTCGCCGAGTTGCAGTCGGAGCTGGCCGCCGTCGCGCAGGCGCCGGTGCCCGACGATGCGCGCGTGGTCGAGCCGGTCGAGGCGGCCCCGCCAGCCCCGCTCACGCGGCGCGCCGTGCACCCCCGCCCGACCGACGCCGAGGACGCCGTGGCGCGCGAGCACCACGCGGTGACCCCCGAGCCGCAGCTGCCGCCCACCGAGGCGATGTCGGCGGTCGACCTCGAGCAGGAGCTCGCGGCGCCCGCGCCCGCCCCGGCTGCCGAGCCCGAGCCGGAGCCCGCTCCCGAGCCGCCAGCACCGGCGCCCGAGGCCGTGCCCAACCCGGTCGCGGCGGCCCCCGCGCCGGCACCGGTCGAGCTGACCGACCCGGCCACCGACGACGCGCTCGCGCTCGCGGCGATCGAACGCGTGCGCCGCTGGCTCGACCGGCCGGGCGCCGCGAAGCCCGACCGGGCGGCCGAGCGGCTCGCCGGCCTCCTGCAGGATCCGGCCGGCCTCGACTTCGCCATCGGCTTCGTCGACAAGGTCGTGCGGCCCGAGGACCCGAAGGTGAGCGCCCGCAACTTCGAGGCGCTCAGCCGCGACATCCCCGGCTTCCTCGACTGGTACCTCAAGCTCGGCATCACGGTCGGCGGCGGCTTCGGCATCGTGACGCCGAAGCTCATCATCCCGCTCGTGAAGCGGGCGATGCGCGAGATGGTCTCGCACCTCGTCATCGACGCGACACCGGGCCGGCTCGCCCGCCCGCTCGCGAAGCTGCGCGAGGACGGCACGCGCCTCAACATCAACCTGCTCGGCGAGGCGGTGCTCGGCGAGGACGAGGCCGCGAGCCGGCTCGAGGGCACGACCGCGCTGCTGCGCCGCGACGACGTCGACTACGTCTCGATCAAGGTGTCGGGCGTCGCGCCGCAGCTGCAGCTGTGGGCGTTCGACGAGACCGTCGACCAGGTCGTCGACCGCCTGCTGCCGCTCTACCGGCTCGCCGCGGAGTCGAGCCCGCCGAAGTTCATCAACCTCGACATGGAGGAGTACCGCGACCTCGACCTCACGATCGCGGTCTTCGAGCGCCTCCTCACCCGGCCCGAGCTCGCCCGGCTCGAGGCCGGCATCGTGCTCCAGGCGTACCTGCCCGATGCGCTCGCCGCCTACCGCCGGCTCGCGGCGTTCGCGAAGGAGCGCCGCGCGAACGGCGGCGCGGGCATCAAGGTGCGGCTCGTGAAGGGCGCGAACCTCGCCATGGAGCGGGTCGACGCCGCCCTGCACGGCTGGCCGCTCGCGGTCGTCGGATCCAAGGCCGCGAGCGACGCCAACTACAAGCGCGTGCTGCAGGAGGCGCTGCTGCCCGACAACGCGTTCGCGGTGCGGCTCGGCGTCGCGAGCCACAACCTCTTCGACCTCGCCTACGCGGCCGAGCTCGCCCGCCACCACGGCACCCTCCAGCGCATGGACGCCGAGATGCTGCTCGGCATGGCCGCCGACCACCGCGCCGCCGTGCGCGAGGACTTCCCGAGCCTCATCCTCTACACGCCCGTCGTGCGGCCCGACCAGTTCGACGCCGCCGTCGCCTACCTGATCCGCCGGCTCGAGGAGAACGCCTCCGGCGAGAACTTCATGTCGAGCATGTTCTCGCTCGACGACCCGGCCGTGTTCCAGCGCGAGCGCGACCGCTTCCTCGCGTCGCTCGAGCTGCAGCGCGCCGAGGACGCCGCGGGCGCGCCGCGGCCCACCCGCACCCAGGACCGCCTGGGCGACCTCGCCGTCTCGGTCGCGCATCCGGACGGCTTCGAGAACGAGCCCGACAGCGACCCGTCGCTCGCGGCCAACCGCGCGTGGGCGCGGCAGATCGTGCAGCGCGCCGCCGACTCGCAGCTGGGGCTGCGCACCCTCGAGCTCAACCGCATCGAGGACTGGCCGACGCTCGAGCGCCGCATCGACAAGGCGGCGCAGGCCTCCGACGGATGGGCGGCGCTGGGCGCGGAGCGTCGGGCCGAGGTGCTGCGCGACGCGGCCGAGACGCTCGGCGTGTACCGGGGCCGCCTCATCGAGGTGATGATGGCCGAGACGGGCAAGACGCTCGCCGAGGCCGACCCCGAGGTGTCCGAGGCGGTCGACTTCGCCCGCTACTACGCCGAGCAGGCGCCGCTGCTCGAGCAGCTCGACGACGCGCGCCCGAAGCCCGTGCACCTCACCGTCGTGACGCCGCCGTGGAACTTCCCCGTCGCGATCCCGTGCGGCGGCGTGACCGCGGCGCTCGCGACCGGCTCGGCCGTCATCCTGAAGCCCCCGCCCCAGGCTCGGCGCTCGGCGGCGGTGCTGTGCGAGGCGCTGTGGGAGGCGGGCGTGCCGCGCGAGGTGCTCGTGCTGTGCGACGTGCCCGAGGGCGACGTGTCGCAGCGGCTCGTCTCGCACCCGGCCGTCGGCAGGCTCATCCTCACCGGCTCCTCGAAGACGGCAGAGCTCTTCACCTCCTGGCGCAGCGACCTGCCGCTCGTCGCCGAGACGAGCGGCAAGAACTCGATCATCGTCACGCCCTCGGCCGACCTCGAGCAGGCGGCGGCCGACATCGTGCGCAGCGCCTTCCTGCACGCCGGGCAGAAGTGCTCGGCCGCATCCGTCGTCATCCTCGTCGACACCGCGGGCGACAGCGAGCGGTTCCGCCGGCAGCTCGTCGACGCCGCGTCGACGCTGCGCGTGGGCTCGCCGCTCGACGCGCGCACGCACATCGGCCCGCTCATCGAGCCGGCGTCCGGCGCGCTGCTCGAGGCGCTCACCACCCTCGAGCACGACGAGGAGTGGCTGCTCGAGCCGCGGCGGCTGGATGCGTCGGGCCGGCTCTGGTCGCCCGGCATCCGCGACGCGGTGCTCCCGGGCGCGAGCACGCACCTCACCGAGCTCTTCGGCCCGCACCTGTCGCTCATCGAGGTCGACACGCTCGACGAGGCGATCGAGGTGCAGAACGCCACCGAGTTCGGGCTCACCGCCGGCATCCACTCGCTCGACCCCGACGAGGTCGCGCACTGGCTCGCCGAGGTGCAGGCCGGCAACCTCTACGTCAACCGCGGCATCACGGGCGCGATCGTGCGGCGGCAGCCGTTCGGCGGCTGGAAGCTCTCGCAGGTCGGGCCCGGCGCCAAGGCCGGCGGACCCAACTACCTCGCGACGCTCGTCGACTGGGAGCCCGTGCCGTCGGAGCCCAAGAAGTCGGTGCGCCTGCACGGTCTCGACAAGCGGGTCGCCGAGCTCATCGAGGCGGCGACGCCCGCGCTCGACTTCGTCGAGTTCGACCGCGTGCGTGCCGGGGCCAACAGCGACCAGACGTGGTGGGAGGAGGAGTTCGGCCTCTCCCGCGACGTCTCGGCGCTCGGCGTCGAGCGCAACGTCCTCCGCTACCGGCCGGCCGAGGTGCTGCTGCGCCTCGCCGAGGACGGCCAGGTCGTCGACCTCGTGCGCCTGCTCGCCGCCGCCGCCCGCACGCGAGCCGTCGTGCGCATCTCGAGCGCCGTGGAGGTGCCGAGCGGCATCGTGCGGCTCTCGCGCCACGCGCTGCCGCACGTGCGCATCGAGGAGGTCGTCGAGGAGTCGGACGCCGCCTTCCACGAGCGCATCCGCTCGGGCGAGGCGCTCGAGCCGGTGCAGAGCGAGGATGCGCTCGGACTCATGCGCGTGACCGAGCCGGTGCGGCGCATCCGCCTCATCGGCACCGACCCGGGGCTGCGCGACGCGCTCGCCGGCAATGCTCGCGTCGCGGTCTACGACGGCCCCGTCACGACCGAGGGCCGCATCGAGCTGCTGCCGTTCGTGCGCGAGCAGGCGGTGTCGATCACCGCCCACCGCTTCGGCAACCCCGACACGGTGCTGCAGGCGCTGCGCGTGTGACGCGCAGGAGCCGGTGCTTGACTGGCTCCATGCGGTACGGATACAAGGCCAGCGCCGAGCAGTTCTCGCCCGCCGAGCTGCTCGACCTCGTGCAGCTCGCCGAGCGGGTCGGGCTCGACAGCGCGTTCATCAGCGACCACCTGCAGCCCTGGCGGCACGAGGGCGGCCACGCGCCCAACGCCGTCGCCTGGCTCGGCATGGCGCTCGAGCGCACCTCGTCGATCGTGCTCGGCACCTCGGTGCTCACGCCCACGCTGCGCTACCACCCGGCGGTCGTCGCGCAGCAGTTCGCGACGCTCGGGCAGGTGCACCCGGGCCGCCTCATCCTCGGCGTCGGCACCGGCGAGGCGCTCAACGAGCAGGCGATCGGCGTCGAGTTCCCCGAGCTGAAGGAGCGCTTCGCGCGGCTGCGCGAGTCGGTGCGCCTCATCCGGCAGCTGTGGGCCGAGGAGCGGGTCGACTTCGAGGGCGAGTACTACGCGACCCACGGGGCGACGATCTACGACCGGCCGGACCCCGCCGACGCGGGCGCGCGCATCCCCATCTACGTCGCCGGCGGCGGCCCCGCGACGACGCGCTACGCCGCGCGGTTCGCCGACGGGCACATCTGCACCTCGGGCAAGGGCGACGAGTACTACCGCGACACGATCGTCGCGAACCTCGAGGAGGGGCTCGAGAAGGCCGGGCGCGCCTCGGCCGAGGTCGACCGGATGATCGAGATCAAGGTCTCGTACGACCGCGACGCCGACGCCGCGCTCGAGCACACCCGCTTCTGGGGCGCGCTCTCGCTCACGCAGGAGCAGAAGCACGCGGTGCACGACCCGATCGAGATGCAGCGCCTCGCCGACGAGCTGCCCATCGAGCAGGTGGCGAGGCGCTGGATCGTGGGGTCGGATGCGTCGGCGGTCGCGGGCGCGATCGCCCACTACGTCGACCTGGGCTTCACCCACCTGGTGCTGCACGGGCCGGGGCACGACCAGCGGCGCTTCCTCGAGCAGCTCTCGGAGGATGTGCTGCCGCTCCTGCCCCGCTAGCCGCGCAGCTCAGGCCGGCGCCGCCTCCGTCGCGACCCGGCGCACGAGCGGCAGCGCCGCCGACGTCACCGCGAGCGTCACCGCGGCCGCGCCGAGCGTGAGCAGCGCCCACGTGAGCACCGACCCGGGGCTCGACATCCAGAGCATGAAGGTCGGCAGGATCAGCAGCAGCGCGGCGCCGGCAGCCCCGCCCACGCCGATGACGAGCGGCAGCGCCACCTGCTGCACGATCGCCGCGCGCATGACGGGCAGGTCGACGCCCATCCGGTGCATCGCCTGGTGCTCGCGCCGCTGGTCGAGCACCTTCGCCGACTGGGCGATGCCCGCGAGCACCGCGCCGAGCACGCCCGCGATCGCGATCGTGAGCGCCGCGCCGGTCGCCATGTCGGCGCTCAGCTGGTCGGTGCCGCCGGCCATCGCCGGCGCGAGCGATGCGAAGCCGCCGGCCATCACGGCGATCGCCATCGCGCCGACGATGTTGAACGCTCCGCGCGGGTCGTCGACCACGCGGCGAGCGGCGAGCAGCGTCGCGGGGCTGCGGGCGCCCTTCGCGACGAGCCACGCGACGCCCTGGATGACGAGCGGCCCGAGCAGCGTGTACGCGAGCACCACGATCGACACGAGCGCGATCGACACGGCCGTCTCCTTCGGCACCAGGTCGAGCACCACGACGACGACGTAGGCGGCGGCGGCGAGCGCGAACCCGGCGGCGCGCCAGAGCGACAGCCGCCGGGGCCGCACCCGCTGCGCGACGCCGAGCGGCGTCACGTGCACGCGGCGCAGCGACGCGAGCGCGGCGCCCACGGCGATCGCGACGACCGCGCCGCCGGCCGCAGCCCACACCCACACGGGCGGCAGCAGCTCGGTGGGGCCGAACGGCTGCCCCTGGAACTCGATGCGCGCGAGCCCGGGCGTCACGGCGAGCGCGAGCATCGCCCCCACGAGCACGCCGACGACCGCTTGCGCGAGGGCGTCGAGCACGGCGAGCGCGGTCACCTGGCCGCGCGTCGCGCCCGCGAGCCGCAGGGCGGCGAGGCGGTCGTCGCGCCGGGCGACCGCGAGCCGCACGGCCGCCTGCGCGAGCGTCCAGACCGCCGGCAGCAGCAGCGCGGCCGCCACGAAGGCGAGGGTGAGCACGAACGCGCCCGACGACGCATCCACGACGCCGGTCTCGAGGCGCATCCGGAACGCCTCGACGCCGCCGAGCACCGCGAGGAGCGCCGCGGTCGCGAAGGCGAAGGCCGTCGCGCTCAGCACGTCGGTCGCGCGGGGCCCCGTGGCGCGGGCGAGCCGCAGCCAGAGCCGCAGCGCGCTCATCGGGACGCCCCTGCCGTCGCCGCCGGCTCGTCGCTGACGATCCGGCCGTCCTGCAGCCGCACGACGCGCGAGCACATCGCGGCCACCTCGGGGTCGTGCGTCACGACGACGAGCGAGGCGCCGTGGCCGAGCGTCGCGCCGATGAGGAGGCTCATCACCGCGTCGCCCGTGGAGCGGTCGAGCGCGCCCGTCGGCTCGTCGGCGAAGACGATGCCGGGGCTGCCGACGAGCGCGCGGGCGATCGCGACCCGCTGCGCCTGCCCGCCCGAGAGCTCGCCCGGCCGGCGCGTGAGCATGTCGCCGAGGCCGAGCCGGTGCAGCAGCGCGCCGGCCGCCGCCTCGGCGCCGGTGCGGGAGCCCCCGCCGAGCATGAGCGGCAGCGCGACGTTCTCGATCGCGGGCAGCTCGGGCAGCAGCTGCCCCGACTGGAAGACGAAGCCGAAGTCGCTGCGGCGCAGCCGGGTGCGCTCGCCGTCGCGCATGGTCGCCAGGTCGCGGCCGCGCCACGCGACGCGGCCGTCGTCGGGGGCGACGATGCCGGCGAGCACGTGCAGGAGGGTCGACTTGCCGGAGCCCGAGGGGCCCATGATGGCGACGGCCTCCGGGCCGTGCGCGCCGATGGTGATCGAGACGTCGGCGAGCGCGGGCGCTGCCGCGTCGCCGGTGCCGTAGGTGTGGGTGAGACGCTGCGCGTCGAGTCGGTCGCTGTGCATGGCCCCATCCGAGCAGCGCCGGGGCCGCCGCGGGCGGGATCCGGCCGCCTTTGCATCCGGGGGCGGATGCGGATCATCCGTGCGGATGACCAGGCCCCCTTCCGTAGGCTGGTGGCGTGACGATCGCCGCCGAGAGCACCCCCGCGCCGCGGCCCGCGCCGTGGCCGCGCTCGCTGACGATCGCCGCCGAGGGCGCCCCGACGCATCCGATCGCCATCGTGCCCGCGGCGCTCGTCTCGCTCGGCGCGGTGCTGCTGTTCTGGGTGCTCACCGACTGGGGCTACCTGCCGCTCGTCGCGGGCGTGGTCGGCGGCATCCTCACCGACCGCGAGGGCCGCTCGCGCAAGCTCGGGCAGGACCTCGCGCTCATCGCCATCGCGCTCACGTGGATCAGCTTCATCTCGCTGCACGCCGACATCACGAACGAGGGCATCGCGCGCTTCACGGTCGCGCTCGGCGGCGCCGTGCTCATCCCGTACGTGATCACCCGATGGGGCTTCCAGGACCACGCGATCCGCTTCCCGTGGGCGGGCGGGCGCTGGACGCGCCGCATGTGGACCTACCTCGTGGTGGTCGTCTTCCTCGCCTACCTGATCCTGCCGTTCTACTTCCTCACCTCGGGCGTCTACCGCAACTGGCCCGCGGTGGACGAGGCGCACGAGGTGGCACGGCTGTTCGTGGGCGTCAACGCGGTGGGGCTGTGGGATGAGCTGTTCTTCATCTGCACCGTCTACACGCTGCTCATGCGGCACTTCCGGCCGTGGCTCGCCAACCTGCTGCAGGCGGCGATCTTCGTGTCGTTCCTGTGGGAGCTCGGCTACCAGTCGTGGGGGCCGCTGCTGACGATCCCGTTCGCGCTCGTGCAGGGCGCGATCTTCTCCTGGACGAAGAACCTCTTCTACGTCGTGACCGTGCACCTGCTGTTCGACGCGGTCGTGTGGCTCGTGATCGTGCACGCGCACCACCAGGAGGCGCTGCCGATCTTCCCCCTCGTGCACGGGTTCTGACCCGTGCTCGGGCCGCGCGCATCCGGGGTTCCGGATGTCGGCCGCCGGGCGTAGCGTCGCCCGCATGGCCATCGCACGCTACCCCTCCGTCGTCATCGACTGCCCCGACGCCGCCGCCCTCGGGCGCTTCTACGGCGCCCTGCTCGACTACACCGTCTCGGAGGCCGACGACTGGGTCGAGATCCGCGGCCCCGAGGGCCAGTGCATCTGCTTCCAGCAGGTCGAGGGCTACGCGGCGCCCGACTGGCCGGGCCAGGAGCACCCGCAGCAGATGCACCTCGACGTGGTCGTCGACGACCTCGACGAGGCCGAGGCGGCGACGCTCGCGCTCGGCGCGACGAAGCACGAGCACCAGCCGGGCGAGACCTTCCGCGTCTTCCTCGACCCCGCCGGGCATCCGTTCTGCCTCTGCCTCAGCTGACGCCGGTCGGCAGCGCCACCGCCGCCTGCACCCCGACGCGCGTGAAGCCCAGCGCGTCGGCGATCCGCAGCGACACGGGGTTGCCGACCCGGCAGCGCCACTGCACGACGAGCCCCGCGTCGATCGCTGCGGCCACCGCTGCGGCCGCCACCGAGCCGCCGAGGCCTCGCCCGCGATGCGAGGCGGCGGCCACGACGCCGATGTGCGCGATCGTCGAGCGCCACCGCTGGTAGCCGGCGACCGCGAGCGGCTGTGCGCCGTCGCGCACGGCCCAGAGCCGCTCCATCGGCTCCACGCCCGCCTCCTCCCACTCCTCGAGCGCGACCGCCTCCCGCACGAGCACGAGGTCGCGGTCGGTCGCCGGCACGACCTCGTGGGGCGGATGCGCTGGTCGCGTGCCCGTGAAGAGCAGGTGCGCAGAGCCGATCGCGCGCGAGCCGGGCAGCGCCTCGGCGATCGCGGCCGCGTCGCGCAGCGCCGCGCGGCCGAGCGTCCGCGTGGCGGCGAGCGCCGGGGCCGGCCCGGCGACGACCATCGCGGTGCCGAGCTCGACGACCACCACCGAGTCGAGGTCGTCGCGCGCGATGGGCGTGACGCCGTCGCCGTCGAAGGCGCGCGGCGCGGTGCCCAGCGCCTCGGCCCACGCCGCCCGGAGCCGTGCGCGGTCGCGCTGCGGCACATCCGGCATGCCCATCATGGCGACCAGTGTCGTCCTCGCGTGCGCGGGGCACGGGAGGCTCGCCAGGCCTAGGCTCGAAGCCGTGACCTGCGTGCTCCTCGACGTCGACACGGGCATCGACGACGCCCTCGCCCTGCTCACCGCCGCGCTCTCGAACGAGATCGAGCTCGTCGGGTGCACGGTCGTGTGGGGCAACGTCGACGTGGCGCAGGGCGCCCGCAACACCTCCGAGGTGCTGCGGCTCGTCGGGCACGGCGACGTGCCGATCGCGGTCGGCGCCGCCGGCCCGCGGAGCGGCGCGCGAGCGGCCTTCTCGCCCGAGGTGCACGGCGCCGACGGGCTGGGCGGATGCGCCGACACGGCGTACGTGCCGGAGCTCGCGGCCGAGAGCGCGGTCGAGCTGCTGCTGCGGCTCAGCCACGAGCACGCCGGCGCCCTCGAGATCGTCGCAGTCGGGCCCCTCACCAACCTCGCGGCGGCGCTCGACGCCGACCCGACGCTGCCGGAGCGCATCCGCCAGGTGACCGTGATGGGCGGTGCCGCCCTCGCGCCCGGCAACGTGTCGGAGACGGCAGAGGCCAACATCTGGCACGACCCGGAGGCGGCGCAGGTCGTCTTCGACGCGCCGTGGGAGCTGACGATGGTCGGGCTCGACGTGACGATGACCTCGCTCATCACCGACGCGCACCGCGAGCGGCTCGCCGCCGGGGGAGCGGCGGGGCGGTTCTGCGACCGGATCCTCGACTTCTACCTGCGCTACTACGAGGGCTACACGGGGCAGCGCGCGTCGGGCAACCACGACGCGCTCGCGCTCGCGGTCGCGACGGGGCTCGTGCGCACGACGCTCTCGCCGATCGTCGACGTGACGGTCGACTGCGGCGACGGGCCCTCGCGCGGCCGCACCGCCACGACGCTCGAGGGCGCGTGGGGCGAGTGGCCCGAGCGCGAGGGCGCCCGCCACCGCGTCGTGATGGAGGTCGAGCCGGGCTTCGAGGAGCGCATGGTCGACCTGATCGCGGCGGCGCCGTAGCGCCCGCTCGCGAGCGGGACCCGATCGACCCGACGGGACCCGGTGCACCGGGTCCCGTTCGGTCGAAGGGGTCCCGGGAGCGCTACGCGACCCCGCCCATCCGCCGCACTGCCTCCTCGAGCACGTCCGGGCGGGTGCCGAGGTTGAGGCGCACGTGGTTCTCGCCACCGGCGCCGAAGGCCTCGCCGGCGTTCAGCCCGACGCGCGCCTGCTCGAGGAAGGCCTTCGCCGGCCCGGTCGAGAGGCCCACGTAGCCCGGGTCGGCGACCGATCCCGGCTCGGCGACGCGCGTGCCCCGGCAGTCGAGCCACGCGAGGAACGTCGCCTCGCCCGGTCGCCAGCGGATCGACGGCGCGTGCTCGGCCAGCAGGCGCGCGAGCAGCGTCCGGTTGCCGCGCAGCCCCGCGAGCACCTCGTCGAGCCAGCCGCGGCCCTCGTCGAACGCGGCGACGTGCGCGATGGAGGCGAGGTGCGAGGGGCCGTGGCTCACGACCTCCGCGATCTCGCCGAGGTCCGCGCCGGTCTCGGCGCCGCCGACGATGAGGGCGGTGCGCAGCCCCGCGAGGTTCCAGGCCTTCGACGCGCTCGTGAGCGAGAAGCCGTGCGGGTCGACCTCCCAGTAGGGCGTGAACGTCGCGTCGAACAGCAGCGGCGCGTGCACCTCGTCGGAGATGACGCGCACGCCGTAGCGCGCGGCGACCTGCGCGAGCGCCTCGAGCTCGGCCCGGGTGTGCACCGTGCCGGTCGGGTTGTGCGGGTTGCACAGCAGCAGCACCGCGCCCGCGTCGCCGACCCGGGCGCACGCATCCTCGATCGTGCTCAGGTCGAGCCGCAGGTCATCGCCGAGCGGCGCCTCGACCACCCGACGCTCGGCGTGCGCCGAGTAGGCGTGGAACGGCGGGTACACCGGGCTCGTCACGATCACCGCGCCGCCGGGCGGCGTCAGGAGGCGGATGAGCTCGAACGCGCCCATCATGACGTCGCTCACGAGCGCGGTGCGCGAGACCTCGACCGAGGCGCCCCAGCGGTCGGCGGCGAAGCGGCCGAACGCCTCCGCGTAGCCCGTGCCCCACGGGTAGCCGGTGTCGCCGCGCAGCATCGCGTCGTGCACGGCGCGCGTGATGGGCTCAGCCGGCAGCACATCCATCTCGGCCACCCACAGCGGCAGCACGTCGGGCTCGAAGAAGCGCCACTTGATGCTCGTGCGCTCGCGCAGCCGGTCGAGGGGCACCTGCTCGAAGGGGTTCACCATGACCCCATCCTGAACGCTCGGCCGATCCGGTGCCAGGCCGGCGGAGCGATCCGGTGTGGCCGGCGCGGGTCAGGCGACCTGCTCGAGCAGCCCCGTGTCGACGTCGTAGAGGAAGCCGCCGATCTGGGCGCGCTCGCCGATGAGCGGGTGCGACCGCACGCGGTGCACGTCCTGGATGATCGACAGGCGCTGGTGCTCGATCGCGCCGAGGTCGAGCCACGAGGCGTCGACGCCCGCGGCCTGCGAGATGTCGACGAGCAGCTCGCGCTCCGACTTCGAGGCCATCGCGCAGCGCGTGTGCTGCACGAGCAGGATGCGGTCGACGTTCAGCAGGTTGACGCCCAGCACGAGCGCGACGAGCGTGCGCTCCGTGGCCCGCCCGCCGGGGTTGCGCAGGATCTTCGCGTCGCCGGGCTCGAGCCCGATCATGCCGAGCGGGTCGATCCGCGAGTCCATGCAGGTGACCATCGCGACGCCCGACTTCGCAACGCCGTCGAAGCCCTGCAGGGCGAAGGTGGCGGCGAAGTCCCGGTTGTGCTGGAGGAGGTCGTCGAAAGCGGAGTCCATGCTCACAATCTAGGGCCGCGTGCGAGCATGGCCCGCATGGAGATGCGCGCCCTCGCCCAGCAGATCGATGCGATCTCGCTCCGCTACGCCGAGGTCTACGGCTTCGAGCGCGACGCGGACTGGCTCGTGCTCAAGCTGCAGGAGGAGGTCGGCGAGGTCGTGCAGGCATGGCTCGCGAAGACCGGGCGGCAGCGCGACAAGGGCCACAGCCCCGAGGAGATCGACCGCCGCTTCGCGCTCGAGCTCGCGGATGCGGTGGGCATGCTGCTCGCGCTCGCCGAGGCCACGGGGGTCGACATCGAGCAGGCGATCGACGAGAAGTGGCTCGTCTGGGACCGCCGCGTGTCGCAGCGGGCCGGCGAGCACGACGCGCCCCAGCAGGACTGAGGCGGCACGGGTTAGCCTCGGGGGCATGACGCAGACCGCCATCATCGTCGGTGCAGGACTCGGCGGGCTCGCCGCCGCCCGCGGCCTCGAGGCCGCCGGCTGGCAGGTGCGGGTGCTCGAGGCGGCCGAGCGGCCCCGCACGACAGGTGCGGGCATCGCGATCGCGAGCAACGGCCTCGAGGCGCTCGACGAGCTCGGCGTCGGCGACGAGGTGCGCGACCGCGCCGTGCGCTCGATGCCCGAGGGCGTCTTCACCGATCAGGGCTCGCCGCTGCAGCAGGGCTCGACCTTCGACTCGAGCGCGCTGCACGCGCTGCACCGCTCGACCCTGCTCGACATCGTCGGCGGCGGCCGCGAGGTCGAGACCGGCATGCGCGTCGTGGGGGTGTCGGATGCGTCGTCCGGCGCCCGCCCGTCGGTCACGATCGAGCACGGCGCGGCCGACCCCGACGCCACCGACGCGAGGCTCGAGCGGCAGCAGCGGCAGGTCCGCGCGCGCGGCATCCGCCTCGGCCGGCGGCTCCAGCGGGCCCTCGAGCCCGGCGACGACCCCATCGACCGGCGCGCCGAGCGCCGCGCCACCAAGCAGCAGGTGCGCGAGTCGCGCGAGTCGCGCTTCGAGACGATCGAGGCCGACCTCGTGATCGGCGCCGACGGCATCGACTCCGCCGTGCGGAAGGCGCTCTGGCCGAAGGCGGCGACCGACTACTCGGGCGCCACCTGCTGGTACGGCGTCGTGCAGGCGGAGGCCGACTCGCCGAGCGGGATGCGGCAGTACGTCGGCAGCGGCGCCGAGTTCGGCATGGTGCCGATCGACGGCGGCCGCGTCTACTGGTGGGGCATGGCGCACGCCCGGATGGGACGCACGTCGCGCGACGAGCTCGAGGCGGCGCGCGAGCGGTTCGACACGTGGGCGCCCGAGGTGCGCGACCACATCGCGGCCACGCCGCAGGCCTCGGTGATGCGGCGCGACCTGCACTGGCTCCCGACACCCCTGAAGTCCTTCCACCGGCCCGGCGTGGTGCTGCTGGGCGACGCCGCGCACGCGATGCTCCCGACGCTCGGCCAGGGCGGCAGCCTCACCCTCGAGGACGCCGCGACGCTCGGCATCCTGCTGCAGGACCACCCGCTCGAGCAGGCCCTGCGCGCCTACGACAGCGAGCGCATCCGCCGCACCGACCGCTTCAAGCAGCTCTCGCACCGCCTCGCGCGCGTCACGACCGAGACGCGCAGCTCGGTGCTCGTCGCCGCGCGCAACGGCGCCTACAACCTGCTGCCGACCACGCTCGCCGAGATCGCCAGCGACTGGATGCTGCACTGGCGCAGCCCGCGCGCCAAGCGCTGACGCGACCCCTGAGGCGACCTCTGGTGCCGCAGGGCGCGCGGCTGGACAATGAGCCATGGCCGACGGAGGCACTGCAGCAGCGCCGGAGTCCGACGCGGCCCTCGGGCGCCGCGCGCAGATCCTCGCCACCGAGCACTGGGGTCTGCTCGCCGCGCGCGGCACGGCGCAGAGCGAGGTGCTCACCCGCATCACGATCTTCCTGACGCTCGTCTCGGCGGGGCTCGTGACGATGGGCCTGCTCGGCCAGGTGTCGCGCTTCTCGGGCTGGTTCTCGCCCGCGATGCTCGCGATCCTGGCGTTCCTCTGCGTCATCGGGCTCATGACGCAGCTGCGGGTCGTCAACGTCGCCGAGGAGGACATGATGTACGTCGTCGCGATGAACCGGCTGCGCGGCGCCTACGTCGACCTCGACCCGCACGTGCGCGAGGTCTTCCTCGCGGCGGTCACCGACGATGAGGCCGGCATGGAGCGCACCTACTCGTTCCTGCGGCGCCGCAGCGCCTTCAGCCACCTGTTCGGCAGCTCGCCCGTGCTCATCGTGGTGGTGAACGCGTGCGTCTACGGGCTGCTGGCCGGCGCGCTCGTCGACGTCGTGGCGGAGGTCGGATGGGCCGTGGTGGCCGGCGTCGTCGTCGGGCTCGTGTGGGCTCTCGTCTCGATGCGCTCGGGCTACGCGCACTACCGGGACACCTGGCGCGACTACACGCCTCGGCGCTCGAGCGGCGCGGTCGCATACAGGGATGGGTAGTTCTCCCCATCGACGGCTCCTAGGGAGCGCGCGTACGGTGAACGCACGGCCCGGCTGGGGCCCCGCGAGGGGAAATTCGGGCCATGACAGGGTCTCGGCGCTGCTGCGGCGGGATGCAGAGGGAGCCCAGTCTTTTCTGGAGGGGCAGATGCGCGGCGCGCTGTGAGGCGGCCGTCCGATACGGGGCTCGACCATCGGTCGGGCCCCGTTCTCCGTCCCCGGCGCCGATCGCGCTCCTAGCTGTACTGCCCAGGGACGTTGTTCGAACGTGGAGTGGTGACGTAGCGAGAACCTCCGGGCAGGGTGGTGGTGTTCAAGCAGCCATCCGCCAGGAGGTTCTCGTGGCCCACGGTAATGCGGCGCTGACGCCGCGCCAACGTCTTAGGCTCGCTCGCGCGGTCGTCGATGACGGCTGGACGGCCGCAGCGGCCGCGGACTACTTCCGGGTCTCCTGGCCGACCGCGGCGAAGTGGTCGCGTCGGTATCTCGAGCTGGGCGAGGCCGGAATGGCTGATCGTTCGTCGCGGCCGCTGTCCTCGCCGAACCGGACCCGGCCTGATGTGGTCCGGCGGATCGTGCAGCTGCGGATCCGGAAGCGGCTCGGGCCCGTGCAGATCGCTGGGATGGTCGGCATGCCGGCGTCGACGGTCCACGCAGTGCTCGTGCGTTGCAGGCTCAACCGGCTCAGCCATGTCGATGTGAAGACCGGCGAGCCCGCCAGACGCTACGAGCACGACCGTCCCGGTTCGCTGATCCACGTCGACGTGAAGAAGCTCGGCAACATCCCCGATGGCGGCGGTTGGCGCTACGTCGGACGCCAGCAAGGACGCAGGAACCGGCGCCAGACGCCGGGGCTTGCTCGGAACAAGTATCGCCACGAGCTGCTGCGCCACGCGTTCGTCCACACCGTCATCGACGACCACTCCCGCGTCGCCTACGCCGAGATCCACGACGACGAGACCGCCGCAACCGCGACCGCCGTGCTCCGCCGCGCGACGTCGTGGTTCGCAGCCCGCGGCGTCACCGTCGAACGCGTCCTCTCCGACAACGGCCCCGCCTACCGCTCGCACCTCTGGCGCGACACCTGCCGAGAGCTCGCGATCGTCCCCAAGCACACCCGCCCCTACCGGCCCCAGACCAACGGCAAGATCGAACGCTTCCACCGCACCCTCGCCGATGGATGGGCCTACGGACGCCACTACCGCTCAGAACGAGCCAGACGCGACGCGCTCCCCGCCTGGCTGCACCTCTACAACCACCACCGACCCCACACCGCCACCGGCAAGCAGCCACCGATCACCCGATTGAACAACCTGCCTGGGCAGTACACCTAGCGCTCGGCCGCGGCGAGCTCGGCGAGCAGCAGCGGGAAGACGTGCTCGCGGTTGAGCGGCGCCTCCGCCTCGTCCTCGACGCCGATCGCGGGCACGATCCACCGCACCGCCTCGATCTCGGCCTGCGCCCTCGGCTCGATCGCATCGCGCGTGCGGAAGACGCTCGCGCGCAGGGCGAAGCCGGCCTCATTGGCGGCGCGCGTCTCGAAGTCGCCCATCGGCTCGATGCGCTCGAGCGCGATCTCGACGCCCAGCTCCTCCCGCACCTCGCGCACCGCGCACTCGGCCGCGGTCTCGCCGGGCTCGGGCTTGCCGCCGGGCAGCATCCAGGCGGAGGTGCCGCGCTTCCGCACCGTCAGCACCGCGCCGTCGGCGCGCTCGAAGCAGATCGCCGAGACGGTGATGACGCGCATGCGACCAGGCTAGGCCGCGCCGAGCGCGGCCGGGCGGAGCCCTCAGCCCGCGTTGCGGGTGATGAGCTTCGAGAGCACGATCGCCGAGCGGGTGTGGTCGACGGTCGCGGCGGCGCGCACCTTCTCGAGCGCCTCCTCGAGGGCGATGACGTCGCGCGCGCGCATGATCACGATCGCGTCGGCCTCGCCCGTGACGGTGCCGGCCTCGACGATCTCGGGCACGCCCGAGAGGATGCGCTTGAGGTCGCTCGGCGACACGGTGCCGCGGCAGAAGAGCTCGACGTAGGCTTCGGTGGCGAGGCCCTCGACGGCCGGGTCGACCTGCACGGTGAAGCCGCGGATCACGCCGTCAGCCACGAGCTTGTCGATGCGGCGCTTGACGGCGGAGGCGGAGAGGCCGACCTCGGCGCCGATGTCGGCGTAGCCGGCCCGGGCATTGAGGCGCAGCTGATCGATGATGCCGTGGTCGATCCGATCCATATGCAGGATTCTACGGTCACGATCGGCCAGATCGCAAGAAACATGCGTGCTGACCCCCACTGATGCGTCGATTGTTTGCGACCCTGGATGGCATGCAGCATGAGATGACCCACGCGCGCCCCGAGACCGCGACCCCCTCCGACGCGTCCCGCACGGCCGCCCAGAAGACCGTGCTGATGTGCCGTCCGGCGCACTTCGACGTCACCTACCGCATCAACCCCTGGATGGATCCCGACCAGCCCACGAGCACCGACCTCGCGGTCGCGCAGTGGCAGACGCTCGTCGACGCCTACGACCGCCTCGGCTTCGAGGTGCACCAGATCGAGCCCGTCGAGGGCCTCAACGACATGGTCTACGCGGCCAACGGCGGGCTCACGCTCGACGGCAAGGCCTACGGCGCGCTGTTCACCTACGAGCAGCGGGCGCCCGAGGGCCCCGCCTACATGCGCTGGTTCGCCGAGCAGGGCTTCGAGGTGCACGAGCCGAAGCACATCAACGAGGGAGAGGGCGACTTCCTGCTCTCGAACGGCACGATCCTCGCGGGCCACGGCTTCCGCACGAGCCTCGAGTCGCACGACGAGGTGCGCGGCATCTTCGACCGCGAGGTTGTGAGCCTGCGCCTCGTCGACCCGGCGTTCTACCACCTCGACACGGCGATGGCGATCCTCGACGAGACGAGCATCGCCTACCTGCCGAGCGCCTTCGACGACGCCAGCCGGGCCGAGCTCGAGCGCCGATACCCCGACGCCATCCTCGTCGACGAGGCCGACGCATCCGTGCTGGGCCTCAACTCGTTCGGCGACGGTCGCACCATGGTCATCGCCGAGCGCGCCGAGGGCTTCGCGCGCCAGCTCGCCGAGCGCGGCTACGAGACGATCGGCCTCGACCTGAGCGAGCTGCTGCGCGGCGGCGGCGGGATCAAGTGCTGCACCCTGGAGCTGCGACGATGACGGAGGCGACGATGACGACGGAGACGACGACGGATGCGGCGACGGGCACGGCCCTGTCGCCCGCGACCGAGCGGGCGATCGAGCAGGTCGAGGCGCACGCCGCGCACAACTACCACCCGCTCCCGGTCGTCGTGGAGACGGCGGAGGGCGCGTGGGTGACCGACGTCGACGGCCGCCGCTACCTCGACTGCCTCGCCGCCTACTCGGCGGTGAACTTCGGCCACGGCAACCGCCGCCTGCTCGACGCCGCGCACGCGCAGCTCGACCGCGTCACGCTCACGAGCCGCGCGTTCCACTCCGCGGCGCTCGGGCCGTTCGTCGAGGCGCTCGCAGCGCTCGCCGGCAAGGACATGGTGCTGCCGATGAACACGGGCGCCGAGGCGGTCGAGTCGGGCATCAAGGTGGCCCGCCGCTGGGCGTACCAGGTGAAGGGCGTGCCCGCGGGGCAGGCCGAGATCATCGTGATGGAGGGCAACTTCCACGGCCGCACCACGACGATCGTGTCGTTCTCCGACGACCCGGAGGCGACGACCGGCTACGCGCCGTTCACGCCCGGCTTCGTGCGGGTGCCGTTCGGCGACGCCGAGGCGCTCGAGGCCGCGATCACGCCGAACACGGCCGCGGTGCTGCTCGAGCCCATCCAGGGCGAGGCGGGCATCAACGTGCCGCCGGCCGGCTACCTGCAGCGCGTGCGCGAGATCACCGCGCGCGAGCGCGTGCTCATGATCGCCGACGAGATCCAGTCGGGGCTCGGCCGCACGGGCGCGACGTTCCAGTGCGACAACGAGGGTGTCGTGCCGGACGTCTACCTGCTCGGCAAGGCGCTCGGCGGCGGCGTGGTGCCGGTGTCGGCCGTGGTCGCCGACGAGGACGTGCTGGGCGTCCTCACGCCGGGCTCGCACGGCTCGACCTTCGGCGGCAACCCGCTCGCGGCTGCCGTCGGCCTCGAGGTCGTGCGGATGCTCGGCGAGGGCGAGATGCAGGCGCGGGCCCGCGAGCTCGGCGCCCGCCTGCACGCGGGCCTCGGCGAGCTCGTCGGCCACGGGGTCACCGCGGTGCGCGGCGTGGGGCTGTGGGCCGGGATCGACATCGATCCGGCCGTCGGCACCGCCCGCCAGGTGTGCCTGCGGCTGCTCGAGCGCGGCATCCTCGCGAAGGACACCCACGGCCAGACGGTGCGCCTCGCGCCGCCGATCGTCATCGAGGAGCGCGACCTCGACATGCTCGTCGACGCGTTTGCTGCGGCGGTGGGCCACCGCCGCTGATCCGAGCCGCTACGGCTCCGGCGCCGAGTTCATCGGGTCGAGCGCGACGCTCTCGCCGTGCATGGGCCGCTCGAGGTCCGGCTCCGCCTCGTCGCCCATCACCGAGGTGCCGTCGGAGAGCGTCGTCGAGATGAGGCCGAAGACGTTGCCGTCGGGGTCGGCGAGGTAGGCGAGCCTCCCGACCTGCGGCATGTCGGTCGGCGGCAGCGCGCCGGTGCCGCCGAGCTCGAGGCCCCGCGCGTAGGTCGCGTCGGCGTCGTCGACGGCGATGACGAGGTTGGCGCCGTTCACCGGCGACCCGGGCGCGGGCGCCGGCCCCTCGCGCTGCGTGAGCCCGCCGTTGATGCCGCTGCCGGGCTCCGTGAGCGAGCGCGAGCCCTCGCCCGTCGCGATCGTCCAGTACGGCACCTCGCCGAACCGCTCGAAGCGCCAGTCGAGCAGCTGCGAGTAGAAGTCGATGAGCCGCTGCGGCTCGCTGGCGTGGATCTCGAAGTGCACGACGAGGCTGCTCATGGCCGCGACGGTACGCCGGGCCGCGCACAGGCGCCAGGGGCAGGATGGGCCGATGCGCACCCGCTACCGCTTCGACCACGACTGGCACCTCGACACGGGGGCGGATGCGGTGCTGGCGCTGCTCGAGGACGTCCCGGGCTACGGGCGCTGGTGGCCCGGGGTGCGCGTGCTCGCCGCCGCGCCGGCGGCCCCGGCCCGCGCCGCCGATCTCGAGGTGCGCGCGCCGGCCGGGTACCGCATCCGCATCTCCATCGCCGAGGAGGCGCGCGCCGACGACGAGCTGCGGGCGAGCATCCGCGGCGACCTCGACGGCTGGAGCGCCTGGCGCGTGCGCCCCGAGGGCGTGGGCACCCGGGTGGCCTTCGCCCAGGAGGTCGAGGCGCGGAAGCCCCTGCTGCGCCTCGCGAGCCCCGTGCTGCACCGGGTGCTCGCCGCGCAGCACGCGGCCGTCATGGGACGCGCCGAGCAGGGCATGCGCGCCGCGCTCCGACTGGACTGACGGGCGATCCGGCGTAGGCTCGCGGGGTGGCTGACAGCATCCTCCTGGGGCGCGCGCCCCGACCGACCGACGGCGCCCAGCTCGCCAAGCGCATCCGCACCCTCGTGATCGCGGCGGAGCCGGCGGGCATCGCGTGCACCTCCGGCATCGAGGCCGAGCTCGACGGCGCCGACGTGGTGCGGCTGCACCTCGACCTCACCGGCTTCGTGCTCGCGGGCGAGCACGACCGCGACCGCGCGCGGCTCGAGCCGCAGGGCGCGACCGTCGCGCGCGAGCCGGCCGTGCTGCGCGACCTGCGCGTGCACGCCGACCCGATGCGCGTCTCGGGCGCCGAGGTGACGCTCGAGGCGACCCTCGCCGACGTGCCCTTCGCCTGGATCGAGACCGACAACCGCGAGCTCGCGGTCGAGCTCGGCAGGCCCAGCGCCGCCCAGCCGCTGCACGGCCAGGCGCGCGTCTCGGTGCCGAAGGAGCAGCTGGGCCGCGCCGTGCTGGGGCTCGCCGAGTCGGCGCTCACCGAGCGGGGCATCTCGGTCTCGCGGCTCGACATCGACGTCGAGGCGACGGGGCCGCGCGAGCTGCGGCTGACGCTCGACGGCAAGGTGCGGAAGGGGCTGCTGGGCGCCTCCGTGCGCGGCTCGGCGAGCGCCTCGATCGACGACCGCATGGGCGTGACCCTGACCGACGTCCACGTCGACAGCGGCAACCCGCTCGTCGCGGCGATGCTGAGCGCCGCCCGCGGCCGCATCGAGCGGTTCGAGGGCCGTCGCATCGACCTCGCCTCGGAGCTGCCGGAGGGCATCCGCGTCGACGACGTGCAGGTGACCGTCACCGACGCGGTGACGATCGAGGCGCGGCTGGCCTGAGCCGGGCGCCGGGCCACCGACCGGCGCTCAGGCGTCGACGAGCTGGCCGGCCGACCGCGTCGCGGGCGCGATGCGGAACCCCGCGTCGGCGAGCCGCCGCTCGGTCTCGACGGGGTCGATCCAGTCGAGCGCGGGGAACTCGCCGAGCGGCACGACCGAGTGCAGCACCGTCGTCGGGTAGACGTGCACGAGGTTGAAGGCGCGCGCACCGTCGCGCCCGCGGGTGCCGCCGACCGGCACGTTGAGGTCCTGCGTGTAGCACGTGGCGGATGCGACCGAGACGGGGATGCCGCCGAAGGTCGCCGTCGAGGAGTAGTGCAGGTGCCCCGCGAGGATCGCGCGCACATCGGAGCCGGCGAGCACCTCGGCGAGGTTGGCCTGGTCGCGCAGCTCGACCGACACGGCGAGGTCGAGCACGCTCGGCACGGGCGGGTGGTGCATCGCGAGGATCGTGCCGTGCGGCGCCCGCGTCGCGAGCACCTCGCCGAGCCACGCGCGCTGCGCGGGGGAGACGGCCCCGTGGTGGAAGCCCGGCACGGTGGAGTCGAGGGTGATGATGCGGAGGCCGTCGATCTCGACGACCGCGTCGACGGGCGCGTCGGAGGCCGGCTCGTCGAGCAGCTCGGCGCGGAACGCGCGCCGGTCGTCGTGGTTGCCCATCACCCACACGACGCGCGCGCCGAGGTCGGCCGCGACGGGGTCGACGATCGCGCGGAGCCGCCGGTAGGCGTCGGGTTCGCCGTGGTCGGTGAGGTCGCCGGTGAAGACGATCGCATCGGGCCGCGCGCCGGATGCCTCGAACTCGGCGAAGAGCCGCCGCAGGTGCTGCTCGCTCGGCACGCGGCCGTAGAGGCTGCCGCCGCCGGCGAGCAGGTGCGTGTCGGAGATGTGGAGGAGGAAGTGGTCCGGCCGGGGGTGCTCGGCCGTGCGGTGTGTCACGGGTCGTCCCATCCGATCTCTCGGTTCGTGCGCAGCGTCGGGCACTGCTGGAACGCTAGCCCAGCACGTGCCCGAGAACGCGGCGTGAACGCGGCGTGTATGCAGGTCGAACGGCGCCCGATGGGGCCAGGAGCCCCGGCGGTACCATGGAGGCGTCCCCCAGAGGCAGGAGCCCTTCCAGACGTGAGCAGCGAGCGAGAGCACGGCCCGGGTGCCGCGAGCGCGTTCTCGCGCTCCGACCCCCACGCAGAGCCCGGCATCCGCGTCTCCGATGCGCCCGAGCTCGTGCTCGTGCCCTCGGGCGGGCGCTTCGGCCGGTTCGACCGCGACGACGTGGTGGTGCGCAAGGGGCGGTACGCGCTCGCGAACGGCCACAGCACGCCGCACGAGTCGATGGTGGAGGACCTCCTCGCGCTCGGCGCGGCGCTCGACGCGGCCGACATCCCGTTCCTGCTCGTGCGCGACGACGACGGCCGGCCGATCGTCGCCGTCGACCGCGCGCGACGCAAGCAGCTCGCGGCGGTGCTCGCGGGCGCCTTCGCCGACGAGCCCTTCTACGCCGAGGCGATCGCGCCGGCGAAGGCCGCGCACCACGGCCCCGTGCTGCTCGCCGACGGCCGCCTCGCCGGGCACCGCAAGGCATCCGCGATGCGCGTCTACCGGCCGCGCGTCGAGCCCGCCGGCCGCCTGCGGTACGGCCGCGAGACCGCCGTGCAGCTCGAGCTGTGGCGCTTCGGCGACGACACGATCGTGGCGCCGCTGCCCAACGCCGTCATGCGCGCGACGATGCCGCGCCACGAGGCGATCGACGCCACCGTGGTGCGCTACGGCCGCGAGTGGCAGACGATCCAGGACATGTGGGAGCCGCTCGCGAGCGACGTCACCTTCGACATCGACATCGTCTTCTCCTGGGTCGACGGCTCGAGCGACGACTTCCAGCGCGAGCGGGCGAAGCGGATGCAGGCGTACGTCGTGGGGGAGGGCGACGACTCCGAGGCGCGCTTCCGGCAGATCGACGAGCTGAAGTACGCGCTGCGCTCGGTGCACATGTACGCGCCGTGGATCCGCCGCATCTTCATCGCCACCGACTCGCCGGCGCCCGCATGGCTCGCCGAGCACCCGCGGGTGACGCTCGTGCCGGCCGAGGCGATGTTCGCCGACCCGTCGGTGCTCCCGACCCACAACTCCCACGCGGTCGAGGCGCAGCTGCACCGCATCGAGGGCCTGAGCGAGCACTTCCTCTACTCCAACGACGACATGTTCTTCGGGCGCGCGCTCAAGCCCGACCTGTTCTTCTCGCCCGGCGGCATCACGAAGTTCGTCGAGGCGACCACGCGCATCGGGCTGGGGGAGACCCACCCGGAGCGCTCGGGGCACGACAACGCGGCGCGCTCGAACCGCCGGCTCCTGCGGGAGCGCTTCGGCGCGGTCACGACCCGGCACCTCGAGCACTGCGCGGCGCCCCTGCGCCGCAGCGTCATGGCCGAGCTCGAGGCGGAGTTCCCCGAGGACTTCCGGCGCACGACGGCCGCGCGCTTCCGCTCGGCGACCGACATCTCGGTGACGAACTCGCTGTACCACTACTACGCGCTCGTGACGGGCCGGGCGGTGCAGCAGACCGCCGCGAAGGTGCAGTACATCGAGACGACGCTGCGGAAGGCGCTGCCGGCCATGGAGCGGCTGCTGCGCAAGCGCGACCAGGACATGTTCTGCCTCAACGACGGCTCGTTCCCCGAGATCTCGGTGGAGGAGCGCACCCGCGCGGTCCGCGAGTTCCTCGAGCACTACTTCCCGATCCCGGCGCCATGGGAGCGGGATCGTCCCGTCGAGGCCGCGGAGCCCCGCACCCTCTCGCTCTAGTCGAGCGGCGCGATCAGAGTCACGAGAACGGACGAGTCGCCACGCGACGGCGAACCATCCGACCTTCGCTCGCCTACTAGGAGCATCGCCGTCCGATGTGACAGGCGAGAGCCGCGCGCCCGAGCTGCATGGATGCGCGAACATCCGATCTCTGGCACGCTAGAGCGCGGATCGAAGGAGCTCGCACATGATCAGCGCCACCCTCGGGGTCGACGTCGGCACGTCCAGCACGAAGGGCGTGCTCGTCGACGGATCGGGCGCCGTGCTCGCGACCGCCGTCCGCGAGCACACCGTCGACCGGCCCGCCCCCGGCCACGTCGAGATGGATGCCGAGCGGTGGTGGAGCGAGCTCGTCTCGATCGTGCGCGAGCTGCTCGCCGCGGTGCCCGACGCCGAACCGGTCGCGGTGGGCGTGAGCGGCATGGGCCCGTGCGTCGCGCTGCTCGACGGCGCCGGCGCGCCCGTGCGCCCGGCCATCCTCTACGGCGTCGACTCGCGGGCCGGCGAGCAGATCGAGCGCATCACCGCCGAGCTCGGCGCCGAGGCGATCGTCGCCCTCGGCGGCAGCGCCCTCACCTCGCAGGCCGCGGGGCCGAAGATCGCCTGGATCCGCGAGCACGAGCCCGAGGCCTACGCGCGGGCCGAGTCGCTCGCCATGCCCGCGTCGCTCCTCGCGCTCCGGCTGACGGGCGAGCTGCTGCTCGACCACCACTCGGCGAGCCAGTGCTGGCCGCTCTACGACCTCGACGCCGCGGCCTGGGACGACCGCGCGTGGGAGGCCGTCGCCCCCGGCATCGCCCAGCCGCGGCTCGCGCTGCCGGCCGAGGCAGCGGGGGTCGTCACGGCCGAGGCGGCGCGCGAGACGGGCCTGCCCGAGGGCATCCCCGTCGCCCTCGGCACGATCGACGCCTGGACCGAGGCGGTCAGCGCGGGCGCCACCCGCAGCGGCGACCTCATGCTCATGTACGGCACGACGATGTTCCTCATCGCGACGACGGATGCGCGGCCGAGCGCCCCGGGAATGTGGACGACGCGGGGCGTCGGCGCCGGCTCCTACTCGCTCGCCGGCGGCATGGCCACCTCCGGCGCGATCACGACCTGGATCCGCGACCTCGTCGCCGGGAGCGACTACGCGACGCTCACGCGCGAGGCGGCCGAGAGCGGGCTCGGTGCGCGCGGCCTGCTGATGCTGCCGTACTTCGCCGGCGAGCGCACGCCCGTGCAGGATCCGGACGCCCGGGGCGTCGTCGTCGGCCTCAGCCTCGAGACGACCGCCGGCGACCTGTACCGCGCCGCGCTCGAGGCCACCGCCTTCGGCGTGCGCCACAACATCGAGGTCATGCGCGAGGCCGGCACGCGCATCGAGCGGGTCGTCGCGATCGGCGGCGGCACGACCGGCGGCCTCTGGACCCAGATCGTCTCGGACGTCACGGGCCTGCCCCAGGTGCTGCCGAGCGTGACCGTGGGGGCCAGCTTCGGTGCCGCGTTCCTCGCCGCAGGCCTCGTCGGTACGCCCGAGATCGACGAATGGAACCCGCCGTCGCACATCGTCGAGCCCGACCCGGGCCGGCACGCGGCATACGGCCGCCTGTACGGCCTGTACCGCGACCTCTACCCCGCCACCCGCGACATCGCCCACGCACTCATCGACTCGCGTCGCACCGACGCCCACTGAGAGGACCGACATGACCACCGCCTACGCCATCCCCGAGCGCCGCACCTGGCCGGAGGCCGCGCCCACCACCGTCTACACCGTCGCCTCCGGCGACCTGCGGCTCGCCGCCAACACCACGTGCTGGCCCGCGCAGCAGGCGTTCGAGGAGCAGGTGCGGGAGGCGTTCGCCGCGCACGGCTGGGAGACCGAGCGCGCCCACGGCGTCGACCCCGAGACGGGGCACGGCTTCATCGACTCGCAGGCGCGGGGCATCGAGGTCTTCCGGTCGGTGCCGAAGGACGCGCCGGTCGTGGTCGTCGACGCCGTCTGGCAGTACAGCCACCACGTGCTCGCAGGGCTCCGCGCCCACCGCGGGCCCATCCTCATCGTCGCCAACTGGGAGGGTCAGTACCCCGGGCTCGTGGGCCTGCTCAACCTGACGGCGAGCCTCACGAAGGCCGAGATCGAGCACTCGATCCTGTGGAGCCGCGACTTCACCGATGAGTGGGCGCGCACGAAGCTCGGCGAGTGGCTCGAGACCGGCAGCATCGAGCACGACACGTCGCACGTGCGCGACCTCGGCGCCGTCCCCGACAGCGACGAGGCGCGCCTCGGCACCGCGCTGGCCGAGCAGCTGCGCGACGACCACGCGGTCATCGGCATCTTCGACGAGGGCTGCATGGGCATGTACAACGCCATCATCGACGACGAGATGCTGAACCCCACCGGCATCTACAAGGAGCGCCTCTCGCAGAGCGCGCTGCTCGCCGAGATGGCGCTCGTGCCCGACGCCGAGGCCGAGGCCGCGCTGACCTGGCTCGAGCAGGCTGGGCTGACCTTCCAGTGGGGCCAGGACGACGCGACCGAGCTCACGCGCGAGCAGGTGCTCAGCCAGATGCGCATGTACATCGCGGCGCTCCGCATCGGCGACGACTACGGCGTCGACGCGATCGGCATCCAGTACCAGCAGGGCCTCAAGGACCAGTGCGCCGCCTCCGACCTCGCGGAGGGCCTCCTCAACAACGTCGAGCGCCCGCCGGTGCGCTCGCGCGACGGCGAGCGCGAGCTCTGGGCCGGGGCGCCGCTGCCGCACTTCAACGAGGTCGACGAGGGCGTGGCGGTGGATGCGCTCGTCACCAACCGGGTCTGGACCGCGATGGGCTTCGACCCGGCCACGACGCTGCACGACATCCGCTGGGGCGAGGAGTACGACGGCGAGTTCGTCTGGGTCTTCGAGATCTCGGGGTCGGTGCCCGCGAGCCACAACGGCGGCTACGACCGCTCGTACTCGATGCGCCAGGTGCCGATGTTCTTCCCGAAGGGCGGAGGCACGCTCTCGGGCGTCTCGAAGCCGGGCGAGATCGTCTGGTCGCGGGTGTTCGTCATGGACGGCGCGCTGCACGCCGACATCGGCCGCGCGCACGTGGTCGAGCTCCCCGAGGAGGAGACCCAGCGCCGGCTCGACTCGACCGACCACCAGTGGCCGATCATGCACGCCGTGCTGCACGGCGTGAGCCGCGACCAGCTGATGGCCCGGCACAAGTCGAACCACATCCAGGTGGCGTACGCGCCCGACGCCGAGGCGGCCGACCGCGCCCTCGCGGCGAAGGCCGCCATGTTCGCGGGCATGGGGCTCGAGGTGCACCTCTGCGGCGACGTCGCGCTCTGAGCCGGCACAGCGCCACGTCGCCGGAGGCGGCCGGTCGGATGTCTTCCGACCGGCCGTTCCGCGCCGACGGCGATGCCGCGCGGCGGGACGCCGTGATCGAACCGTTATCCGCTCGTGATGGAGCGAAAGTAGCGCGACGGCGCAGCGTTAGATACATTCAGATACAACTTGCGGTGGATGCGCCAGTGTGGGCATCATAGGTCGGATCTTTCCGGCAGTCGGAAGTCAGCAGAGTCCTCCAACGAAGCAGGTACGACGTGACAGCAGCGCTCCTCGAGGTCGAGGGCATCAGCAAGAGCTTCCCGGGCGTCCGGGCGCTCCACGAGGTGCAGTTCAGCCTGCACTCCGGCGAGGTGCTCGTGCTGGTCGGCGAGAACGGCGCCGGCAAGTCGACGCTCATGAAGATCCTCTCGGGCATCTACCAGCGCGACACGGGCTCGATCCGCGTCGACGGCCAGGAGGTCGAGATCCCCGGCCCCGCGGCCGCGCAGGCGCTCGGCATCAGCATCATCCACCAGGAGATGAACCTGATGCCCGACCTCTCGGTCGCGCAGAACATCTACATCGGCCGCGAGCCGCGCAAGGGGCCGTTCCTCGACGAGCGCGGCCTCAACCGCAAGGCCCAGCAGCTGCTCGACGACCTCGGCATCAAGCTCGACGCCAAGCAGCGCGTCGGCGACCTGACGGTCGCGAAGCAGCAGATGGTCGAGATCGCCAAGGCGCTCTCGTTCGACGCCCGGGTGCTGATCATGGACGAGCCGACGAGCGCGCTGACCGACACCGAGGTCGAGACGCTCATCGGCCTCATCGAGAGCCTGAAGGCCAAGGGCACGGGCATCGTCTACATCTCCCACCGCATGGAGGAGCTGAAGCGCCTCGCCGACCGCGTCACCGTGCTGCGCGACGGCGAGTACATCGGCACGCTCGAGCGCGACGAGATCGACGTCCCGACGATCATCGAGATGATGGTCGGCCGCCACCTCGACGAGGGGGCGCGGCCGAAGGCGAGCGAGCACCTGCGCGACGAGGTCGTGCTGCGCGTGACGGGCCTGTCGACGCGGCAGCTGCTGCGCGACGTGAGCTTCGAGCTGCACCGCGGCGAGATCCTCGGCTTCGCCGGGCTCATGGGCGCCGGCCGCACCGAGACCGCCCGTGCCATCATCGGCGCCGACCCGCGCAGCGCCGGCACGATCGAGGTCAACGGCAAGCAGGTGTCGATCAAGCAGCCCGCGGATGCGGTGCGGCACGGCATCGGGTACCTCTCGGAGGACCGCAAGCGGCTCGGCCTCATGCTCGAGCAGAGCGTGACCTTCAACACCGCGCTCGCGTCGATGGGCACGTTCACGGGCCCGCTCGGCGTCGTGCAGCAGGGCAAGGCGCGTACGACCGCCGAGCGCTACGTGAAGGACCTCCGCACGAGGACGCCCTCCACCGAGCAGGTCGTGAAGCTGCTCTCGGGCGGCAACCAGCAGAAGGTCGTCATCGCCAAGTGGCTGGCGCGCGACTGCGACATCCTCATCTTCGACGAGCCGACCCGCGGCATCGACGTCGGCGCGAAGGAGGAGATCTACCGCCTCCTCCAGAAGCTCGCCGCGGAGGGCAAGTCGATCATCGTCATCTCGAGCGAGCTGCCGGAGGTGCTGCGCCTCGCGCACCGCATCGTCGTGATGGCGAACGGCCGGGTCACCGGCACCCTGGCCAACGAGGACGCCAGCCAGGCCAAGATCATGGAGTTCGCGACCCACCTGGTCGCCGATGAGCAGGGAGCAGCATGAGCCAGACGACCCAGAGCCCCGCCGACGCGCCCTCCGACGAGGCCGTCGCCAAGGAGCGCGGCGCCCGGGCCGCGCTGTGGCGCAAGGGCCTCCAGCAGGGCCTGGCCTTCGGCACGCTCGTCGTGCTGCTGCTGTTCTTCTCGATCGCGAGCAACAACTTCTTCACCTGGTCGAACATCTCGGGCATCCTGCTCGCGACCGCGGTGATCGGCATCCTCGCGCTCGGCACGACGTTCGTCATCACGACCGGCGGCATCGACCTCTCGATCGGCACGGGCATGACCCTCGCGGCGGTGATGACCGGCATCGTGGCCGTGAACCTCGGCCTGCCGCTCATCTTCGGCGTGCTCGCCGGCATCGCGACCGGTGCGCTCATGGGCCTCATCAACGGCATCAACGTCGCCTACCTGAAGTTGCCGCCCTTCATCGCGACCCTCGCGATGATGATGGTCGCGCAGGGCCTCGCGCTCGTGATCTCCGGCGTCCGCCCGATCTACTTCTCGGGCGTGCCCGGCTTCAAGGACATCGCCCTCGGCACGCTCATCCCGAGCCTGCCGAACGCGGTGCTCATCATGTTCATCCTCGCGGCGGTCGCCTACTTCCTGCTCAGCAAGACCGTCTTCGGCCGCTACACCGTGGCGATCGGCTCGAACGAGGAGGCGACGCGGCTCTCGGGCGTCAACACGAACCGCTGGCTCGTCACGATCTACACCGTCGCGGGCGTGTTCACCGGCATCGCCGGCGTCGTGCTCGCCGCCCGCCTCGACTCGGCCCAGCCGCAGCTCGGCGTCGGCTACGAGCTGCAGGCCATCGCGGCCGTGATCATCGGCGGCACGTCGCTGCTCGGCGGCCGCGGCTCGATCGTCGGCACGCTCATCGGCGCGCTCATCATGAGCGTGCTGATCAACGGCCTGCGCATCATGTCCATCCAGACCGAATGGCAGAACGTCGTCGTCGGCGTGGTCATCGCGATCGCCGTCTTCGCCGACTCCCTCCGCAACCGCAGAGGGCTCTGACCCCAAAGCCCCGCGCGGCGGCCGTGCCAGCCGCCTCGCGTCGCCGGAGCACTCCGGCACCACCCAGGCACAGCCAGCAGTGACAGGACGCCGAGCGATCGGCGCAGAGACAACGGAGTTTCCATGAGGTTCAGCAAGAGGACGGCGCTCGTCGCCGGCGCGGCCACGTTCGCGCTCGCGCTCGCCGGCTGCTCGGGCGGAGGCGCCCCGGCGACGTCGGGCGAGCCCGAGGCGGGCGGCGACGGCGAGACGCTGCAGATCGCACTGGTGTCGAAGGGCTTCCAGCACCAGTTCTGGCAGGCCGTGCGCACCGGCGCCGAGGAGGCCGCCGAGGAGCTCGGCGTCGAGGTCACCTTCGAGGGCCCCGCCGCCGAGACCGAGATCGACGCGCAGCTGCAGATGCTGCAGGCGGCGATCGACCGCGGCCCCGACGCGATCGGCTACGCCGCGCTCGACCCGCAGGCGTGCATCCCGCTCTACGAGGCGGCCGAGAGCGCCGGCATCCCCATCGTGGAGTTCGACGCCGGCTGCGAGAGCGAGTACGGCCAGAACCTGGCCGCGACCGACTCGATGGCCGCGGGCGCGCTCGCGGCGCAGAACATGGCCGAGCTGATCGGCGGCGAGGGCCAGGTCGGCATCGTCGGCCACAGCCAGATCAACTCGACCGGTGTCGAGCGCCGCGACGGCTTCGTCGAGGAGATCGAGGCGAACTACCCCGACATCGAGATCGTCGACATCCAGTACGGCGATGGCGACCACCTCCGCTCGGCCGACATCGCGAAGGCGATGATCGCCGCGCACCCCGACCTCGTCGGCCTCTACGGCACGAACGAGGGCTCGGCGATCGGCATCGTGAACGCCGTGACCGAGCTGGGCCTGCCGGCCGGCGAGCTCACCATCGTCGGCTTCGACTCGGGCGCCGCCCAGGTCGACGCGATCCGCAACGGCGTCATGGCCGGCGCGATCACGCAGGACCCGATCGGCATCGGCCGCACGGTGGTCGAGAACGCCGTCGCCGCCATCAACGGCGAGGAGCTCGACGACTTCACCGACACCGGCTCGTACTGGTACGACGCCGAGAACCTCGAGGACCCGGAGATCGCAGCGGTCCTCTACGAGTGATCGACTGACGGTCGTCCACGACCGGCAGACGCAGGAGCCCCCGGCCGCCAGGCCGGGGGCTTCCGCGTTCGCGTCGAGCGCGAGGAGCGGCTCAGCCGCGGATCGCGAGCAGCGCGCGCGGGTGGGCGACGAGCATCCGCTCGACGACCTCGTCGCCGATGCGCTCGCGTAGCCGCGGCAGGTAGCGCGCGCCGAGGTAGGCGAGGCCGGGCATGCCGCCGTAGGCGACGTAGCGCGACGCGCGGGCGACGTCGCCGCCGAGCAGGATGCGGTCGAAGCCGCGCTCGACGACCGCCGCGGTGAGCTCGAGCAGCTCGTGGTCGCTGCGGTCGCGCCAGCGCGCCATGCCGTCGTAGCCGAGCGCGCAGCCGCGCGCGAGCAGCTCGGCGTGGTGGCCGGGGTCGATGAGCCGGTCGGCGTGCGCGAGCATGACGCGGGCAGGCGCGACGCCGAGGCGCTCGAGCAGGTCGAGCACCTCGTGGCCCGCGCTGCCGTGCTCGAGGTGCACCATGATCGCCGCGCCCGTCTCCGCGTGCGCGATCGCGGCCGCCACGAGGGTGGCGCGCTCGAAGGGCGCGATCGACCAGTAGCCGATGCCGGTCTTGATGAGGCCGGCGCGCACGGGCTCGCCCCCGTGGAGCGCGGGGTCCGCGTCCGGCCCGTCGTGCTCGGGCATCCCCTCCACGAGGTCGCGCACGAACGCCGCGGCGCGGCGCTCGGCGTCCCAGCCGCGCAGCGGGTGCTCGGCGCCGTAGTGGGCCTCGCGGTGGATGCCCGTGCTCGCGACGACGCCGAGGCCGGTCCCCGCGCTGATGGCCGCGACCTCTGCCGGCCGACGCCCGAGCCCGATGGGCGTCGCGTCGATCATCGCTGCGAAGCCGCTGCCGCGCAGGCTCGCCGCCTCCTGGCGGGAGCGCTCCGGGTCGTCGAGCTCGTCGCCCGGCAGGAGCGGCGAGACCTGGAAGAGGTGCTCGTGCGCGTCGACCGCGCCGAGGGCCGCCGGCTCGACGTCGCCGAGCACGGTGCGGACGACGGTCATGCGCGGAACGGCTCGGCGGCGACCGCGAGGCGCTCGACGAGCGCCGGCGTCATCTCGATCGCGAAGACCTCGCCGATCACCTGGGTCCAGCCGTGGATGAAGTAGCGCCAGCCGTCGACCACCGTCAGCTCGCGCTCGGCCTGCTGCGCGCGCGCCTGGTGCAGGAACTCGAGGCTGCCGCGGTAGTTGAACTCCCAGACGACCGCCCGCCGCGGGAAGACCGCTCCGTCGGGCACGGGCGATCCCGGCCGGTCCTTCCCGAGCCCGGAGGCGTTCACGACGATGCTGCCCTCCGGCGCCTCGGCGAGCGCCGCGCGGGTCGCGTCGGGCGTCGCGTCGAACAGGGTCAGGAGCGCCGGGTCGGTGCCGCGCGAGGCGTGCACGGCGGCCAGGTGGTCGAGCCGCTCGCGGCTCGTGTCGGTGACGAGGATGCGCCGCGGCCGGTCGTCGCGCTCGGCGAGGCGCCAGGTGAGGGCCAGGCCCGCACCGCCCGCCCCGAGCACGACGGCGTCGCGGACGCCGCCGAACGCATCCGGGGCCAGGAATTCGTCGAGCGCGAGCCCGGCGGTGATCGGATCCTTCGCGTGCCCGAGCAGGCGCCCGTCGCGCTTGGCGATGCTCGAGACCTCGCCGCACGCGCGCGCGAAGTCGTCGAGCTCGTCGAAGAGGTCGTGGGCGGCCGCGTAGAGCGCCATCTTGTGCGTGGTCACGAGCGCCCCCCGGTGCTCGGGATCGTCGCGGATGGCCTCCACGAGCGCGCGGTACTGCTCGCGGGTCGCGTCGAGCGGGAGGTCGTGCCCCTCGAGCTCGCGCGTGGGGAGCCCGAGGATGTCGGCCCAGACGGGGAAGATCGCCATGATCGACGACGACCGGGTCGAGACGCCGACGAAGCCCATGCGGCCGCTCATGCGCGCCTCGCCGCCTCGAGCGCCGACGCGTAGTCGCGGGCGCGCGCCTCGATCGCGTCCCAGTCCTGCGCCGCGAGGGCGTCGCGGGCCAGGAGGTCGCCGCCCGCCCCGACCGCGATCGCGCCGGCGGCGAGGAACTCGGCGAGGTTCTCGGCGGTGACGCCGCCCGTGGGCATGAGCACCGCGTCGGCGAACGGCTCGCGGAGCGCCTTGAGGAAGCCGGGGCCGCCGAGCGAGGCGGGGAAGACCTTCACGACGTCGACGCCGAGCGCCATCGCGCCCATGACCTCGGTGGGCGTCATGGCGCCCGTCATGGTCGTCAGCCCCGTGCCGAGCATCGCCCGCGCGAGGTCGGGCAGCGTGCCGGGGGCGACGAGGAACTGCGCCCCGGCAGCGGCCGACTCCTCGGCCTGCGCCGGGGTCGTGACGGTGCCGGCGCCGACGAGCGCCGCGTCGCCGTGGCGGCGCCGCAGCTCGGCGATCACGGCCGCGGCGTCGGGCGTCGAGTACGTGACCTCGATGCCGGTGACGCCGCCGCGGACGAGGGCGGCGGCGGCCTGCACCGCGCGCTCGGCGTCGGGCGCGCGCAGCACGGCGAGCACGCCGGCGCTGCGCACGGCATCGAGGCGGTCGGTGGGGGCATGGACGCTCATGCCTGCTCCTCTCGGCGCCGCGCGGCGAGCGCGGCGGGGTCGGGGTCGTTCACGGGGTTCGGCGGGGCGATGCCCTCGAGCGCGGCGAGCGCGTTGGCGACGGCGATGGAGCCCATGCCGTCGACCGCCTCGACGGTCTGCGCCCCGAGGTGCGGCGTGAGGGTGACGCGGTCGGCGAGGTCGTCGGCGAGCAGCGGGGAGGCGGTGCCCGCCGTGTCGCCGGCGAGCGTGTCGGCCGCGAAGGCGGCGACGCGCCCGTCGCGGAGCGCCTGGGCGAGCGCGGCCTCGTCGACGAGGTCGGCGCGGGCGGTGTTCACGAGCACGAGCGGCCGCGCGACCCCGGCGAGCCAGCCGGCGTCGACGAGCGTCTGGCCGCCGGGCGCGTGCAGGGTGATGAGGCCGCACTCCCGGGCCATGGCCGCGAGGTCGAGCGGCTCGGCGCCGCCGTCCCGCACCTGCTCGTCGGTGAGCATGGGATCGGTCGCGACGATGCGCGAGCCGAAGCCGCCGAGCCGGCGCGCGACGCCCCGGCCGATGCGGCCGAACCCGACGATGCCGACGGTGAGGGCGCCGAGCTCGCGCCCGCGCACCGCCCGCCAGTCGCCGCGCCGCACCTGCCGGTCGCCGTGCGCGATCGAGCGCAGCGCGGCGAGCATGAGGGCGACCGCGTGGTCGGCGACCGCGTCGGAGTTCGCGCCCGGGGTGTTCGTGACGAGGATGCCGCGCGCGGTGGCCGCGGCGACATCGACCGCCTCCGTGCCGACGCCGTAGCGGGCGACGACGCGCAGCCGCGGCGCGGCGTCGAGGTGCTCGGCTGTCACGGGTCCGGTGCCGGCGATCCACGCGTCGGCGGTCGTGAGCGCCTCGCGCAGCGCGTCGAGCCCGTGGTCGCTCGGCCCGCGCAGCACGGTGTGGCCGGCGCGCTCGAGCTCGCCGACGAGGTCGCGGCTGCCGTCGCCGAAGGAGCGGCTCGTCGCGAGGATCGTCGCCATCAGTGCGCGCCGAACCACGGCTCGAGCGCGGCGTAGGCCTCGTCGAAGCGCCCGAGCCGCTGTCGGTACTGGTCGTGGCGCCCGGCGTCGGGCACGAACTCGGCGGTGACCTCCGACAGGTCGCGGGCCGCCGCGAAGGAGTCGACGAGCCCCAGGCCCACCGCACCGACCACCGCTGCGCCGAGGCTGTTGGCCTCCTCGACCACCGAGCGGCGGCGCACGGGCACGCCCCACACATCCGCCATGATCTGCAGCCAGGCGTCGCTCGCGGCGCCGCCGCCGACCGCGTCGATGCGGTCGATCGTCGAGCCCGACTCGCGGAACGCGTCGATGCAGACGGCGAGGTTGAAGGCGACGCCCTCGAGGACGGCGCGCGCGAGGTGCGCCCTGCCGTGGTGCCTGCCGATGCCGACGAAGGCGCCGCGCGCGTCGGGGTTCCAGCGCGGGGCGCGCTCGCCGAGGAGGTAGGGGAGGAAGTAGAGGCCGCCGGTGGCCGCGTCGTCGGTGTCGGCCTGCGCGACGAGCTCCGAGAGCGTGCGCCCGTCGGGCTCGGGCGAGAGCACCTCGTTGATCCAGGTCACCGACGCGCCCGCCGCCTGCATGGTGGCGGTCGGCACGTACTGGCCGGGCACGACGTGGTCGAAGGTGAAGGTGCGCATGCTCGGGTCGAGCACCGGCTGCTCGGCCGAGAACGAGATCCACGACGAGGTGCCGAGGCACACGTACGCGCCGTCCTCGGGCGCGACGACGCCGGCGCCGACGGCGGCGATCGGGCCGTCGCCGCCGCCCATCACGACGCGGGTGCCCTTCGGGAGCCCCGTCGCGGCAGCGGCGTCGTCGGTGAGCGTGCCGACGACCTCGGTCGAGGCGACGATGTCGGGGAAGATCGAGATGTCAAGCCCGGCCGCGTCGATGACGGCGCGCGACCAGGTGCCCGCCTTTTGGTCGAAGGCGTTGGTGGCGGATGCGTCGCTCGGCTCGGTCGCGAGGCGCCCGGTAAGGCGGTGCACGACGAAGTCCTTCGCGACGCAGAACCACCGCACGCGGTCGTACACGTCGGGCTCGTGGTCGCGCACCCACATGACCTTGGCGATCGAGTACGTCGGGTTCAGCCGGTGGCCGAGCAGCGCGTACGCCTCGCGCTCGCCGAGCCGGTCGACGAGCTGCTCGGTCTGCGGCTGCGCGCGCGTGTCGGCCCAGATGATCGCCGGGCGCACGGGCTCGTAGTGCTCGTCGAGCAGCACCGCGCCCATCATCTGGCCGCTGACGACGAGGCCGGTGACGGTCGCGGGGTCGGTGCCCGTGCGTTCGAGCAGCGAGCGGGTCGCCTCGACGACCGCCCGCTCCCAGTCGCGCGGGTCCTGCTCGGCGATGCCGCCGTCCGCGAAGCGCACCGGGTAGGCGACCGTGACGGATGCGCGCAGCCGGCCGTCGTCGTCGTGCAGGGAGGCCTTGTCGCCGGTCGTGCCGAGGTCGTGCGCGATCAGCATGGGTCAGGCGCTGTAGGGGCGCAGCGCGAAGCCGTCGCCGGTGCGGTGGATGCGGTTGCCCATGCCGTGCTCGAGCACCCAGCCGTAGTCGTGGCCGGCGCCGCCCGGGTAGACGGCGAGGAACGAGTAGGGCTCGTCGCCGACGTTGACCGAGCGGTGGGCCCAGCCCGGCGGGATGTAGCCGATGGTGCCGGGCGTCATGTCGAGCCACTCGACGCGGTCGCCGTCGAACATGAGCAGGCCCCCCGTGCCGTGCAGGGCGAGGTAGATCTCGCCCTGGTGGTTCGGGTGCTGGTGGCCCTTCGTCATCCAGCACTCGCCGGCGGTCGTGCCGGGCTCGATGGTCGTGATCGACTGCGGCAGCTCGCGGTCGGCCTCCGGCACGGGCGACGACTGCACGCGGTAGACGACCGGGTCGCCGTCGGCGACGGCCGCCTGCCACGCGTCGTGGTCGGCGAAGAGGCCCTCGAGGTCGCTCATGCGCCGCTCGAGCGTGGGGCCCTCGGGCGAGAGGGTCGCCGCCTCGGCGTCGAAGCGGATGGCGAAGGGGCTGATGGGGGGCGTGGCGAAGTCGGGCACGGCGTCTCCTCGGTCGATGGCGCGCTCCGTCGGGCGCGCCACGACTCTACCTGTCATTACAGGTTTGCGCCAGGCGTCCTCGGGTCGGCCCGGCGTCGCCGTGCCTCAGCGCGTCAGGAACACCGGCCCGCGCGCGTCGTCGGCCGTGAGGTGGAACTCGAAGCGCGTGCGGTCGCCGCGGTGCAGCGCCTGGAAGTACTCGATCGGCCGATCCGCCGCGTCGACCATGGCGCTGCGCAGCAGCAGCACGGGCTTGCCGGGGCCGATGCCGAGCAGCTGGCCCTCGCGCGCATCCGTCACCGACGCCTCGACCGAGCGCACGCCGCTCGCGGCGCGGATGCCGCGGTCGGCGAGCAGCGCGTAGAGGGAGCCCTCGGCGAGCTCGGCGCCGAAGACGTGCGCGCCGATGTGCTCGGGCATCCACGTGGTCGAGAGCGACCAGGGCTCGCCGTCGACGAAGCGCAGCCGCTCGAGCGCCACCACGACGGTGCCGGGGGCGCAGCGCAGCTGCTGGGCGACGCGCTCGTCGGCGGGCTCGCGCTCGAGCCGCAGCACCTCGCTGTGCACGTGGCCGCCGCGCGCGGCGACCTCCTCGAAGAGGCCCGCGAGGCCGCTCGCGAGCGTCTCGGTGGTCTTCTGCGGCGCGACGAAGGTGCCCTTGCCCTTCACGCGCGTGATGATGCCGTCGTGCTCGAGCTGGCCGAGCGCCTGGCGCACGACCGTGCGCGAGACGCCGTAGAGCTCGCACATGCGCAGCTCGCCCGGCAGCAGGTCGCCGGGCTCGAGCCCCTCGTCGGAGATCGTCTCGAGGATCTGCCGGCGCAGCTGGTCGTACATCGGCAGCGCCGAGCGGCGGTCGATCGAGATCGACGGCAGCGAGGCGGTGCTGCGGCGACGTCTCGGGGCGGCGTCGACGGCCATCGTCAGTAGTCGACGCCCGCGATGAGCGCGACGTTGGCGTAGGGCGTGTATTCGCCCGAGCGCACGAAGGCGCGCGCGCCGTGCGAGCGGCGCTTGTAGTCGACGTGGGGGATGAGCTGCACGTCGATGCCGAAGGGCTCGAGCCGCTCGCGCACCGCCGCGAGCACGTGCGGGCTCGCCTCGGCGACCTCCGCGGGCATCACGGCGCCCTCGACGACGATCTCGGCGAGGATCGTGTCGAGCACGTCGAGGAACGGCGGCTCGCCCTTGCGGTAGGCGAGGTCGACGCGCTCGGCGTCCTGCGGGATGGGCAGGCCCGCGTCGGTGACGAAGAGCTCGTCGTCGTGGCCGAGCTCCGAGATGATGCGGCTCAGCTGGGGGTGGATGGTCGTGGCGCTCTTGCGCATCAGGCGTCCTCTCTCGCGGACTCGGTCGCCGGCTCGAGCTGCGAGGCGAGCAGCGCGTCGACCTCGGCGGCGGTGGGCAGGCTGGGGGAGGCGCCGCGCTTGGTGACGGCGAGCGCGCCGGCGGCCCCGGCGCGGCGGATGGCCTCGTCGCGCGAGAGCCCGGCGGCGAGCGCGGCCGCCAGGAAGCCCGCGAAGGCGTCGCCCGCCGCGGTCGTGTCGACGACCTCGACGCGGATGGGCGCGTGGTCGCTGACGCCGTCGGCGTCGACCAGCACGCTGCCGGCGCCCGCCATCGTGATGAGGGCCGCGCCCACCCCGCGGTCGACGAACCAGCGCCCGGCGGCGACGGCCGCCTCGCGGGAGTCGACGTCGGTGCCGGTGAGCAGCGTCGCCTCGGTCTCGTTGGGCGTGACGAGGTCGACGAGCGGCCAGATCTCGTCGGGCAGCTCGTGCGCGGGCGCGGGGTCGAGCACGACGGTGAGGCCCGCCTCGTGCGCGCGGCGGATCGCGTGCATCGTGAGCTGGAAGGGGATCTCGAGCTGCGTGAGCATCACGCGCGTGCTCGGGCCGAGCTCGGCGAAGGCGCGGTCGATCTGCGCCTCGTCGAGGTGCGCGTTCGCGAGCGGCACCATGACGATGTCGTTCTCGCCGCTCGCGTCGACGCGGATGTGCGCGATGCCGGTCTGGTCGGGCACGACGCGAACGTGGCGGATGTCGACGCCCGCGTCGCGCAGCCCCTCGCGCACGAGGTCGCGGAACAGGTCGTCGCCGACGCATCCGACCATCTGGGCATCGGCGCCCGCCCGGCCCGCGGCGACCGCCTGGTTGGCGCCCTTGCCGCCGAGCACGAGCGTGAACGCGTCCCCGAGGAACGTCTCGCCCGGCCGCGGCAGCCGGCGCGAGAAGGTGGTCACATCGGCGGTGATCGAGCCGACCACCAGCACGCCTGCCCGCTCTGCGTCGAGATCCTGCACGTCGGTCACTGCTCCTCGCATCCTCGCGCGATCCTCATTGACGTCCGCGCGCGCCTGTCATTACATTAGCGGCGACCCGTGACGTCCTGCCGGGCACCATCCCCAGCGCTCGTGAGGAGCACCCATGCCCGCGCCCCGCCTGTACGTCGACTCGGCCGACGTCGACGCCGTGTCGCCCCTGCTCTCCGGCTCGCTCGTGCACGGCGTGACGACCAACCCGACGATCCTCGAGCGCGCCGGCCGCACCGTCGCCGACATCCCCGAGCTCTACGCCCGGTGGGCCGGCGAGGGCGCGCGCGAGATCTTCTTCCAGGCCTGGGGCGACGACGAGGCGGCCCTCGAGCGGCGCGCCCGCGAGATCCTCGCGCTCGGCGAGCTCGCGGTGGTGAAGGTGCCCGCGACGCGCGTCGGCTTCGGAGTCGCCGCCCGGCTGGCGCGCGAGGGCGCGCCCGTGCTGCTGACGGCGGTCTTCACGCCCGCGCAGGCGCTCGCCGCCGCCTCGTGCGGCATCCGCTACATCGCGGCGTACCTGGGGCGGATGCGCGATGCCGGCTTCGACGCGGTCGGCGACATCGCGCGCATGCAGGCCGCGTGCGGCGACTCTGCGACCGAGGTGCTCGCGGCGAGCCTGCGCACCCCCGACGACATCGTGGCGCTCGCGGAGGCGGGCGTGCCCACCTTCACGGCCGCCCCCGACGTGCTCTGGGCCGCCCTCGCGCATCCGGCGACCGACGACGCGGCCGCGGTCTTCGAGGCGTCGCCGTCGCTCGCGTCCTGACGCCGCTCAGTCCTTGCGCAGGCGCAGTTCCTGCATGCCGCCGTCGACGGCGAGGCTGACGCCGGTCGTCGAGCCGGCCCGGGGGCTCGCGAGGTACGCGACGGCGTGCGCGATCTCGGCGGGGGCGACGAGCCGGCCGTGCGGCTGGCGCGCCTCGAGCTGGGCGCGCTCGTGCGCCGGGTCGGGCGCCGCGGCGAGCAGACGTCCCACCCAGGGCGTGTCGGCGGTGCCGGGGCTGACCGCGTTGACGCGGATGCCCTCGCGCAGGTGGTCGGCGGCCATCGCGCGGGTGAGCGAGAGCACGGCGCCCTTCGACGCGGAGTAGAGGGCGCGCTGCGGGAGCCCCGCGGTGGCGCCGATCGACGAGGTGTTGACGATCGCCGCCGCCGTCGAGGCACGCAGGTGCGGCAGCGCCGCACGGGTGACGCGCATGATGCCGACGACGTTGACATCCCACACGCGGTGCCACTCGGCCTCGTCGTTGTCGTCGATCGCGCCGGTCGCGCCGATGCCGGCGTTGTTGATCAGCACGTCGATGCCGCCGAGCTCGTCGGCGACCCGCGCGACCGCCGCGCGCACGGAGGCGTCGTCGGCGATGTCGCACTCGACGCCGAGGTGCGCGTCGCCGGGGCGCAGGTCGAGCACGGCGACGCGCGCGCCACGATCGGCGAGCTCGTCGGCGATCGCGGCGCCGATGCCGCTGCCGCCCCCGGTGACGATCGCGACGAGGCCGTCGAACTCGCTCATGCCGAGGCCTCGGCGACCATGCGGTGGCGCTGCGTGCCGATGCCGTCGATCGCCACCTCGACGACGTCGCCGTCGACGAGGTAGGGGAAGCGGCCGGAGAGCGCCACGCCCTCGGGCGTGCCGGTGAGCACGACGTCGCCCGGGTCGAGGCGCATGTAGCGGCTGAGGTCCTGCACCACGGTCGCGGCGTCGAAGATGAGGTCGGCGGTCGAGGAGTCCTGGCGCGGCTCGCCGTTGACGCGGCTCGTCAGGTGCAGGCGGCCCAGGTCGAGCTCGTCGGCGGTGACGAGCTCGGGCCCGAGCGGCGTCGAGCCGGGCGCGCACTTGCCCTTCGACCACTGGCCGCCCGAGACCTCGAGCTGCCACGTGCGCTCGGAGAGGTCGTCGGCGACGGTGGCGCCGGCGATGCACGCGGCCGCCTCCTCCCGCGAGCCGAGGTTCCACGCGGGGCGGCCGATGACGAGCGCGAGCTCGACCTCCCAGTCCATCTTCTGCGCGTGCGCGGCGAGGGGCACGTCGTCGTCGGGGCCGCCGACCGTATTGGGGTGCTTCAGGAAGATGACCGGCTGCGTCGGCGGCTCGCTGCCCGACTCGGCGGCGTGGGCCGCGTAGTTCATGCCGATGCACACCACGGCGCCGGGGCGCGCGACCGGGGCACCGACGCGCAGGCCGTCGCGGGGCAGCTCCGGCAGCTCGCCGGCCTCCAGCGCGGCGCGGGCGCGATCGAGGCCGTGCTCGAGGAAGGCGCCGTCGATGTCGGCGGCGATCGACCGCAGGTCGTAGGCCCGCTCGTCGACGAGGGCGACGGGCACCTCCTCGCCGGCTGCTCCCAGTCGTGCCAGACGCATGTGCGCTCCTTCCGTCGTCGTCGCGCGGTCGGATGTCGAACATCCGAAGTCTCGGAGCGATCCTAGGCGATCGCGCCGCTCGTCGACAGCACTTGCCGTCCAAACATCCGATCTATAGTCTGCAATGGCCAGTCAGAGGAGCCCCGCCATGAGCACCATCGTCAGCGTCGACGTCTCGGACGTCCGTTTCCCCACCTCGCAGAGCCTCGACGGCTCCGACGCGATGAACCCCGATCCCGACTACTCGGCCGCCTACCTCGTCGTGCGCACCGACGCCGGCGACGGCCACGAGGGGCACGGCTTCGTCTTCACCATCGGCCGCGGCAACGACGTGCAGCTCGCCGCGATCGGCGCCGTCGCCGAGCACATCGTGGGCCGCGAGGTCGAGCCGCTGCTCGACGACATGGGCGCCGCCTCGGCCGAGCTGATCGGCGACTCGCAGCTGCGCTGGCTCGGGCCCGAGAAGGGCGTCATGCACATGGCGATCGGCGCCGTCGTCAACGCGCTGTGGGATCTCAAGGCCAAGCGCGCCGGCATGCCGCTGTGGCAGCTGCTCGCCCGCATGAGCCCCGAGGAGCTCGTCTCGCTCGTCGACTTCCGCTACCTGAGCGACGCGCTCACGCGCGACGAGGCGCTCGCGATCCTGCGCGCCGCCGAGCCCGGCAAGGCCGAGCGCGAGGCGCAGCTGCTCGAGAGCGGCTTCCCGGCCTACACGACGACGCCCGGGTGGCTCGGCTACTCCGACGAGAAGCTCGCGCGGCTGTGCCGCGAGGCGATGGCCGACGGCTTCACCCAGATCAAGCTCAAGGTCGGCGCCGACCTCGACGACGACATCCGCCGCTTCCGCATCGCGCGCGAGGTGTGCGGGCCCGACTTCCCGATCGCGATCGACGCGAACCAGCGCTGGGACGTGCAGGCGGCGATCGACTGGGTGCAGGCGCTCGCCGAGTTCCGGCCCCACTGGGTCGAGGAGCCGACGAGCCCCGACGACGTGCTCGGCCACGCGGCCATCGCCCGCGGCATCGCGCCCATCCCGGTCGCGACCGGCGAGCACGTGCAGAACCGCGTCGTCTTCAAGCAGCTCATGCAGGCGGCCGCCATCAGCTACGTGCAGATCGACGCGACCCGCGTCGGCGGCGTGAACGAGAACGTCGCGATCCTGCTGCTCGCGGCCAAGTTCGGGCTGCCCGTGTGCCCGCACGCGGGCGGCGTGGGCCTGTGCGAGGCCGTGCAGCACCTGTCGATGCTCGACTTCATCGCCGTCTCCGGCACGCGCGAGGGCCGGGTGATCGAGTTCGTCGACCACCTGCACGAGCACTTCGTGACGCCCACCGTCATCGAGGGCGGCGCCTACCGCGCGCCGCTCACGCCGGGCGCCGGCACCGAGATGCTCGCCGAGTCGGTGCGCGACTACACGTGGACGGGTGCGCACCGAGTCGCGACTGCGGCAGGGTAGGGGCATGTCGATCCTGGCCGACCACCCGCTCGCCTTCGGCGCCGCCACGGTCGGCAACCTCTACCGCGCGCTCAGCGACGCCGACGCGGAGGCGACCCTCCAGGCGGCGTGGGACGCGGGCATCCGCCACTTCGACACGGCACCGCACTACGGGCTCGGCCTGTCGGAGCGGCGCCTCGGCGCCTTCCTGCGCTCCAAGCCGCGCGACGAGTTCATCGTCTCGACGAAGGTCGGCCGGCTGCTCGAGCCCGTGCCGGGCGGCTCCGACGGCGACGACATGGCGCATGACTTCGCGGTGCCGCGCACGCACGAGCGCCGCTACGACGCCTCCGAGGCGGGGGTGCGCCGCAGCCTCGACGAGTCGCTCGAGCGGCTCGGCCTCGACCGCGTCGACGTGCTCTACCTCCACGACCCCGACGTGGCGCCCGAGGGCGAGCGGGCGGCGCTCGACGCCGGGCTGTCGGCGCTCGCGGCGCTGCGGCAGGAGGGCATGGCGGATGCGGTGGGCATCGGCTCGAAGTCGCTCACGGCCCTCGAGGCGGCCGCCACGAGCGGGCTCGCCGACGTGCTGATGGTCTCGAGCCGCATCACGCTGCTCGACCACTCCGCGATCGAGCGGGTCGTGCCCGCCTGCGCGGCGCGCGGCGTGGAGGCCATCGCCGTGTCGATCTTCAACTCCGGCCTGCTCGCGAAGCCGCGGCCCGCATCCGACGCCCGCTACGACTACGGCGCCGCCGACCGCGAGCTGCTCGCGCGCGCGCACGCGATCGCCGACGTGTGCGAGGCGCACGGCGTCGACCTGCCGACGGCAGCGATCGCCTTCCCGCTGCGGATGCCGACGGTGGTCGCGCGCGCCGTGAGCGCGAGCCGCCCCGCCCAGATGGCCGAGACCGGCGCGCGCGCCGCGACCCCCGTGCCGGACGCGGTGTGGGCCGAGCTCGCCGACGCGGGCCTCATCCCCGCGGAGTGCGCGTGAGGATCGACGCGCACCTGCACCTCTGGCCGTCGGTCGAGGGCTACGGGTGGCTCGACGCGTCGCTCGCGCCCATCGACCGCGGCTTCGACGCCGCGGAGGGTCGGGCGGCGATCGGCGCCGCGGGCTTCGACGCCGCGGTGCTCGTGCAGGCGGCCGACACCGACGCCGACACCGAGCACCTCCTCGCGCTCGCGGAGGCGCACGACTGGATCGCGGGCGCCGTCGGCTGGGTGCCGCTCGAGGATCCCGAGCGCGCGCGGGAGCGGCTCGACCAGCTGCGCGGCCGCCCGCTCGTCGGCGTGCGCGCGCTCATCCACGACCAGCCCGACCCGCTCCTGCTCGACCGGCCCGAGGTGCGGCGCACGCTCGCGCTGCTCGCCGAGCGCGGGCTGCCGCTCGACGTGCCCGACGCCTGGCCGCACCAGCTCGCCGCAGCGACCCGCGCCGCCGCCGAGGTCGACGGGCTCGTCGTCGTGCTCGACCACCTCGGCAAGCCGCCGGTCGATGCCGGCGCGCGCGACGCGTGGCGAGCCGGGGTGCGCGCGTTCGCGGCCGTGCCGACGACCGTCGCGAAGGTCTCGGGCCTGCACCACGCGGGCCGCGGCCTGCCGGCGGATGCGTTCGCCGACGCCTGGCGCACGGCGCTCGACGCGTTCGGGCCGGGGCGGATGCTGCTGGGCTCCGACTGGCCGATGCCGCTGCTCGCCGACGGGCTCGGCGCACTCATGGCGCCGATCGACGGGGCGCTCTCGGCGCTGTCGGAGGACGAGCGCCGCGCGATCGAGGCGGGGACGGCCCGCCGCGTGTACCGACTGGAGGAACCATGCTGAACGGGATCGATCCGCTGCTCGACGGCGAGCTGCTGCGCCTGCTCGACCACATGGGGCACGGCGACAGCGTGCTCATCGCCGACGCCCACTACCCCTCGTACGCCGCCGGCCAGCCGGTCGTGACGGTGCAGGCATCCGCCCCGCGCGTGCTCGAGGCCATCCGCTCGGTCGTGCCGTACGACGAGTACGAGGGGCCGTCGGTGCTGCTCATGGAGGCGGAGCCGGGCGAGGGCGTCGAGGTCGGCGAGGAGCTGCGCGCGGCCGCGCGCTGCCCGGAGGGGCGGCTCGCGCAGGTCGCGCGCTTCGCCTTCTACGACCTCGCGCGGAGCGCCTTCTGCGTCGTGCGCACGGCTGAAGCGCGCAAGTACGGCAACGCGCTGCTGCGGAAGGGCGTCGTCGGCTTCGGCGGCGACTGACGCCCGAGGCCCCGGGGGCTGCGCCTCGTGGGCGCGGCCGGCTACGCCTCGTCGGCCTGCGCGAGCGCCTCGCTCTCGCGCTCGGCGGCGTCGTGCAGCCAGTGCTCGACGCCGGCGATGTGCACGATCATCGCCGCGCGGGCGACGTCGGCGTCGCCCGCGGCGATCGCGTCGAGGATGCGCTCGTGCTCCTGCAGCGTGCGCGGCACCGCGTTGTCCTGCGTGAGCGCGCGCCACACGCGTGCCCGGGCGGTCTGGCTCGAGATCGTCTCGAGCAGGCTGACGAGGTAGTCGTTGCCCGTCGCGGCCGCGATCATCCGATGGAAGGCGACGTCGTGCTCCACGAGCTCGTCGCTCGGGGTCTCGCCGTGCACGGCGGTGAGGTGCTCGCGCATCGCGGCGACCTGCTCGGGCGTCGCCCGGCGTGCGGCGAGGGCGGCGGAGGCGGGCTCGACGATCCGCCGCACCTCGAAGACCTCGAGCACCGCGTGTGACTCGTGGAAGTCGAGCACGAACGACATCGCCTCGAGCAGCAGGCTCGGCTGCAGGCTCGTGACGTAGGTGCCGTCGCCGCGCCGCACGTCGAGGATGCGCATCGCCTCGAGCGCCTTCACCGCCTCGCGCATCGACGAGCGCGAGAGGCCGAGCCGCTCGGCGAGCTCCTGCTCCGGGGGCAGCCGGTCGCCGGGGCGCAGCTCGCCCTGCTGGATCATCTGCTTGATCTTGCTGATCGCGTCGTCCGTCACCGCCATGAGCCCACCCTATGAAAGATCCGACCTCTGCGGGGCGGATGCGCCATGCTGGAGTCTGCCCGTCCCCAGCGCGAAGGAGCTCCCCCATGCAGATCGGCGTCCACGGCCTCGTCTTCACCGGCGAATTCGACGAGGCGGGCCTCCGGGCCGCCATCGCCGGCACCCAGCAGGCGGGCTTCGACCTGCTCGAGCTGCCGCTCATGGATCCGTACGCCTTCGACGGCGCGCTCGTCGGCCGCATGGTCGACGACCACGGCATCGCGATGACGGCGAGCCTCGGGCTCGACGCGGCGCACGACCTCTCCAGCGAGGACGCGGCGGTGAGCCGCAAGGGCGAGAGCCTGCTCGAGCGCGCGATCGACGTCGTCGCCGAGGCGGGCGGCGAGCACCTGTGCGGCGTCATCTACTCGGCGATGCAGAAGTACATGGTGCCGCCGACCGAGGCGGGCCGGGCTGCCTCGGCAGCCGCGCTCGCGCGGCTCGGCGACCGGGCGCAGGCGGCGGGCGTCACGCTGTCGCTCGAGATCGTCAACCGCTACGAGACGAACATCGCGAACACCGCGCGCGGCGGCCTGCGGTTCCTCGAGCAGGTCGGTCACGGAAACGTGCACCTGCACCTCGACACGTACCACATGAACATCGAGGAGTCGGGGATGCTCGAGCCGGTCCTCGACGCCGGCGACCGGCTGCGCTACGTGCACATCGGCGAGAGCCACCGCGGCTACCTCGGCACCGGCTCGGTCGACTTCGGCTCGTTCTTCCGCGGCCTCGCGCGGGTCGGCTACGACGGCCCAGTCGTCTTCGAGTCGTTCTCGAGCGCGGTGGTCTCCGAGTCGCTGTCGAACACGCTCGGCATCTGGCGCAACCTCTGGGACGACTCCGCCGACCTCGCAGCGCACGCCAACCGCTTCATCCGCGACCAGCTGCGCGCGGTGGAGACGATCGCGCTGCACTGACGCCGGGCGCGCTGCCCGGCGACGCCGCTACCAGGGCAGCGCGTCGGGCAGCGGCTCCCCGCCGAGCACGTGCTGGTCGCAGAAGCCGAGCACCGCACGGTTCCACGTCACCGCGTTCGACGGGCGCAGCACCCAATGGTTCTCGTCGGTCAGCTGCAGGAAGCGGTGCGGCATCGTGGCGGGGCTCCCCGGCCACGCCGAGACGAGGTCCCACCACATGCGCATGGCCTCGCTCACCGGCACGCGGTAGTCGCGGTTGCCGTGCGTGAGCAGCATCGGGGTGGTGATGGCGGATGCGCTGTGGTGCGGCGAGTAGGAGCGGTACCACTCGGGCAGCAGGTCGGGGTGGCCGTGCACGCGCACCTTCTGCGCGGCCGCGTCGGTCGTCGCGTGCTGCTGGTCGAGCGCCCAGAGCCCCGCGTGCGTGACGATCGCGTCGAAGCGGTCGGAGTGCCCGGCGATCCAGTTGGTCATGTAGCCGCCGAACGACGCGCCGAGCAGCGCCGTGCGCGAGCCGTCGAGCGTGCGCCGCTCGAGCACGTGGTCGAGCAGCCGCTCGCACTCGCGCCACACCACGTCGGCGAGGCGCGGCCAGCCGCGGTTGAGGCCCTCGTGGCCGTACCCGGTCGACATCGCCGGGTCGGGCAGCAGCACGGCGTAGCCGCGCGCGACCGCGAGCCACGGGTTCCAGCGCCAGCTCCACGCGTTGTAGGAGCCGTGCGGGCCGCCGTGGATCCACAGCATCACCGGCGCCGGGGCCTTCGTGCTCGCCGCCTTCGGCGTGCAGAGCCAGCCGCCGACGGTCACCCCGTCGACGTCGGTCTCGACCCACTCGAGGCGGCCGGGCAGCGCGCCGATCCGGCCGGGCGCCTCGATCGCGGTCGTCTCGCCGCGCCCGCGCACGGGGATCCGCACGGGCGCCGCGGGGGTCGCCATGTCGGTGCGCAGCGCGAAGACCGAGCGGCCGTCGGCGGTCGGCGCGAGCGAGGCGTGCGGGGCGTCGTCGACGAGCGTCCGCACCCGGCCCGTCGACGCATCCACCGCCAGCACGGCGCCGCGCGAGTGCAGGTCGCCCGCGACCAGCAGCGTCGACGCATCCGCCCACGCGTACTCGGTGACCGAGACGTCGCCGACGTCGACGAGCACCGGGTCGCCGCCGCCGAGCGGGTGCATCTCGAGGAAGTCGTAGGTCGTGTCGGTGGGGCTCGAGGTCGTGAGGCGGGTGACGGCGAGCGCCGCCCCGTCGGGCGAGAAGCGCGGCCGCGCCCACTGCTGCGCGGCGGTCGCGCGCAGCAGCACGCGGCGGCGGCGCGCCCGCACGTCGACGACCGCGATCGCCGAGCGCGTCTCGCCGCCGGCGACGCGGGTGGTCCAGGTGGTGGCGACGCGCTCGCCGTCGCGCGAGAGGTCGGCGGATGCGTTGAGCAGGTTGAGCGTGTCGGCGCCGGGCGTGAGCTCGCGCACGTCGCCGTCGGGCGAGACGAGCACGAGCCTCGGGCTCACGTCGGAGACCTCGTGGTCCCAGTAGCGGATGGGCATGCCCGTGTGCCAGATGGCGGTGCGCTTCGCCTGCGTGCGCGCCTTGCGCCGCTCGGCGTCGTCGGCGAGCGTGCCGCCCGCGAGCACCTCGGTGGTGGCGAGCATCGTGCCGTCGTCGGCGACCGCGACGAGGCTCAGGCCACCGGGGGCGGATGCGACGACGTGCGCCTCGCCGTGCTCCGGCAGGCGCCAGATGGCCGCGACGTCCTCGTCGGCGGTGCCGGTCGGGTCGGGCCGTGCGGAGGAGAAGAGGAGCGAGCCGTCGGGCGCGAAGCGCGGGGCGCTCTCGCCCTTCGCCGACCACGTGAGCCGCTGCGCCTCGCGCTCGCCGGCCGGGTCGAGCTCCCAGAGCGAGGGCACCATGCGCGAGCCGTGCTCGTCGGCCTGCTGGATGACCGCCACGAGCCGTCCGCTCGGCGAGGCCGCGAGCCCCGCGTGGCGGGGCAGCCGCAGCAGACCCTCGATGTCGGTGAAGTCGTCGAATCGCTCGTCAGCCATGCCCCGACGCTACCGGTTCGGAATTCCCAACCCCGTGCATCCGTCGGTCGACCGGCTCTGTGCGCGCCCGACCGGACTATCCGGTCGGCCACGCATCTGGCCGGTCGACGAACGGCCTCGCGCACGCCGAAGGGCCCCGACCCGCGAGCGGATGCTCGCGAGCCGGGGCCCGGGGATGCGGCGGGAGCGCTACGCGATCGCCGACGCCAGCAGCCAGGCGACCGAGACGATCGCCATGCCGAGGAAGCCGACCACGGTGCACATGAACGTCCACGTCTTCAGGCCGCCCGCGACCGAGAGGCCGATGAACTTCGTGGCGATCCAGAAGCCGGAGTCGTTGATGTGCGACAGCGACACCGAGCCCATCGCGATCGCGAGGATGATGAGCGCGACCTGGAGCTCGCTGTAGCCGCCGGCCGCGACCGTCGACTGCACGAGGCCCGCGGCGGTGAGCGTCGCGACCGTGCCGGAGCCCTGCGCCACCTTGAAGATGAGCGCGAGGATGAAGGCGAGGAAGATGATCGGCACGCCGGCGTCGACGAGCATGCCGGAGACCGCGTCGCCGATGCCCGACTCGGTGAGCACGCGGGCGAACACGCCGCCCGCGCCGGTGACGAAGACGACGATCGCGGCGGGCGCGAGCGCCGAGTCCATGATGTCGCTCATGTCCTGCTTGCCCCAGCCGTGGCGCACGCCCAGCAGGTACATCGCGAGCACGCACGCGACGAGCAGGGCGAGCGCCGGCGCGCCGATGAAGGCGAGCACGTTGGCGACGGGCGTCTCGGGCTCGACGATCAGCTTGCCGACCGTGCCGATCGCGATCATGACGATCGGCAGCAGGATGAGCGCGACGACGGCGCCGGCGCTCGGCGTGGTGATGGTGCGCTCGCGCACGGCGGTCGTGGTCGAGGTGCCCGTGACGGGGTCGGCCGCGGTGAGCGCGGCCCTGCCGGCGCCGGCGCCGCCGTCGAGGTCGCGGTCGCCCGAGCCGAGGTTCGCGGCGCCCGCGTCGGCGTACTTCTCGGCGATCTCGGGCGACATCTCCCACGAGCCGCGCGCCATGATGCGCTTCGAGAGCCACCAGATGACGAAGCCCATGGGGATCGCCAGCAGGATGCCGAGGATCGTGACGAGACCCATGACATCCGGGTTCAGCAGGGTCGTCGAGCCGACGATGCCCGGGTGCGGGGGAACGGCGTTGTGGATGAACACCATGAAGACGGCCACGGGCGCGCCGAGCGCGATCGGGCTCTTGTGGCCGGATGCCTTGGCGAAGCTGAAGATGATCGGCACCAGGATGATGAAGGCGACGTCGAAGAAGATCGGGATCGCGACGAGGCCGGAGGCGATGAGGAGCGCAGGTCCCAGGCGGTCCTTGCCGAGCACCTTCGCGGCCTTGCGCGCGATGATCTCGGCGCCGCCGGTCTTCTCGATGATGCCGCCGAGCATGGCGCCGAGGCCCACGAGCAGCGCCACGTTGCCGAGCGTCGTGCCCATGCCGGCGATGACGGTCGGGATGACCTCCTGGATGGCGATGCCCGCGGCGAGCGCCGTGAGCACCGACACGGCGAGCAGCGCGAGGTACGCCGGCCACTTCAGCTTCATGACCAGGAACAGCAGCAGCGCGATGGCGACGACGGCCACCGCGATCAGGTAGATGGGGCTCATCGGGTCCTCTCGATCTTCTCGATCTTCAGCATCTTGGTGAGCACCCGGTCGAGGTCCTCGTCGTCCCAGATGCGCTTCCAGTCATCGTTGATGATGGCCTCGCGGCCGTAGTCCATGGCCAGGTGGCAGGCCTCGGAGAAGGGGTTCGAGCCGCGCAGCGCGTTGGTGAGCGCGATGCCGATGTGGCCGAAGAAGATCGCCTTGACGGCGTCCTCGGGGATCCCGACCTCGTGGATGGCGTGGTCCATCGAGTCCTTCAGGAACTGCCCGATCATGCACGCGGTCGTCTCGACGAGGGTCGGCTCGAGCTGCGCGAGCTGCTTCGTCGTGACCCAGTGCACATCGATGACGGGCGCGTAGATGGCCCGCACGACCTGCTCGGTGCGCTGCCGGGCCGCCTCGTCGTCGCCCTCGAACGAGGCGACGACGTCCTGGTCGGCCGCGATGCCGCCGAAGGTGTCGGCGTACTGCTCGACCGTGGTGCGCTCGAGGAACACCGACGGGTGGCACGGGTGCGCGCACGCCTGGTGCACGTCGTCGCGCTGCGCGAGGAGGCCGGCGTAGGCCGCGGCCGGGTCGAGCGTGAGCAGCACGGCGCCCGCCTGCATCATCGGCACGACCTGCTCTGAGACCTTGCCGAGCACGACGTCCGGCACAGCCAGGATCACGACGTCGGCGCCGGGGACGGCCTCGTCGACGGTCGAGACCGTGCGGCCGAGCGCCTCGATGTGCTCCTTGCCGGTGTCGGACGCCTCGCAGTAGTGGATGGTCGCGCCGGTCAGGTCGAGGTTGTTCGACACGCGCATGCCCATCTTGCCTGCGGCGCCGATGACGGCGACGGTCAGCGACGGGTCGAGGTCGACCTGCTTGCCGGTGAGGGGGTTCAGCTCGCTGGGACTCACGATGCTCCTTCTATCTCGGTTCTCGGTGATCGGTCTGGGGTGGCGGATGCCGTGGGTCACGGCAGCGGGTCGGCGGCGGCCGCGCGCAGCGCGGCGAGGGTCGCGGCGGTCCACTCGCGCTCGAGCGCGACGGTCGCGGCGGAGTCGCCCTGCCAAGGCAGCCAGTGCTCGACGATGGCGGCGGGGGAGCGGCCGGCGTCGGCGAGTGCGCGCAGCTCGTGGTCGAGGTCGAGCTGGCCGTCGCCCATGCGGGCGCCGGAGAGCGTGAAGCCCACCCAGCCCTCCTGGCGGGCGAAGGCGAAGTCCTTCACGTGCAGGTCGAGCGCATGCGGCGCGGCCGCGTCGATGACGTCGGCGGGCCGCTCGAGCGCGGCGATGCAGTTGGCCGGGTCGAGGGTGATGCCGACGAGCGGCGACCCGACCGCCTCGACGGCGGCGACGAGCTCGCTCGTCGGGATCTGCTCGTACGTCTCGAGCGCGAGCGCGATGCCCGACTCCTCGAGCCGGGGGAGCGAGCGCCGCAGCAGCTCGGCGACGTGCGCGGCGCCCTGCTCGGCGTCGGGCCGCTGCACCATCGAGCGCAGCACGTGCGCGTCGAGGGCGGCGGCGATGCCGAGGTAGCGGGCGAGGTGGTCGGGGTCGATGCCGCGCGTGCCGAGCTGCAGGCGCACGCCCAGGTGGTCGGCGCTCGCGCACAGCGCGTCGAGCTCGTCGGCGGTGCACTGCTCGATGCGCGGGTCGTCGCAGATCTCGAAGACGTCGCAGCCGAGCTCGGCGGTCCGCTCGAGCATGTCGGCGATGGAGAGCGGACGCGGGTGGTCGTGCCACTCCCAGAACAGGGCGTAGGAGCCGATCCCGATGTCCATGTCGCAAACCTCGTCGTGTGCTGTGCCGTCGCCCCGCGCAGCCGCTGCGGCGAGGTCGTCGTCACGCTAGCGCGGATGTCGAAACCGCGCAACCGGTTGACCAATTCTCGCCACGGCGCGGGGTACGCTCATCCCGTGTCCGACGCATCCCTCCTCGACGCGCTGCGCCGCTCGACGACCGCCACCACCTCGGTGAGCGGCTCGGTCGCGCAGCAGCTGCTGAAGCTGCTGCTCGGCGACAGCATGCGCGCGGGCGATCGGCTGCCCTCGGAGCGCAAGCTCACCGAGGCGCTCGGCGTCGGCCGCTCGGCGGTGCGGGAGGCGATCGCCGCGCTCGAGGTGCTGGGCGTCGTCGAGACCCGGGCGGGCTCGGGCACCTACCTGCGGTCGGCGACGTCTGAGCTGCTGCCGCAGACGCTCTCGTGGTCGATGCTCGTCGACCAGGAGCAGATGGAGGATGTCGCCTTCGTGCGCGCCGCGCTCGAGCGCGCCGCCGCCGAGCGGGCGGCGCAGGTCGTGACGCCGAAGGACGCCGAGCGGCTGCGCGCGCTCGTGCAGGCGCAGCGCGACGCCGACCTCGACGGCTACGTCGAGCAGGACATCGCGTTCCACCGGCACCTCGCCGCCATGGCCGGCAACGCCATCCTCAGCGACCTGCTCTCGACGGCCCGCTCGCTGCTGCGGGTCTGGTTCGAGCACGCCGTCGACGACCCGCGCGACGTCGAGACGGCGATCCGCGAGCACGCGGCGATCGCCGACGCGATCATCGCCGGCGACAGCGCCGCCGCGCAGGCCGCGATGGCCGAGCACATGGCCACCGCGACTGCGCGCATCCTGCGCGTCGCCGGCGACCGCTGACCACGCGCCGGCCGGGGGACGGCGCTGAGCGAGCCCGAAACACAGCGCCACTAGGCTCGCGGGCATGGGCGACCTCTTCGACGACTACGACAAGCCCTTCGCGAATCCGCGGAAGCGCGAGGGCACGGCGTGGGATGAGATGTTCGAGAGCAAGGGCGAGGCGCGCGGCCCCTACAAGCCGCTGTACGACGCGCTGAGCGAGCTCACCAAGGACGACCTCCGGGCCCGCGCCGACGCGCTCGCCACCTCCTACCTCGCGCAGGGCGTGACCTTCGACTTCGCGGGCGAGGAGCGGCCGTTCCCGCTCGACGCCATCCCGCGCATCATCACCGCCGAGGACTGGCGCCACGTCGAGTCGGGCGTGCAGCAGCGGGTGCGGGCGCTCGAGGCGTTCCTCGCCGACATGTACGGCCCGCAGCGCGCCGTCGAGGACGGCATCATCCCCGCGAAGCTCATCAGCACCTCCACCCACTTCCACCGCCAGGCGGCCGGCATCACCGGCGCCAACGGCGTGCGCATCCACGTGTCGGGCATCGACCTGATCCGCGACCAGGCCGGCGAGTGGCGGGTGCTCGAGGACAACGTGCGCGTGCCCTCGGGCGTGAGCTACGTCATCTCGAACCGCCGCGTCATCGCGCAGACGCTGCCCGAGATGTTCTCGTCGATGCGGGTGCGCCCCGTCGGCGACTACTGCGACAAGCTGCTGCACGCGCTGCGCGCCGCCGCGCCCGCGGGCGTCGACGACCCGCGCGTCGTGGTGCTGACGCCCGGCGTCTACAACTCCGCCTACTTCGAGCACACGCTGCTCGCGCGCCTCATGGGCGTCGAGCTGGTCGAGGGCCGAGACCTGTTCACGAGCGGCGGTCGCGTCTACATGCGCACAACCGAGGGCCCGGCGCGAGTCGACGTCATCTACCGCCGCGTCGACGACGACTACCTCGACCCGCTGCAGTTCCGCGCCGACTCGATGCTGGGCAGCCCCGGCCTCATGCTCGCCGCGCGCCTCGGCAACGTCACGATCGCGAACGCGGTCGGCAACGGCATCGCCGACGACAAGCTCGTCTACACGTACGTGCCCGAGCTCATCCGCTACTACCTGTCGGAGGAGCCCATCCTCAAGAACGTCGACACGTGGCGGCTCGAGGATCCGGGCGCGCTCGAGGAGGTCATCGACCGCCTGCACGAGCTGGTCGTGAAGCCCGTCGACGGCTCCGGCGGCAAGGGCCTCGTCGTCGGTCCCGACGCGACGCAGGAGGAGCTCGAGGCGCTCAAGCAGCGACTGCTCGACGACCCGCGCGGCTGGATCGCGCAGCCGGTCGTGCAGCTATCGACCATCCCGACGCTCGTCGAGGACGGCATGCGCCCCCGCCACGTCGACCTGCGCCCCTTCGCCGTCAACGACGGGAAGGATGTGTGGGTGCTGCCGGGCGGCCTCACCCGCGTCGCGCTCCCCGAGGGCCAGCTCGTCGTCAACTCCTCCCAGGGCGGAGGCTCGAAGGACACCTGGGTGCTCGCCGGCGCCCGCGAGCAGCTGCCGCAGATCGACCACGACGCCGAGTTCGGCGCGAGCGGCGAGCCGCTCACGCGCCCGATCAGCATCGTCGGCGGCCATGAGCACCCGCAGGACCAGAGCCCGCAGGACGCCCCCCGCGGCCGCGCCGGCCAGGAGGAGCAGCAGCAGCAGGCGCTCGACCCCGCCGGTCGAGGAGCCGCCGCAGGCGGCGTCTCGAGACCATCCCGCACCGAGCAGACAGGAGGTGAGCGCTCATGATGCTCAGCCGCATCGCCGAGAGCCTGTTCTGGATCGGCCGCTACATCGAGCGCGCCGACGGCACCGCGCGCATCCTCGACGTCTACCTGCAGCTCCTCCTCGAGGACGTCGCGGTCGACGAGGACACCGCCTGCCGCGCCCTGCTCGGCGTCATGGGCCACGACGCGCCGCCGGATCGCAAGCTCACCCGCGTCGACGTCGTCAACACGCTCGCGACCGACCGCACGCAGCCCGCCTCGATCGCCTACTCGGTGAACGCGGCGCGAGAGAACGCCCGCCGTGCGCGCGAGATCATCTCGACCGAGCTGTGGGAGGTGCTGAACGCCACCTACGCGAACATGCCGCGCCGCGTGAACCCCGAGCAGGTGCACGTCATGTTCGGCTGGGTGCGCGAGCGCGCGGCGCTCGCGGGCGGCATGGCCGACTCGACCGCGAGCCGCGACGACGCGTGGAGCTTCTTCACGCTCGGCCGCTTCATCGAGCGGGCCGACATGGTCGCCCGACTGCTCGCGACCCGGGCGCTGACCGAGGCATCCGGCCCCTCGTGGACGACCATCCTCCGCTCGGTGGGAGCCTACGAGGCGTACCTGCGCACCTACCGCGGCGTGCCCTCGAGCACGAACGCGGCCGAGTTCCTGCTGCTCGACCGGCTCTTCCCGCGCTCGATCCTCTTCTCGGTGCGCGGCGCCGAGGAGTGCCTGCAGGACATCGAGCCGAGGCAGGACCGCATCGGCTACGTCGACCAGGCCCAGCGGATGCTCGGGCAGATCCGTGCGGAGCTCGAGTTCACGCCCATCCAGGAGATCATCGAGAACCTGCCGACCGTGATGGACAAGGTGCAGACCACGACGACCGCCGTCTCGCACGCGGTGCGGGAGCGCTACTTCCCGACCCACAACATGCCCGCCTGGACGAGGGAGGCATCGTGAGCCGCATCCGCATCCGCCACACCACCGGCTACCGCTACGAGCAGCCGGCCGTCGCCTCGTACAACGAGTCGCGCATGCTGCCGTCGACGAGCGACGGCCAGTTCGTCATCTACTCCAACCTCGACATCCGCCCCAACACCTCGATCAACACGTACGAGGACTACTGGGGCACGAAGGTCGTCTCGTTCGACGTGCTCGCGCCGCACACCGAGCTGCAGCTGACGGCGACGAGCCTCGTCGAGGTGCGCCCGCGCCTCACCGGCGGCCACGACCTGTCGTGGGAGCAGCTCGAGAAGGTCGCCTCGCGCGCCACGCAGCACGTCGAGCAGCTCGGGCAGACGGTGCGCACGCGCCCGACCGACGACCTCGTGCGGGCGTCGCAGGAGATCAAGGATGCGTCGCCGTCGCCGGGCGCCGCCGCATCGGCCATCGCCCGCATGGTCGGCGAGGAGATGGAGTACATGTCGGGCGTGACGCACGTGCACACGCTCGCCTCCGAGGCGTGGACGAACCGCAAGGGCGTCTGCCAGGACATCGCGCACATCACGATCGGCGCGCTGCGGGCGGTCGGCATCCCGGCGCGCTACGTGTCGGGCTACCTGCACCCGCGGCCGAACGCGCAGATCGGCGAGACGATCCGCGGCGAGTCGCACGCGTGGGTCGAGTGGTTCACCGGCGAGTGGAACGCGTGGGACCCGACGAACCTCATCGACATCGGCGAGCGGCACGTGAAGGTCGGCCTCGGCCGCGACTACAACGACGTGCCGCCGCTGCGTGGCGTCTACGCCGGTGCCGGCAAGTCGCAGCTCTTCGTGAGCGTGGAGATCACGAAGGAGAGCTGACCGGCGGAGCATGGCGCGGCGGAGCACTCCCCGTCAGGTGCGCATCACGATGTGCGCGGGCGGGCGGAGGTCGAACGCCGGCGGGGGCGGACCGTCGGGTCGCGCCCGGGCCATGCCGCGCAGGCGTGCCTCGACGGATGCGCGGGGGCGCCGTGGCGCGCGGACCGTCGGCACCGGGGATGACGGCGGCACTGCGGGCGCGAGCTCCGATCCGGCGGCGAGCTTCGGGCTGATGGCCGCGTCGGCCGCGATCCTGACGGCCGCGGCGCTCGCCGCGGCGCTCGCCGCGGCGTGAGCGGCCGTCGCGACTCGCGCGGATCCTGCAGCGGTCGTGGTGCGCCGGGTCCGGGCGTAGCGACTCGCGGCGTGCAGCTCGGCGACGACGCGCCAGTCGCCCGGCCGGTCGCTCGCGGTGACGACGCGGAGGCGGCCTGCGTGCACCTCGTGGTGGCAGTGGCTGCACAGCAGCACGCCGTTGTCGATGTCGGTCGCGCCGCCCTGCTCCCACCAGACGACGTGGTGCGCCTCCGTCCAGGCGACCGGCATCCCGCAGCCCGGGGTGATGCAGCCCTGGTCGCGCTTGGCGAGCGCGGCCTTCTGCGCGCGGCTGAACAGGCGGTCGGCGCGGCCGAGCGCGAGCGGGTGCCCTCGCTCGTCGAGCACCACCTTCTGCACGAGCGCATCGCACAGCAGTCGGTCGACTGTCTCGATCGGCACGAGGTCGCCGGTGTGCTCGATGGTGAGGGTGCGATCGGCGTGCTCGACGCCGTGCAGGTACGCCGCGTACGCGTCGATCGTGCCGGTGAGCACGAGCGTCGGCGGCTCCCCGCCCGCGACCGGGGCGCCGCCGGAGGAGGCGTGCGCCTGCACGAGCGCGATGAGCACGTCGTGGCGCTTCTGCTCGGGCGTGCGGTCGTCGACCGGCTCGTCGGTCCGGAGATCGGCGGGAGCGCTGAGGGCCTCGATGGTGCCGTCGTCAGAGCCGACATCGGCCCCCGCCCCGCTGTCTCGGAACGCGACCCGCACTCGTGGCGACGTGTACGCATCCAGCAGCGCCTTGAGGGCGGACCCCGCCTCGGGCGGACACAGCATCTGCAGCTGCCACATGCCGTCGGGCTGCTGCCGCAGGCGCAGGCTGCGCAGCGCCCGCTGCCGCTCGGCGCTCGGGAGCACGCCGTCGGGATCGAGCACCGCGACGTAGGCGCGTGCCTGCGTGACGAGCAGCTCGGGACCGAGCGGCCAGTCGGGGTCGGTCGCCGCCGTCACGAGCTGCTGCTCGGCCCAGGCGAGCTGGTCGAGGTCGGCACGGGGCGCCGCAGGCTCGAGCTGCTGCACGATGGCTCGCGCCTGCGGCAGCGAGATGGCGGCGGCGTCGAGCGCCTGCGCCACGCGCGGGTAGCGCGCGGCGATGTCGGCGCCCGAGACCCCCACTGCGGGTCTCGTGGCCGCGGCGAGTGCGAGCATCGCCTGCGCGTCGCCCGCCCGGATGCCGAACGTCGACGCGACGACCTCCTTCGCGCTGCGCTGCCCGAGCCGGCGGCACAGCGACTCGTCGACGGAGCCTCGCGACCGCTCGGCGATCTCGCCGGCCAGGCGCACGCGCTGCGCGTCGACGATGCGCGAGAGCTCAGCGGTGCGCGCGAGCAGCTCGACGACCTCGGCGTCGGAGGCGCGCGCGAGGTCGGCGGCGCCGGTGAGCATGGCGCGCGCGGCCTGCACCGCTGCCTCCGCCTGCTCGATCATCGTCACCCTCGACCCCTTCGTCGCCACCAAGGTAGAGGGGGCCACTGACATCGGAGGCGGCCTGTGCACGGGGCGCGTCGAGAGCGTCGACGGCCCTGGCGAGTGCCTCCGCGGCACGCCTACCCTGGCCGCATGTGCAGGAACATCACCGAGCTGCGCGGCCTCGAGCCGGCCGCGAATGACGACGAGGTCGAGGCGGCTGCGCGCCAGTACGTGCGCAAGGTGTCGGGCATCACGCATCCGACCGACCGCACGCGCGAGGCGTTCGAGCGGGCGGTCGCCGAGGTCGCGCACATCACGCGGCACCTGCTCGACGACCTGCCCGAGCGGCGCCAGCCGCCGAAGACGGTGCCGCCGCTGCGCCGCCCCGAGGTGCGGGCGCGCATCGCCGAGCGGGAGGCGGCGGCGGCCGCGAGCTGACGCTCATCCGCTGGTCGAGGAGCACCCCTCGCTGGTCGAGGAGCGCTCGGCCGGAGGCCGAGCGCGTCTCGAGACCACCGCGCATCCACGGCCCAACGGTTCCCGACGCCCGGGACGGGCGTCGGCGCTGGCGTCGCGGCGGAGGCCCGAAAGGGCCTCCGCTCATAGCTCCAGCGCGCGCATCTGGCGCAGGATCTCGTCCATCACCCGCATGATCGCGACCGACTCGTCGAGCGGCATGAGCTCGCTCTCGAGCTTGCCCGAGGCGATGCAGAGCTCGACCTCGGCGGCCTGGAACTGCATGCCGCGCCCCAGCATGTCGGGCTCGAAGGCCTCGGCGATCGCGGCGTGGTCGGATGCGTGGCGGCGCGCGTAGCGGGTCCAGGTGTAGAACGCGGGGTCGAGCTCGATGACGCCGTCGGTGCCCGAGATCGTGGCGCGGTTGGAGCCGAGCGTCTCCATCGAGAACGTCACGGTCGAGATGCCGCCGCCGGCGTGCTCGAGGATGGCGGCGCCCCGGTGGTCGACGCCCGCGGCGTCGACGACGCCCGACGCCTGGATGCGCGTCACCGGTCCGAGCACGGCGTGCGCGAGCGAGACGCAGTAGACGCCGAGGTCGAGCAGCGCCCCGCCGCCGAGCGACGGCTCGATGAGGCGGCTGCCGGGGGAGAGGTCGAGCATCTGCGAGTGGTCGGCGTTCACCGCGACGACGTCGCCGAGGTCGCCTGCCGCGATGCGCTCGCGCACGGCGACCATGGTCGGCAGGAAGCGCGTCCACATCGCCTCCATCACGAAGACGCCCTTCGCGCGCGCCGCGTCGACGATCGCCTGGGCGTCGTCGCCCGTGGTGGTGATCGCCTTCTCGATGAGCAGGTGCTTGCCGCCCTCGATCGCGAGCAGCGCGTGCTCGCGGTGGTGCGAGTGCGGGGTGGCGATGTAGATGACGTCGACGTCGGGGTCGGCGACGAGCGCCTCGTAGGAGGCGTGCACGTTGGGGATGCCGTGCTCGGCCGCGAAGGCTGCGGCGCGCTCGCCGTTGCGGCTGCCGACGGCGACGAGGCGGTGGCCGCCGGTCGCGAGGTCGCGTGCGAAGGCGTCGGCGATGCGGCCGGGCCCGAGGATGCCCCAGCCGGGGCAGGTGGTCGTCATGTCGCGACTCTACGGGCGCGCCGCGCTCAACCGCACCCCGCCCCTGACGGGTTCGCCATGCAGTCGCCGTTCGTCAGCACGGTGTCGACCTCGAAGACCTTCACGTCGACGGCCGGCGCCTCGACCGGCAGCGTGCCCGGCACCGCGAACCAGCCGCCGCCGGCGTCGACCTCGGCGGTGAAGACGACGGTGACGGATGCGCGCACATCGTCCGTCGTCGCGTACGCATGGCTCGTGGCCGTCTCGGTCCACGACTCCTCGGGCCCTCGCCAGGCGGCGCCCGACGCCTCGGTCTCCTCGACCGTGCCGTCGCCGTAGTCGAAGACGTACGACGAGGGCGTCCACCGCACCCGGATGGGCACGTCGAAGAGCTCGCCGTCCATCGTGTGCGCTTCGGCCGTCGCGTAGAAGTTCGTCGGCGTGCCGACGACGCCCCACCCGTCGGGCTCGACGACGAGTTCGCCGACCAGCGGCCGGAACGCGGCGAGGTCGTTCATGGTGATCGGCTCGCCGACGTCCGCGACTCCGGGGCGGTTGTCGATGACGCCGAAGTTCAGGCGACCGCATGAGTCCTCTGTCCCGCCAGCCGCGAGGCACTCTTCATACGGTGACAACCGCTCCTCGATGATGACGGGCGAGGTGCCCTCGCCCGGAGCGCCGGGTTCCGGAGGGCCTCCGATCGTGCCCCCGATCACGACTGCACCCTCGACTATTTCGACGGTGCAGAGACCCGCGGCCACTTCAGCTTCAGAGCAGCCGTCCCCCGCGCCTGTGCTCGCGATGGCTCCCGCTAGAACGGCGAGCGCGACGATCAGAGATTGCATGGGCTCTGATCCGTAGCGACCTCGATGTTGGAGAGCAACAGCTCTGCGGTGTCCGGAGCTAGCTCGAATTCTGCGTCCCAAGCCACGGCTTGCCCGGTCAACTGCTCGCCGTCTGACCTGACGGTTTCCACGGAGGTCGCGTCCAAACAGACGATAAACCGTGCGCTCGAGGTGTCTCGGCCGGTGAGTTCGATTGCGCTGACGCTGGGCACGCCGCGACTGGTGGCGCCGGTGTCGAGGATGTCCTGGATTTGCGCGGAGTACTCATCCGCGAAACTGTCCGTGGCTATCCCGCTGAAGTCGTCCGGGCGCGCTTCCCCTCGCTCGAACTGCTGCTCGGCAACGGTATAGAACGAGTTCAACGAAGCCGTCGCTTCGGCTAGCAGATCCTCGTCGGTCGCGACCGGTTCCGGCGGCGAGCAGCCGACGAGAGCGAGCGCTGCGACCGCTGCGAGCGCGAGACCTGATCCGAGCCTGGCGAGCATGCGGGCAGGTTACGCGAACGGCCGCACCGAGGGCCCGCGCTCTCCACAGCGGCGACGCGCCGCACCCACCCAGCCGCGCTTGACGCATCCGCCCACCACGTTCTACTGTCAACAGTCGGACACGCGCATCGTCCGAGAGATCCACTGCAAAGGAGCAGTCCATGAACCTGTACTCGTTGCTGCAGCGCCGAGCCGAGAGCGCAGGGCCCATCCGGGTCGGCGTCATCGGTGCCGGCAAGTTCGCCTCGATGTTCCTCACGCAGGCCTCGGTCACGCCGGAGTTCCACGTGGTCGGCGTCGCCGACATCAACGTGCCGAAGGCCAAGGACGCGCTCGCCCGCACGGGCTGGAGCGCTGACCGCTACGCCGCCACGAGCCTCGACGAGGCAGCGCGCACCGGTCTCACCGCCGTGATCGACGACTCGATGGCGCTCATCAAGCACCCGTCGGTCGAGGTCATCCTCGAGATCACCGGCAACCCGATCGTCGGCACCGACCACGCGGTCGCCGCGATCGACAACGGCAAGCACGTGATCATGGTCAACGTCGAGGCCGACTGCATGGTCGGCCCGCTGCTGCAGCGCCGCGCCGCGGCCGCCGGCGTCGTCTACTCGATGGCCTACGGCGACCAGCCCGCCCTCATCAGCGAGCTCGTCGACTGGTGCCGCACGGTCGGCTTCGACGTGGTCGCGGCCGGCAAGGGCACGAAGTACCTGCCCGAGTACCACTACTCCACGCCCGACACCGTGTGGGACCACTACGGCTTCACCGACGAGCAGCTCTCGTCGGGCGACTTCAACCCCAAGATGTTCAACTCGTTCCTCGACGGCACGAAGTCGGCGATCGAGATGGCGGCCGTCGCCAACGGCACGGGCCTCACGCCGCAGCTCGAGGGCCTGCACTTCCCGCCGGCCGGCGTCGACGACCTGCCGCACATCTTCCGCCCGCGCGAGATCGGCGGCCAGCTCGACCAGCGCGGCACGGTCGAGATCGCGTCGAGCCTGCACCGCGACGGCACCGAGGTCGAGCGCGACCTGCGCTGGGGCGTCTACGTGACCTTCGAGGCCAAGACGGACTACGCCGTGCAGTGCTTCGCCGAGTATGGCGTCAAGACCGACGAGACGGGCCGCTACGGCTCGCTCTACCGGCCGTACCACATGATCGGCCTCGAGCTCGGGGTCTCGATCGCGAGCGCCGTGCTGCGCGGCGAGGCCACCGGCGCCCCCACGGGCTTCCGCGGCGACGTCGTCACGACGGCCAAGCGCGACCTGAAGGCCGGCGAGACGCTCGACGGCGAGGGCGGCTTCACCGTCTTCGGCAAGCTGCGCCCCGCGAGCTTCTCGCTCGAGCACCGCGCGCTGCCGCTCGGCCTCGCGCACGGCGCCAAGCTCATCCGCGACGTGCCCAAGGACCGCTCGGTCACGTGGGACGACGTCGACGCGGATGCGTCGCTCGCGGCCGTGCGGTTCCGTCGCGAGCTCGAGGACGAGTTCCGCAGCGAGCACGCGGTCACGATTCGATAACCGTCGCGTTCTACTGTTGACAGTAGAACGCGGAGACGGTTCACTCTTCCTCAGCAGCACTGTCGCCGCCCACTTCGCAAAGGAGCGAAACTCATGCCCCGACTGATCGAGAAGATCATGGGGACGCTCGACACGATCGTCCAATGGCTCTGCGTGGCCTTCCTGGCGGTCATCACCGTCGCCGTCACCTGGCAGGTCATCTCCCGCTACGTCACCCGCGACTCCGCCTCGTGGACCACCGAGGTGGCCGCGCTGTCGTTCGTGTGGCTGTCGATGCTCGCGATCTCGCTCGGCGTGCGCCAGGGCCGGCACATGGTGCTCGACATCTGGGAGTACGCGCCGAAGCACCGCTGGCTGCGCGTCACGATCACCACGATCGCGAGCGCCCTCGTGCTCTTCACGCTCGGCGTGCTCGTCTTCTACGGCATCGACGCGCTCCCGAGCGCGCTCCGCCGCAACATGCCCGGCATCGACCTGCCCTTCGGCTACATCTCGCTCGCCGTGCCCGTGGGCGCCGGCATCTCGGCGCTCTTCGCGATCGAGGCCTGGTGGAAGCTCGTCCGCAACCCCGACCCCGACGTCGACCCGCTCCCGTCGAAGGTGCTGTTCCAGTCCGATGAGGACGTGCTCGTGAAGGGTGAGGTGTAACCCATGGGTCCTCTGCTGCTCGGCAACTTCGTGGGAGCGATGCTCCTGCGCGTCCCCATCGGCTTCGCGCTCGCGCTGGCCTCGATCATCACCCTCTGGCTCGTCACCGACACCCCGCTGACGATCGGCGCCCAGCGCATCGTCGCCGGCATCACGCCGTTCGCGCTGCTCGCCATCCCGCTGTTCATCCTCGCCGGCGGCATCATGAACGCCGGCGGCATCACGAAGCGCCTGCTGAGCCTCGCCGACTCGATCGTCGGCGGGATGCGCGGCGGGCTCGCGCAGACCAACGTGCTGTCGGCGCTGTTCTTCGGCGGCATCTCGGGCTCGGCCGTCGCCGACATCTCGAGCCTCGGCCGCATCCTCATCCCCGCGATGAAGGCGCGCAACTACCGCGCCGCCTACGCGGCCGCCGTCACCGCCGCCGCGCCCATCGTGGCGCCCATCATGCCGCCGTCGATCACGATGATCGTCTACGGGGTGGTCTCGGGCACCTCGATCGGCGCGCTCTTCTTCGCCGGCATCATCCCCGCGATCCTCTACATCGCGATGCTGATGGTCGCCGTGCACCTGACGGTGCGCAAGCAGGGCTTCACCGACGAGATGATCGCCAACACGACCAACCTCGAGATGATCGGGAAGACGCCGAAGGAGGAGCGGCCGAAGTTCTGGCCGTCGCTCGTCGGCTCGCTGCCGGCGCTGCTGCTGCCGCTCATCATCCTCGCGGGCATCCGCTTCGGCTGGTTCACCGCCACCGAGGCCGCCGCGGTCGCCGTGGTCTACGCGCTGCTCGTCGGGCTCTTCGTCTACCGCGAGCTGACGTGGAAGAAGCTCGTCACGGCCTTCGCCGAGTCGGGCCTCATGGTCGGCCTCATCATGCTCGTGCTGGCCGCCGCGCAGCTCTACTCGTGGGCGCTCACCTCGGGCGGCGTGCCGCAGGCGGCGGCGGAGGCGATCTTCGGCTTCACCGACAACCTCGTGGTGCTGCTCATCCTCGTCAACATCATGCTGCTCATCGCCGGCATGTTCATCGAGGCGAACGCGGCGCTCATCATCATCACGCCGATCCTGCTGCCGGTCATGACGTCGCTCGGCGTCGACCCGGTGCACCTGGGCATCATCATCGTCGTCAACCTCGGCATCGGCCTCATCACGCCGCCCGTGGGCATCGCGCTGATGCTGTCGGCCGAGATCTCGAAGGTGAAGTTCATCTCGGCGATCCGCGCCTCGTGGCCGTTCCTGCTCGTCGGCCTGATCTACATGCTCCTCATCACCTACATCCCGCAGATCTCGCTCTGGCTGCCGTCCGTGCTGCTCGGCGAGTGATCGCACCCACCAGAACCACCAAGGAAGGAAGCACCATGCGCACCACCAAGCTCCTCGCGGGCGTCGGCATCGTCGCCCTCGCTCTCGCAGGCTGCTCGACCGGCGGGGCCGCCCCGACCGAGTCGGGCGACGCAGGCACCGGCGACTCGGGCGAGACGTACACGCTCGTCCTCGGCCACGCCGGCTCCACCACCGACCCGCGCCAGTGGGCTGCCGAGCAGTTCGCCGAGCGGATCGAAGAGGCGACCGACGGTCGCGTCACCGTCGAGGTCCACTCCGACTCGACCCTCGGCACGTGGGAGGAGATGATCGACGGCCTGCAGATCGACAGCGTCGACATCGTCATCGAGTCGATGCTCTCGGTCGAGGCCTACACCGACCTCGCCTCCGTCGAGACCGCCCCCTTCCTCTACGAGGACGAGGAGCAGTTCTTCGAGGTCTGGGGCGGCGACCTGGGCGACGAGATCAAGACCGCGGTCACCGACGCCTCCGGCTACGCGCTGCTCGGCGACATGTACCGCGGCCCGCGCCAGCTCACCACCAAGGAGCCGGTCACGGAGCTCAGCGACGTCCAGGGCCTCACGATCCGCACGCCCTCCGCGCAGACGATGCTCGACACGTGGAACGCCCTCGGCGCCCGCGCGGAGGCGCTCGCGTTCAACGAGGTCTACTCGGCGCTCGAGTCGGGCGTGCTCGACGGCCAGGAGAACCCGCTCGACGCGATCCTCTTCAACTCGATCCACGAGGTCGCGCCCAACATCGCCGAGACGAACCACATGTTCGCCAACTACCACTTCATCATGTGGGACGAGGCGCTCCAGGGCTACCCGGAGGACATCCGCGAGGCGATCCTCGAGGTCGCTGACGAGGTCGGCGAGGAGTACACCGACAACACCGTCGCGAACATGGCCGACTACCGCGAGCAGCTCGAGGAGGCCGGCGCCGAGTTCAGCGAGGTGACCGACCGCGAGGCATGGGTCGAGGCGACGCAGCCCGTCGTCGAGGGCCTGCCCGACCAGGTGCAGACCTGGGTCTCGCAGATCCGCGAGATGTGATCCACGGCGGGGCCCCGTCCGCGGGGCCCCGCCACCCCACCCCACGCATCCACCCCGTCGCACCGAGCACCCAGGCGGTGCGACACCACCCCCGGCGCCCCCGCGCATCCGACATCTCAGGAGAGAGACACCATGAACCTGCACGAGCTGCTCAAGGAGCGCGAAGCAGAGGGCCAGCCGATCCGCGTCGGCCTGATCGGCTCCGGCCGGTTCGGCACGATGTACCTCTCGCAGGCCCGCAACATCCCCGGCGTGCGCGTGCTCGCCATCGCCGACATCAACACCGCCCGCGCCCGCGAGTCGCTCGCCCGCGTCGGCTGGCCCGAGGGCGACATCGTCGACTCGGTCGACGACCTCACCGACGGCAAGACCGCGGTCATCGCCGACGCGATGGACCTCTTCCGCACCGACATCGACGTGATCGTCGAGGCGACCGGCAACCCGATCGTCGGCATCAGGCACGCCCTCGCAGCCATCGACAGCGGCAAGCACGTGATGATGGTCACCGTCGAGGCCGACGCGCTCGCCGGCCCCGCGCTCGCGAAGCGCGCGAAGGAGGCGGGCGTCGTCTACTCGATGGCGTTCGGCGACCAGCCCGCGCTCATCTGGGAGCTCGTCGACTGGGCACGCACCTCGGGCTTCGACGTCGTCTGCGCCGGCAAGGGCGCCAAGTACCTGCCCGGCTACAACCAGATGAACCCCGACAACGTGTGGGACCACTGGGAGTTCTCGGACGAGCTGAAGCAGTCGGGCCAGCTCAACCCCTACATGCACACCTCGTTCCGCGACGGCACGAAGGCCGCCATCGAGATGGCTGCGGTCGCCAACGCCGCAGCGCTCGTGCCGAGCGACGAGGGCCTCAGCTTCACGCCCGGCAACCTCGAGGAGATCGCCACGGTCTGCCGCCCGAAGGAGGTCGGCGGCGTGCTCTCCCACGAGGGCACGGTCGACGTGATGTCGAGCTACACCCGCGAGGGCGACTGGATCCCCCACAACACCCAGGAGGGCGTGTTCGTGGTCGTGAAGGCGACGAACGACTACGTTTCGGGCTGCTTCCAGGAGTACCCGTGGCACCCCGACCCCACCGGCCAGTACGCCGCGCTCTACCGCCCGTACCACTACGTCGGCCTCGAGCTCAACGTCTCGATCGCCAACGCGGTGCTGCGCGGCATCGCGACCGGCACGGCCGTGGGCTTCACGGCGGATGTCGTGGCGACGGCGAAGAAGGATCTCGCGGCGGGCGACACGCTCGACGGCGAGGGCGGCTTCGCGGTCTACGGCAAGCTCGTCTCGGCCCGCACCTCGGTCGCCGAGGGCTACCTGCCGGTCGCGCTCGCCCACCACGTGCCCCTGAAGCGCGACATCGCCGCCGGCGAGAGCGTGCGCTGGGACGACGTCGAGATCGACGACTCGCTCGCGCAGGCCATCGAGCTGCGCCGCGAGACCGAGGCGCTCGCGGCCGCGTCGGCGCTGTGAGCAGGCTGTCATGACCCGTTCGCTGAGCCTCCTCGGGCTCGGCGCGATGGGCCTGCCGATGGCGCGCAGGCTCGCCGCGCGATCCGGTGAGGGCGGCGGTGCGCTGACGGTCTGGAACCGCAGCGCACCGCGCGCCCAGGCGCTCGGGCTCGAGACCGGCGCGACCGTCGCCGCGACGCCCGCCGACGCCGCCCGCGAGGTGGTGCTGACGGCGCTGCCCGACCTGCCCCAGGTGCGCGTCGTGCTCCAGGGCCCCGACGGCCTGCTGGCCGGCTGGCGCGCCGCGGGCGTCCGGCGCCCCATGCTCGTCGTCTGCGGCACCGTGTCGCCCGTGGCGCTGCGCGCGCTGGCCGACGAGCTGGCCACGGCGGATGTGCCGGGCGGCGTCGAGGTCGTCGACGCCCCGATGTCGGGCGGCGTGCTCGGGGCCGCCGAGGGGCGCATCAGCTTCTTCGTCGGCGGCACCGAGGCCCAGGTCGCCGAGCTCGCCGAGCTGCTCGCGCCGTGCGCCTCGCGGGTGACGCGGATGGGCGGCACGGGCACGGGCGCGATGGCCAAGCTGTGCAACCAGCTGGTCGTCGCCGAGACGATCACCGCCCTGTCGGAGGCCTTCGCGCTCGCCCGCGCGGCCGGCATCGACGCATCCACCCTCGCCGACGCGCTCGGCTCGGGCCTCGCCGCGAGCGAGGTGCTGCGGCAGAAGCGGCACCACTGGGTCGACGAGTCGTTCGAGGCCGGCGGCTCCATCGACTACCAGGTGAAGGACCTCCGCTTCGCGCGCGAGGCCGCCGACGAGGCGGGGCTCACGCTCGACGCGGCCCGCACCGCCCTCGCGCTGTTCGAAGCCGCATCCGACGCCGGCGACGGCGCCCTCGACCACTCCGGTGTCTACCGCACCATCATCCGAACCAAGGAGCAGCCATGACCGACGCACCGCTGGTCGTCACCGCCATCTTCCGCCCCGTCCCGGGCGCGCGCGAGCAGGTGCTCGCCGCCATGGAGCGCGTCATCCCGCGCGTGCACGAGGAGGCCGGCTGCAACCTCTACGCGATCCAGGAGGCCGAGGACGGCACGATCGCGATGATCGAGCACTGGAACTCCGCCGCGCTGCTCGACGCGCACGGCGCGGGCGAGCCCGTCGCCGACTTCAACGCCGAGCTCGAGGGCCTGCTCGCGAGCCCCGTCGAGGTCGTGCGCTGGACGCCCATCCCGATGGGCGACGCGCGCAAGGGCGTCGTGCTGCCATGACCCCGCCCGCAGGCCTGCCGCAGCGCCTCGGCTGCTCGACCATCTCGTTCCAGCACCTGCCCCTCGAGGGCGCGCTGGCCGAGATCGAGCGCCTGGGCTTCGCCGAGATCGACCTCGGTGCGTTGCCCGGCGTCTGCGACCACGTGCCCTTCGAGCTCGACGACGCCGCGATCGCGTCGGTCGCCTCGAGCATCGCCGCGAGCGGCCTGCGCGTGCGCAGCGTCAACGGCGACGTGGGCGCCTTCAACGATCCGGGGGCGGATGCGTCGGCGCAGGCCGCGCACGTCGACCGGCTGCTCGCGCTCACCGCGGCCGTCGGCGCCGACGCCCTCGTGCTGCCGTGCGGCGCGCTCGGCCACGAGCCGCTCGACTCGCTCGACGCCGACCTGGAGCGGGTCGCGGCCGCGCTCGCCCGGGCGGCCGACGCGGCCGCGGCCCCCGGGGTCGAGGTGTGGGTCGAGTCGCTGCACTTCCTCCGGCTCTGCTTCGACCGCGAGCGGGCGGAGGCGCTGCACGCGCTGCTCGCAGGCAGCGGCGTGCGGCCGATCCTCGACGTCGCCCACGTGGTCGCCGCTGGCGACGACCTGCCGGCGACGATCCGCGCGTGGGGCGCCGACATCGCCCACGTGCACCTGCGCGACGCGGTGCCGGGCGAGTTCTCGCGGCCCATCGGCGCCGGATCGATCGACTTCCCCGCGGCCTTCGCGGCGCTCGCCGACATCGGCTACGCCGGCGGCTTCGCACTCGAGCTGCCCTCGCGCGCCTACGTCGACGACGCGACGGGCGCCATGGACGACGCCGCTCGCGCCGCCCGCGTCGACGCGATCCGCGACGCGGCCGCGCGCATGGCGCCGCTCGTCGCGGGCCTCGACCTCACGCATCCGTCTCTGACCACCGAGTCTCTGACCACTGAAGGAGCATCATGACCGAGCGCACCCAGCGCACCGCCGTCATCACCGGCGCCACCTCCGAGCGCGGCATCGGCATGACCGTCGCCGATCGCTACGCGCGCGACGGCTGGGCCGTCGTCATCCTCGACCTCGACGGCGAGCGCGCCGCGCAGGTCGCCGCCGAGATCGGCGAGCGCCACGGCGTGCCCGCCTTCGGCGCGGCCGTGAACGTCGCCGACGAGGACGCGGTCGCCGCCGCGCAGGCGGCCGTCCAGGCCGAGGTCGACGCCGGCCGCCTGCCCGCGGTGGGTGCGCTCGCGAACATCGCCGGCATCACCTCGCCCGTGCCCTTCCTCGAGACCGACCTGGCGCTCTGGAACAAGGTCATGGCCGTCAACGCGACCGGCACCTACCTCGTCACGAAGGCGTTCCTGCCCGGGATGCTCGAGGCCGGCTGGGGCCGCATCGTCAACATGTCGTCGGTGTCGGCGCAGCGCGGCGGCGGCGTCTTCGGCAAGGTGCCCTACTCGGCCGCGAAGGCCGCGATCCTGGGCTTCACGAAGGCGCTCGCCCGCGAGATCGCGTCGTCGGGCGTGACGATCAACTCGGTCACGCCGGGCGCGGTCGACACGAACATCCGCGTCGGGGCGACGCCCGAGTCGGAGGCGAAGCTCGCCGCCGACATCCCGATCGGCCGCGTCGCGACGACCGAGGAGATCGCGGGCGTGTTCGCGTTCCTCTCGAGCGACGACGCCGCCTACCTGCAGGGGTCGAACATCGACATCAACGGCGCGAGCCACCTGCACTGACCGCCCTGCCGGCCGCACCCGCGGCCGGCTCCGCCCCCGGCTCGCGCCGGGACAACCCAAGGAAGTGCTCGGGTACCGTGATCGACATGACGATGGAAGCGCAGTTCCGATCCCTCGGATCGATCGAGCGCGTCACGCGGCGGGAGCTCATCCTCGACCGGCTGCGCTCGGCCGTCACGAGCGGCGAGCTCGCCCCCGGCACCCATCTCGCCGAGACCGAGCTGAGCACGTCGCTCGGGGTCTCGCGCGGCACGCTCCGCGAGGCGCTGCGGCACCTCGAGGAGGAGGGGCTGCTGTCCAAGGATGCGCGCGGCCGGCTCTCGGTGCGCGTCGTCACGCCGGCCGAGGTGCGCGAGATCTTCGACGTGCGCTTCGCGCTCGAGTCGGCGGCCGCCGAGGTCGTCTGCGAGCGCGAGGACCTCGCCGACGTCGTGCCGCAGCTGCGCGCGGCCCTCGAGCGGCTCGAGGAGAGCGAGGACGTCGGCATCGCCGAGCAGGTCGCCGCCGACCTCGCCTTCCACGAGGCGCTCTGCACCGCGAGCGGCAACCGCACGCTCGTCGAGTCGTGGCGCCGCGTGAGCGGGCTCGCGCGCGCCGTGATCACCGCCGCGGGCCGCGAGACCGCGATCGCGAACATGTCGGCGGCCCGGCACGCGCCGATCGTCGAGGCGATCGCGAGCGGCGACGCCGCCCACGCCCGCGAGGTGCTGCGCGAGCACAACACCTCGGCCCGCGACAACATCGTCGCGCGCATGGAGGCGGCGCTGGCGCGCTGAGGCACCTGCGCTGGTCGAGCCGCGCGGCGCAGCCGCGCGAGTCGAGACCGGCCCGCATCCTCCCGGCTCCGTCGGCGACCGCTGTGGAATGCTCTCCCCATCGAGGCAGGAGGCCGACCATGGCGCTGGATGAAGTCGGCACGATCTACGCCGCGATCGGCGTCGCGACGCTCGCCGCCGCGCTGCTGCCGCGCGTGCTGGGGCGCGTGCCCGTCTCGATGCCGATGGTCTTCGTCGCGGCCGGCATGATCGCGTTCGCGCTGCTGCCCGACCTGCCCGAGCCCGACCCGATGGAGCAGTCCGGCTTCGCGCTGCACCTGACCGAGCTGTGCGTGATCGTGTCGCTCATGGGCGCCGGGCTCGCGGTCAACCGACGCGTCGGCTGGCGGCGATGGTCGACGACCTGGCGGCTGCTCGCGATCACGATGCCGCTGTCGATCGTCGCCGTCGCGCTGCTCGGCTGGGCCGGCCTCGGGCTGGGGATCGCGAGCGCCATGCTGCTCGGCGCCGCGCTCGCGCCGACCGACCCCGTGCTCGCGACCGAGGTGCAGGTGAGCGAGCCGATCACCGACGACGAGGACGCCGACGACGACGAGGCTCGGTTCGCGATCACCTCCGAGGCGGGGCTCAACGACGGGCTCGCGTTCCCGTTCACCTACGCGGCGATCGCGGTGAGCCTCGTCGGGATCGCGCCGTCGGCGTGGCTCGGGGAGTGGCTGCTCGTCGACGTCGGGTGGCGGCTCGTCGTCGGCGTCGCCGTGGGGCTCGGCGCCGGCTGGCTGCTGCGGCGCCTGTTCTTCTCGTCGTGGGCCGACGGGCTGGGGCTCACCGAGAAGGCGGAGGGGTTCATCGCGCTCGCCGCGACCTTCCTCGCCTACGGGGTCGCCGAGATGGCCGAGGGCTACGGGTTCATCGCCGTGTTCGTGTGCGCGACGACGATCCGCGCGGCCGAGAGCACGCACGGCTTCCACGCGGTGCTGCACAAGTTCGTCGAGCAGATCGAGCGGCTGCTGACCGTCGCGGTGCTCGTGCTGCTCGGCGGCGCGATCGCGCGCGGGCTGTTCGAGTCGCTCGAGCCGGCCGACATCCTGCTCGTCGTCATCCTGCTGTTCGTCGTGCGGCCGCTCACGGGCTGGCTCGGGCTCACGCCCGGGAAGACGGGCCCGCGCGAGCGGGGCGTCATCGCGTTCTTCGGCGTGCGCGGCGTCGGCTCGCTGTTCTACATCGCGTACGCGCTGCAGGAGGGCGACTTCCCCGACGGGGAGCGGCTGTGGGCGATCGCCGGGGCGGTGATCGTCGGGTCGATCCTCGTGCACGGCGTCGCCGCGACGCCCGTGATGCGCTACCTCGACCGCGTGCGCGAGCGGCGGGCCGAGCGGAACGCGGGGCCGACGCAGGCGACGCCGGTCTGAGGGGCGCCGCGGCTCGCCGCGAATCGGTACCGGAGGCCGCGTGGTCGGGAGTGGTCTCGACTCGCGCGGCTGCGCCGCGCGGCTCGCCGAAACGTTTGACGCGGTCGACTTCGTCGGGCGCTGGCAAGACGTTCGCAGGATAGGTCCGCGCTGACCTCGGTGCTCTTGCGAGGTGCGCCCACCCCTGGGCTGACCTCGCGCCGCTCAATTCCTCGCGGCGTGCGCGAGCGGTGAGAACGCGACATTTGACGTTGCGCCGAGCACGGATGTCAGCGGCACACGTTAGTCTCGTCAAAGGGCGCTGGAGAGTAGCATCGGGGGATCACATGGCAGGCCAAGCAACTTCTTCAAGAAATGAAGAATATCGAATCCAAGACCTCGTCGGGATGGTCCGGAACGGTGTGATTCGTATCCCCCAGTTCCAGCGCGCGTACAGGTGGGACTCTACGGATGTGCTCGCACTATTTGACAGCATTCTGCGCGGCTACCCGTTTGGGAGTCTGCTGCTATGGCGGAAGAGTGCCCCGTCGGCGGAGTTGACAATCGGAGCAATGCGAGTGCGCGCCAACCGGTCGTCCGATGCGCTGTGGGTTGTTGACGGTCAGCAACGCGTAACTAGCCTAGTGAACGCCGTGGATCCCGAAGCCTCGCGCGACGAGCGATTCGCGCTTCATTACTCGCTCACGAAGCACAAATTCATTCTTTCGCGAGACGCTCGACCGGGCGACGCAATCCCACTGCCCGACCTGTTCGACCTAGGGCGAGCCTTTGCCTGGCTGCAGAGCAATCCGGATGCAGCTTCTTTCGCGGAGGAGATTCAGCGCGTCACGGGTCTGCTACGCGACGTCATCGTTCCTGCATCCGTCATTGCCGAGTCCGACGAGACGGTTCTCCGGGAGGTATTCGACCGAATCAATGCGGCCGGCCGGCGCCTGCGTGGCTCTGAGATATTTGATGCAATCCACGGTGCGACCGAATCGGTCGAAGGCAAGACGATCTCTATCCCGCACATTGCAGACCGGTTGGACGCGACGACGGGTTTCGGTCGGCTTCCAGATCAGACGGTCTATCAGGCAATCCTTGTCATCAGGCATCCTGATCTTACTCGGAATGTGCGAGCAGAGTTTAGCACTGAGCGAGACGTGGACCTGTCCTTCGCGGATGAAGACCAGGCAGCCGCGTATACACGAGGGGAGGAGGCACTTACTCGTACAATCAGATTTCTGCAAGAGATCGGGGGAGTACCTCATAGCAGCTTCGTCCCCTTCCGGTTTCATGTTCTGGTGCTCGCAAGATTCTTCGCTCATTTTCCAAGCCCGCATTCCCGCAATTTGGAATTGTTGAGCAGATGGCTCTGGCGTTCGACGGCGATGGCGGCGGTGCTCGGCTTCACTGGATCAACGGGCAATATCCGCCAGCTCGCTGGCCTGGTTCAGCCCGACTCTGAGTCAGAGTCAGTGCAGAGGTTGATTGTTGCCACGCGCCCGGAACTAGCGGTTCCCGTGCCTGATCCAGCAAAGTTCCGAACGAATAACTCCACTGGAAAAATGTTCTTGGGTGCCCTGTGGTCTCTGAAGCCCATAAATCCGGCGACCGGCGAGCCGATCACGGTTTCTGAGATCGCCGAGGTCGTGCTGGCCGACACGTCGCCCAAGGCAGTATTTATGCCCGTGCTCCCTAGGGGGCCCGCCCGCGATGCGGCGAATAGGCTGATCTCGGTGGTTGATCGTGACGAGTTCTTCGGCGATTTGAGCGCGTCGCATCTGTCTTCCCACCTGTTGGATGACGCGATGCTGCAGGCGATGGACGCGGGTGACCCGGTTTGGCTTGACGTGCGCCGTGAGCGACTCGTGGCACTGGTATCGGAGTTCTTGTCGGTGCGCGCCGGGAGTGAGCTCGACTTCAGTCCCCCTCTAAGCGATCTCGATCTGGACGAGGAGCCTGACGACGAGAATGGTGAGGACTCCTTCGAGGACGTTAGTCATGCCTGACCGATCACTCACCGCGAGGCACACGGTGTTCCTCGGTGAGTCGCGAGTCGGGTCGCTGCTGCAGCGAGACCACGCCAGTCGCTTTCTCTTTGATGAAGACTACTGGGAGCGGCCTGACCGAGGTGTCCTGGGACGCTGGTTTGAGGACAACCCTGGTGCATCGCCACAGGCGCAGATGAGACTGCCGCGCTGGTTCTCAAATTTACTGCCAGAGGGGCCGTTGCGCAGATTTATTGCGTTGGACCGCGGAGTAGCTGAAGACCGCGAGCTCCAATTGCTGCTGCGAATCGGGGATGACCTGCCGGGGGCGGTTAGGGTAGTCGAGGGTGAGTTCGAGGACTTAGCGGAGCACCTACTAGCGTCCTCAGGCGAGGCTACGCAAGAGCGCGGATCCGAGCAGCCAGCATGGAAGTTTTCTCTCGCCGGCGTCAGCATGAAGTTTTCGATGCTGAAGCAAGCCGATCGAATGACGCTCCCCGCGGTCGGCGAGCACGGAGACTGGATTGTAAAGCTTCCTGACTCGGTATTTCCGCACGTGCCGAGCAACGAGTTTTGGACGATGACGTTCGCCGGCTCGGTGGGGCTGGATGTTCCGACGGTGACTCGTCTGCACCGGGACGAGCTTCCGCGCCTGCCCGATGCGATGTGGCCGAATGGTGAAGAATGGGCGTTCGGGATCGAGCGGTTTGACCGAACGGTCGATGGACGACGCGTTCACATCGAAGATTTCAACCAAGTGCGCAATTTCGCCCCGTCCGATAAGTATGAGGGGTCGTTCGAGACGGTGGCCGCGCTCGCCTATAAGGCGGGTGATGAGAGATCGCTTCTCGAGTTTGTCAGGCGTCTCTCCTTCTGTGTGCTGGCTGGGAACGGCGACGCGCATCTGAAGAACTGGTCGTTCATATACAGGAACCCGATGAAACCCACGCTGTCGCCTGTATATGATTTGGTCTCCACGGCGGGTTATTGGGACTCCGCGCATCACGAGGATTTGGGGCTTCATTTTGCCCGGAGTCGTCGGTTCGGCAAAGTTTCTCGCTCCTCCTTCACGAGGTTGGCGAGGCGGCTGGGCGTGAACGCGGACCTGCTGACCGACGTAGTAGACGAGACCGTGGAGAGGTTTGTGGAAAATTGGTGCGGTTCGGACACCGAACTACTGCCCGAAGGGCCGCGAGCTTGGATCGAAAGTAGGCTTGGCGATGCAGCCTCGCGGCTGACTCGCGAGAGGTGATGTCTTCTGAGTCGGGGAGTGGCGCTCAGCCCAGCTCGGCCAGCACCCGCTCGACGATGCGGTCCTTCGAGAGGCCGTAGCGGTCGTGCAGCGTGGGCAGCGCGCCCGCGTCGAGGAACTCGTCCGGCAGCGCGATCGGCACGATGCGCGTGCCGAGCCCGCGGCGCACGGCAGCATCGGCGACGGCCGAGAAGAGCCCGCCGATCACCGTGTGGTTCTCGAGCGTCACCGCGAGGCGCGGGGTGTCGAGCTCCCGCAGCACCGTCTCGGCGTCGAACGGCTTGATCGTGGGGGAGTGCACGACCGCCACGTCGACCTTGTGGCGCGCCAGCGCATCCGCCGCCTGCAGCGCCCGCATCGTCATGAGGCCCGACGAGACGAGCACGACATCGGCGCCGCCCCGCAGCACCTTCGCCTTGCCGAGCTCGAACGCGTAGTCGTACTCGTCGAGCACGAGCGGCACCTTGCCGCGCAGCAGGCGCAGGTAGGTGGGGCCCTCGTGCGCGGCGAGCTGGGGCACGGCCTGCGCGAGGTCGAGCGCGTCGCACGGGTCGACGATCGTGAGGTTCGGCAGGCCGCGGAAGATCGCCATGTCCTCGGTGGCCTGGTGGCTCGGCCCGTAGCCGGTCGTGAGCCCGGGGAGGCCGCCGACGACGTTGACGTTGAGGCCGGGCTCGGCGATGTCGAGCGCGATGAAGTCGTACGCGCGGCGGGCGGCGAACACCGAGTAGGTCGACGCGAACGGCACGAGCCCCGTCTCGGCCATGCCCGCTGCGGCGCCGAAGAGCAGCTGCTCGCTCATGCCCATCTGGAAGAAGCGCTCGGGGTGCGCCTTCGCGAAGATGTGCATGTCGGTGTACTTGCCGAGGTCGGCGGTGAGGCCGACGATGCGCGGGTCGGCCTCGGCGGCCGCCGCGAGCGCGTGCCCGAAGGGGGCCGTCTCGGTGCGCTGGCCGGGCTCGGCGATGGATGCGATCATCGCGCTCGTGCTCGGACCCTTGCGGGTCGCGGTGGTGCTGGTCATCGCGCTGCCTCCTCGTTGCCTGCCGTGAGCTCCTCGCGGCAGAGCTGCCACTCGTGCTCCTCGATGCGCATGAAGTGCGCCTTCTCCCGCTGCTCGAGCAGCGGCACGCCCCGGCCGACGCGGGTGTCGCAGATGATCACCTGCGGCTGCCCGTCGGCGGCGGCGAGCGCGCGGCACTCGTCGAATGCGTCGATGAGCGCTGCAGCGTCGTTGCCGTCGACGCGCACGGCGTGCCAGCCGAACGCGCGCCACTTCTCCTCGACCGGCTCGATGCGCAGCACGTCGGGGGTGGGGCCGTCGGCCTGCAGCGCGTTCATGTCGACGAGCGCGGTGAGGTTGCCGAGCCGGTGGTGGGCGGCGCCCATCGCGGCCTCCCACGTCGAGCCCTCGTCGAGCTCGCCGTCGGAGAGGAAGTTCACGACGCGCTGCTCGGTCTGCCCCTGCAGCCGCAGGCCCAGTGCCATGCCGACCGCGACGGTGAGGCCGTGGCCGAGCGAGCCGCCCGAGATCTCCATGCCGGGCGTGTACGAGGCCATCCCCGACATCGGCAGCCGCGAGTCGTCGGCCGCGTAGGTGACGAGCTCGTCGACGGGCACGATGCCCGCCTCGGCGAGCGCCGCGTAGAGCCCGATCGCGTAGTGGCCGGTCGAGAGCAGGAACCGGTCGCGGCCGGCCCAGTGCTCGTCGGCCGGGTCGAAGCGCAGCTGGTCGGCGTAGACGGCGGCGAGCATGTCGGCGGCGCCGAGCGCCTGGCCGACGTAGCCCTGCCCCTGCACCTCGCCCATGTCGATCGCGTGGTGGCGGGCGCGGTAGGCGGCCTCCTGCACGGCGCGGATGCGCTCGGCGCGGTCGCGGCCGACGTGGCCGGCGGTGCGTCCGCCGGTAATGCGTGCGCCGGTGCTGCCCTGCGCGGTGTCGGTCGCGGACATGCTTCCTCCTCGAAGCCTTCGGGCTCGGTCGATCGGCCGCCGGGGTGGTCCGGGCGGCGGTGGGGTGTGGGGTCTAGTGCTGGTACGTCTCGATGACGCTGCTGTCGTCGCGGCGCTCGAGGCCGGCGGATGCGGCGAGCAGGTAGCGCTCGCGGGCCGCGGCGAGCACCGGCACCTCGGCGCCGACCGTGGCGGCGGCGTCTGCGACGAGGCCGGAGTCCTTCACGAAGATGCCGATCGTGCTCGTGACGGGTGCGTCGGCGCCCTGCAGCATGCGCGGACCGCGGTCGGCGAGCATCCAGCTGCCGGCGGCGCCGCCGCCGATGAGGTCGAGCACGTCGGCCTTGTCGAGGCCGAGCGCCTCGCCGAGCGCGAGCGCCTCGGCCGCGGCGACGATGTGCACCGAGCACAGGTGCTGGTTGACGACCTTGACCGACTGGCCCTGCCCGAGCTCGGCGCCGACGACGCGCACCGCGCCGAGCGGCGCGAGCAGGCCGGCGACCTCGGCGAGGTCTGCCTCGGCGCCGGAGGCGAAGATGATGAGCTCGCCGGTCGTGGCGCGGGCGACGCCGCCGGTGACGGGGGCGTCGACGACGCGGGCGCCCGCCGACGTGAGCGCCGCGCCTGCGCGACGCACCGCATCCGGCCCCACCGTCGACATGAGCACCCACGTGCGGTCGGCGACGACGGATGCGCCCGTCGCCTCGGCGACGAGGGCGTCGAGCTGGTCGGGGGTCGCCACCATCACGACGACGGGGCCCTCGGCCGGGGCGTCGGCGATGCTCGCGACGGCGTCGATGCCGGCCGCGGCGGCGCGCTCGCGGGCCGCCTCGAAGGGGTCGACGCCGGTGACGCGGAAGCCGGCGTCGGCGAGGCGCTGCGACATCGGGGTGCCGATGGCGCCGAGGCCGACGAAGACGGCGGGAGAGTGGATGGTCACGCGGGGGCCTCCTCGGCGGTGTCGAGCGTGATGAGCGAGTGGATCTCGAAGTGGCGGCGGATCGCGTCGCGGGCCGCATCGGGGTCGTTCGCGGCGATCGCGTCGACGACCGGGTAGTGGATGGTGTCGGTCGCGGTGCGTCCGTCGGCGTCGGGCGTCTCGGCGGCGATCGCGCGGGCGCGGCGCTCGTGCATCGCCTGCTGCAGCGCGTAGGCGAGACCGGTGTGCACCATCGTGAAGACGGGGTTGTCGACGATGCGGAACAGGCCCGCGTGGAAGGCGAGGTCGGCCTCGGTCGCGGCGTCGTGGTCGCCGGCGGCGGTGCACGCGACCATCTCGTCGACGAGGGCGCGGAGGCGCTCGGCGTCGGCGGCGGTCGCGCGGCGGGCGGCCTGCACGGCGACGACCGTCTCGAGCATCTCGCGCGCCTCGGCGATCTCGGTCGAGTCGAGGAAGCCGAGCGCCCGCATCGTGGTGAAGTACGTGCGGATGACGTCGGGGCCGGGCGCCTGCAGGTAGGTGCCGTGGCCCTGCCGGCGCGAGAGCACGCCGATGTACTCGAGCTGCGAGAGGCGCTCGCGGAGCGCGCCGCGGCTCACGTCGAGGCGGGCGCAGAGCTCGCGCTCGGGGATGAGGCGGCGGGAGCCGTCGGGCTCCGGATGCGAGAGGTCGATGAGTTGGATCGCGAACGCCTCGAGCGTGTCGTGCATGTCGCCTCCTCGCCGTCGAGCGGCCGCACCGATTGGTACGACCAATGTCGAGCACGCTACGGCACGCTCGCGCTCGCTGTCAACATTGGTCTGACCAATGTCCATCCGCTGGTCGAGCCGGTCGTCGCGCTCGCCCCCTCGCCGGTCGCCCCTCCGCTGGTCGAGCCGGTCGTCGCGCTCGCCCCCTCCGCTGGTCGAGCCGGTCGTCGCGCGGAGCGCGACGACCGAGTCGAGACCACCTCGAGCGGCTCGAATTGTCCCCCACCCAAGAATTCCCGCAAGAAGTCCCGATCCAGCCTTGCAATTCCCGCCCGCATCGGTATATCTTCATCACGCGAACTTCCATGCCCCGAGTCGAAAGGAGGAGCTCGCCATGTTCATCACGATCACCGCCGCTGCAGCCCTCCTTCCCGGTGGGGTCCGCTAGCGGCGAAGCGCACGGGCCGCTGGTCCGCGGAGCTCGTCGGCATCGTGCCGATGAGCGCCCGACTGGCCAGGCCACTGCAGGCATCTGAGCCCTGCGCTTCCTCCCGCACCGTCGCCCGCTGATCGCGGCTGCCGAGCCGGCCACCTCTGTGGCCGCACGTTCGGCGCCCGCGCACCCTCGCGCATCCGCAGCGCCATTCCCGGTGCAATTCGACGCGCGCAATTCTCCGCAGTTCACCTGCGATATCCCACGCCCATTCCGAGGGCGATATCGCCATGCCAGAAAGCAGAACACCATGTCGAACTCGATGCTCGCGATGCCGGCTCCGCGCCGGCTCGCACTGAGCGCATCGCGGCAGCTCGAGCGGTGGGCCATGCGGGCCCAGCACCGCGACCAGCGGCGGCGCGAGGCGATGGCCTACGAGCAGGCGCTCGCGGCCCGCGCCCAGCACCGGCTGGACGCACTCGCTCGCAACCTGCTGCGATGACCGCAGTCGAACGGGGCCGTCCCACACCGGGGCGGCCCCGTTCTCGTGCGCCCGAGGGTGCGCGGCGGCCGAGCGGAACTCGACTTCCCGGGCCGCCCGCCCGGGGTTACCGTTGGCCTCGTGGCACGTTCCGAGCATCCGCCGACCGAACCGTCGGAGATCATCGACGCCTCGGTCACCGCGAAGACCGAGCGGGCGCTGCACCGCTGGCTGCCGCCCGCCCGCATCGCGAACGCCGTGCGCGCCGCGCTCGCCGCCATGGCCGCGTGGCTGCTCGGCACGCAGCTGCCGGCCGACTTCGCCGAGTACGCCTACGCCGCGCCGCTCGGCGCCTTCATCGCGACCGGCACCACCGTGTTCACGATCGCCCGCACGGCGCTGCAGCAGGCCGTCGGGCTCGCGATCGGCGCGGCCGTGGGGCTCGCGATGCTGGCGGTCGACATCCACGGGCTGCTGAAGATCGGCATCATCGCCGTCATCGGCGTGTTGCTGCAGGGCGCGGGCGCGCTCGGCATCGGCGCCGGCGTCGTGCCGGTCGTCGCCGTGCTCGTCATCATCTTCGGCGGCGTCGACGCCGACGGGTACGCCGTCGCCTACGTGGGGCAGTTCTCGGTCGGCCTCGTCGTGGGCGTGATCGTGAACATGCTCGTGATGCCGCCCCTCTACGACCGCGAGGCGCGCGAGCGCATCCGCGGCGAGGTGCGACGGACCGCCGATCGCGTCGAGCAGCTCGCCGAGATGCTGCGCGGGGAGTGGCCGCCGAAGGACGAGTCGTGGGTCGACTGGGGGCTCGAGCTGCAGGGGAGCGTGGAGGAGCTGTCGCAGGAGGTGGTCGCCGCGCGCGAGAGCCGCGTGCTGAACGTGCGCTCGATGTGGCGGCACCACGACCTCGCCCGCGACGAGCGCAGCGTCGCGACGGTGCGCTCGGTGTCGCACCGCATGATCGACGTGCTCGACGCGATCGCGGCCGCCGCGTGGGAGTCGCCGCTCGAGGTCGAGATGGAGGACGACGAGCGGCGGCTGACGGCGCGGGCGATGGATGCGCTGGCCGAGCACCTGCGGGCATGGGCCGGCACCGGCGGGGCCGAGGAGGCGTCCGCAGCCTCGGGCGAGGCGATCGAACGGCTCTACCGGCGGATCATCGCCCACGACGAGCCGGAGTCCGGCATGGCCACGCTCGTCTTCGCGCTGCGCGCGATGCGCGAGCGCATCGACCGCGCCGCAGAGGCGGAGCGCGAGGAGGAGGCGGAGGCGGCTTCCTCCCCGCCCTCCCGCTGATCGAGTAGCCCGGCGGAGCCGTCCCCTCCTCCCGCTGATCGAGTAGCCCGGCGGAGCCGGGCGTATCGAGATCACGCCCGCCCTCGTCTCGATACGCGCCCTTCGGGCGCTACTCGACGACCGGGGAGCCTCCCTCGTCTCGATACGCGCCCTTCGGGCGCTACTCGACGACCGGGGAGCCGCCCTCGTCTCGATACGCGCCCTTCGGGCGCTACTCGACGAGCGGGGTGAGCTTCCGCTGGTCGAGCCGGGCTGCCGCCGAAGGCGGCCGCCCGAGTCGAGACCACTCCGCAGCCCGCGCGGCAGTGGTTTCGACTCGCTCTGCGCGCTCCGCGCGCGGAGCGGCTCAACCAGCGGAAGCGGAGCGCCGCAGCGGCTCAACCAGCGGAGGAGGTCCGGCCCCGCATCGGCGCCACCAGCAGCCCGCGATCCTCCCGCATCCAGATCTGGCCCGTCTCGCGGTGCTCGGCGCGCGTCGCGAACCGGTACCGGTAGACGCGGGCCCGCACCCACGTCGGGCGACGTCCGTCGAAGGGGTCGTCGGCGAGCAGCCGCAGCGTCGGCGGATCGGCCTCGAGCAGGCGCACGAGCAGCATCCGGAACCACGGACCGTGCGACCCGAGCGCGAGGAACCACATGAGCCAGTCGAGCCGCAGGTGGTACGGCGCGAACCAGCCGGGCACGCGGCGCACATCGCCCGGCTTGCCCCTGAACGGGTACTCCACCCACTCGTCGTCGGCCGGCGCATCCGCCATCGTCCCCTCGATGACGATCTCGTCGCGCCGCTTCGTCACGGTGCCGAACGCGCCGTAGGCGTTCGCGAGCCGCAGCCGGTTGAACGACGCGTTCATGAGCTGGCGGCGCGAGGCGAGGTTGCGCACCGACGGGATGCTGAGCCACAGGTACGCGACGAAGACGACGGCGACGAGGATGCTCCACCAGGCCGGCGTCGGCGCGTACGAGTCGTCGACGGGCAGGCCGGGCAGCAGCCACCCGACCGCGCGGTCGTCGACGGCCGCGAAGGCGAGCACGATCGTGATCCAGTTGAGCCAGGCGAAGTTGCCGGTGAGCACGAGCCAGCCCTGCGTGAGGATCATCACCGCGGCTGCGCCGGTGGCGACCGCCGCGAACCCGAGCGCCGTGCCGTCGGCACCGCCCGGACCGGCCACCGCATCCGCCACGATCGCGCCGAGCACCCCGACGAGCAGGAGCCACGGCGCGACCAGCTGCGCGACGTGGTTGCCGACCACCTCGGTGCGGTGCCACCACGCCGGCGCGAGGTGCGCCCAGCGGCTGAGCGGCCCCGGCATCGGCTGCGTCTCGTGGTGGTACATCAGCGCCGTCAGGTCGCGCCACTCGCGGCCGCCTCGGATCTTGATCATGCCCGCGCCGAACTCGAGCCGGAACACCAGCCAGACGATGAGCAGCAGGGCGAGCGTCGGGGGAGCGGTGGCGTTCGAGCCGAGGAACGCGACGAGGAACCCCGCCTCGCACAGCAGCAGCTCCCACCCGAAGCCGTAGAACACCTGCCCGATGGGGAGGATCGAGAGGTAGACGATCCAGAGCGCGAGGAACGCGAGCATCGGCAGCCACGGCGGGCCGAGCTGCGGCAGGCCCGTGACGAGGGCGAGGGCGATCGCGATGCAGACGAGGCAGAGGATGCGCAGCATCCGGTCGGAGTAGTGCCACCGGAAGAGGCTGGGCTGGCCGTCGAGACCGCCCGCGGTGATGTAGCGCGGGGCGGGCAGGAGGCCCCGCTCGCCGAGCAGCGCCGGGAACTGCAGGAGCGTCGAGAGGAACGCGACTGCGAAGATCGCGGCCGTGCCGCGCTGGATCACCTGGCGGGCGAGCTCGGCGTGCGGGGCGTCGAGCCAGGTCGTGAGCGCTGCCCAGTCCATCGGTCGCTCCTCCCGCACCACATCGCGTCAGGCGGTGCAAGCGTGACGCGAAAAGCCGGGTGTAGCAAGCGCGGAGCGTGTTCCGTGTTGCGTACTCGCAACTACTCTAAAAAAGTTAGAGTAGGTACATGTCCGAGAACGAAGTGGATGTGGCGCTCGGCGCACCGATCGAGGAACGAGCTACCCGACTCGCTGAACTTCCGGAGGACCAGTGGTTCGACCGGAAGTCGGTCCGGATCGACCCGAAGACCCTCGCGAAAGCGCTCGTGGCCTTCGCGAACGCCGAGGGCGGAACGATAGTCATCGGTCTGAACGACGGCGAGGTAGAGGGCGTCAAGCGACACGCTTCGCATGTGAACGCACTACGACAGGCGTCGATCGACTTCACTGTGCCGCCTGTCCGCATGCATGCGGATCAGGTAGGCGTCCGGCGAGCTGACGGCTCTACGGATGCGCTGCTGCTCCTCCGCATACCGCCTAGCGAGGGCGTTCACGAGACCCATACCGGCGACTGCTACCTACGTATTGGTGATGAGTCCCGAAAGCTGACTCAGACGCTGCGAACGCAACTCGAGTACGACCGAGGAGTGAGCGTCTACGACGGCACCCGAGTCGCGGGCTCCATTCAGCAGGACCTGGATCAGGCTGCCCTTTCCGCGTACCGTCAGGCTGCCCGCGCGCAGTCGACGTACCAGCGCCTCCTGCAAGCTCGCAGCCTCCTGACGCGCGAAGGCGAGCTGACGGTGGCCGCATGGCTGCTGTTCGCTGCGCTACCTCAGTCGACGATGCCGCACGCGCACGTGCGCGTCATGCAGTACGGCTCCATCGAGCGGGGCACCGGGTCGCGCCATTCTGTGATCTCCGGCAAGGACATACGTGTGGAGGGCAGGATCCCCGACGTCATCATGGAGGCGGCGCGGCTGGTCGACGAGTGGCTACCGAGCCGCGATGCGCTCTCTGCCGATGGACGATTCGAGCCGATCCCCATCGTGCCGCGAGACGCCTGGCTCGAGGGCATCGTGAACGCCGTGGTGCACCGCGCATACAGCATCGTCGGCGACCACGTGCGCGTCGAGATCTTTCCGAATCGGATCGAGATCGAGAGTCCCGGCCGCTTCCCAGGGCTGGTCGACCCGAAGAACCTGGACGGCATTTCTCGCTATGCGAGGAATCCGCGAATCGCTCGCGTCTGCGCTGATCTCAGCATCGGGCGAGAACTGGGTGAAGGCATACGCCGCATGGTTGATGAGATGCGGCTCGCAGGGTTGACCGACCCCGTCTTCACGCAGACTCAGGCGAGCGTGAAGCTGACGCTGGCCGCTGATGCCAGAATTCCGGCGGCGGTTGCGGACCGGCTGCCGAGAAACGCCGAGAGCGTGCTGAACGCACTGCGGAGGTCGCGACGCCCTCTTGGTACCGGCGAGGTTCAGGAGGCACTCGGGTGGGCACGACCGACCGTAGTTCGGCACTTGCGCGCGCTTCGGGACGAGGGGCTCGTCGCGTGGCGGGGACAGAGCGAAAAAGACCCTCGCGCCACCTGGGAGATTGCCTTCGATTGATGAGCGGTCGCGTTCAGCCCTCGTGCACGCCGATCTCGCGCAGCGCCGCGTGCGCCGCGTGCCAGCCGCTCATGCCGTGCACGCCGCCGCCCGGCGGGGTCGACGACGAGCAGAGGAAGACGCGGCCCGGCATCGGCACGCGGTAGGGGTGCGCGAGCACGGGGCGCGCGAGCTGCTGCGTGCCGGCGAGCGTGCCGCCGCCGATCGAGCCTCCGACGAGGTTGGGGTTCCACAGCTCGAGCGCCGCCGGCGTCATCGGTCGCCGCTCGAGGATGCGGTCGCGGAAGCCGGGGGCGAAGCGCTCGATCTGCGCCTCGATGGCGGCGGATGCGTCGCCCGGCCAGCCGTGCGGCACGTGGGCGTAGGCCCACAGCAGGTGCTTCCCCGCGGGGGCGCGCTCCGGGTCGGCGGCGGTCGGCTGGGTCGCGAGCACGAACGGTCGCTCGGGCATGCGGCCGACGGCCACGGCGTGCTCGGCGTCGACGATCTCGGCGAAGGTGCCGCCGAGGTGCACGGTGCCGGCGCCGGCGACGCGCTCGTCCTCCCACGGCACCGGGCCGTCGAGCAGCAGGTCGAGCTTCGACACGGCCGGCCCGTACTTCCAGGTGCGGATGCGCGACGCATACGGCCCCTCGATGCGATCGCCCGCCATGCGCGCCAGCTGGTGCGGGGTCACGTCGAGCAGGATCAGGTCGGCCTGCGGCAGCTCGCGCAGGTCGGTCACGTCGACGCCGGTCTCGATGCGGGCCCCGGCCGCCTCGGCGACGCGACGCAGCGCATCCGCGATCGACTGCGACCCGCCCTTCGCGAACGGCCATCCGGCCGAGTGGCCGACCCCGCCGAAGGCGACGCCGAAGGCGCTCGTCATGAGGTGGCCGAGCGGGAGCGTCGCGTGGGTGACGCTGCCGGCGAAGAGCGCCTGCGCGGCGCCGGAGCGGAAGGCGGTGCGGGCGAGCAGCGTGGCCGGCCAGGCGCCGCGCAGCCCGATGCGGGCGAGCAGCACCGGGTCGTCGGGGATGCGCAGCAAGGGCCCCAGGATGGCCTCGGCCGTGCCCTCGGGGTCGTCGGTCGCGGGCTGGTGCATGCGCAGCCAGGCGCGGGCGTCGACGCCCAGCTCGCGGGCGGTGCGCTCGGCGTCCTGGTGCAGGATCGCGGCCCGGCCGCCGGGCAGCGGATGCGCCATCGGGTAGTCGGCGTGCACCCACTCGAGCCCGTGGTCGGTGAGGCCGAGTGCCCGGAACGCGGGGCTCGTGACGCCGAACGGATGCCCCGAGGCACCCGGGTCGATGATCGCCTGATCGCCGAACGCGGCGATCGACGCGCTCGCACCGCCGACGTACGGCAGCCGCTCGAGCACCGTCACCTCGAGCCCTGCGCGGGCGAGCACGGCCGCGGCGGTGAGGCCGTTGGGCCCTGCGCCGACGATCACTGCTGAAGTCATAGTGACCAAAGGGTTGCGCCTTCAATAGGGGACCGCAAGTCGCCTCAGGAGCGAGCCTGTCGGACAGAGCGAGCCGCACTTGCGCACGCCCAGGCTCTGAGCTAACTTAGTTCTTGTCGCAAGCGCGGCGGCTATTTGTCGTACCAAAAAACGGCGTTATAATTCTATTGGTCGCCGGAGTTAGGCTGCCTAACACACCCGGCCGCAACGTCTGCAGACACCAAGAGCTGTTCCCCTGAACAGCTCTTTTCTTCACCCTCAGGCATAAGGAATTCTAATGGCATACATTCCCGTTCGTTTTGATGGCGCGTGCAAGACGCGGCGCCTGGTGCTCCTCGATGTCGAGAACGTCGTGGGGGGCGCGCTGCAACGTGCGGAGGAGCTCGATAGGGCACTTCTTGCACTATCTGACATCGTGGGCGACCTCCGAGGCGCAGAGACGCACCTGGTCATCGGTTGCGGGACGCAGTCTCTGCGCGCGATCGCTGGAGCTCCGAAAGTAGGGCGAGTGGTATTCGGCGCGGGCCTCGATGGTGCCGACCGCGCTCTCCTCGATGTCATGATCACGGAGAAGGTCGCCCAGAGGTATGCCGAGATCGTTCTAGTCTCCGGCGATGGGATCTTCGCAGGTGCACTGGCTCAACTCTCTGGCTCGACGACCAGGACTGTCGTAGTGGCGGACGCGCGCCGCCTGTCGCGCAAGTTGCGGATGGCTGCCGGTTCGTGGTGGCCCCTGGCGTCTGGTCCGATGGGATTGGCCGCTTGAGAGTGGGCGGCGGTGACCGCACGGGGCGAGGCGAGGCAGTCGCGTCGACTGAAAGCGTTCCCGACGTGGTCAGGACGCAGCCCTCAGTGCCAGACCGCTGGCGATCCATCCGCCACACTGTCCCCGTGCACCCGACGCCAGCCCCCGCATCCGCCCCACCGATGCCGCTCACGGCGTGGGTCGCGATCATCGCGCCGCTCGTCGGCATCGGGCTCAAGCTCGCGTCGGCGGGCTGGCTCGCGGTGTTCCTCCTCTTCTGGAGCCCGCTGCTCGTCGCCGGCTACGTGGCGGTCGTGCTGGCCGCCGCGCGCGGCATGCTGCGTCGGCAGGGCGTGCTGCGGCGGCCGGAGCGGCGCTCGCGGGCGCGCATCTGGGCGTGGCTGACGTCGGTCGGCGTGGTCGTGCTCGGGCTGACCGCGATCGATGGCGGCGACACCCGCGAGTCGGTGCAATCGACCCTCACGCTGCTGCTCGGCGCGCCAACCAGCCCCTCGCCGCTGCACGAGCTCTCGGCGGGCATCGGATGGGCCGCGCTCGTGGCGTGGGTCGTCGGCTGGCTCGCGCTCATGGTCGAGTGGGCGGTCGCGGTGCAGGCGACGCGCAGGCCCGTGCCGCGCGTCGCGCCGCCGGTCGTCGAGTAGCAGGGCCGCGCCGGCTCAGCCCAGGAAGCGCTCCCGCACCGTCTCGCGGTTGATGCGCTGGATCTCGGCGATCTGCCCCTCCGCGCGGCGCTCGAGGTCGAGCAGCAGGGCGCGGTCGAAGCGGTCGTCGCTCTCGCTCAGCTCGAGCAGCGCCTCCCACATCGACAGCTTCGCGCGCACGGCGCCGGTGAGGAAGTCGAGCTCGAACTGCGCCATCGAGCTGCGCCGCTGCCGCAGCAGGTTGACGGGGTTGATGCTGCCGGCCGCCTTGATGGCGAGCGTGAGGATGCGCTTCCAGCCGGCGGGCCGGAAGCCGAGGCGGTGGATGATCCGGGCCAGGTCGCGGCGATCCCGCGCGATCTCGTCGGCGAGGGCGAGCAGCGCCCGCTCGTGCGACGAGCCCTCGAACGTCTTGGCGGCCGCGTGGAACGCCTGCACGCCGCCCTCGCCGGCGAGCAGGTGCTCGTTGAGGTAGGCGGCGAGGTGCTCGTCGGACTCGGTGCGGCGGTCGGCAGCCATGGGACCTCCTAGGGCTTTGTGCCCTGCAAGCCTGGCGCGTCGGGAGGGCCGGAGCAACCGCACGAGTCATCGCTGCGACGGGCTGAATCGTCAAACAGCATATGTCGACAGAACTGTTGCTGGTCGTGTGCACCCCGCAACTGCACGGCGAAGACCGCGCGAGGCAGCGTTGCGATGGTGGTCTACGGGCTCGCTGCCGGCACGGTGCAGCCGCTGACGACGTCATCGATGACGATCATCCCGCCTCGTCGGGAGCGCGAGGCGAGAGCCCGAGCCGGGTGACGCTGGCTCGACCCCGCCCGGGCCCACCGCGGGCCCTAACGCGGGATCGACTGCCCGAACGCCGCCTCGAGCGCGTCGAGCTGCTGGTCGTCCAAGACCCGGTACTGTCCGATCTGACGCAGCGCCAACGTGAGCTGCGCCGCATACTCGAGACGCTCCATGTCGAGGTACGCGGATTCCAGGTCGGTGCTCCAGGTGAGTGCGCCGTGCTGCTCGAGCAAGCACGCGCGTGCTTTCGCCACCAGCGGGATCACCGACTTGGGCACCGCGGCGGTCGATGGCGTCGCATACGGCGCAACCGGGATCTCCGGCATTGTCAGCACGATCTCGGGCAGCAGCCGGAGCCGCAGCGGTTCGCCGAGCACCGCGAACACCGTGGCGCACGGCGGATGCGCGTGCACGACCGCCCGCACGTCCGCATCTGTGTGATAGACGCCGAGGTGCATCTGCAGCTCCGAGGACGGGCCACCGGCCGATCCAGCCTCGACGACCGTTCCGTCGAGGTCGACGACCGTCAGCTGCTCGGGCGACATGGCGCCCTTGCTCACGCCCGTGGGCGTGCACAGCACAAGATCGTCGTCGAGCCGCATCGAGACGTTGCCGTCGTTGGCGGCGACGAGACCGCGCGACCACATCCGCCGACCGACGTCGACGATGCGGTCGCGCTGTCGCGCATAGGTGAGCTCAGTCATCGGCGCCGGATGACAGCTCCCGATACACGGCGTGCGCTTCGGCGGGCGACGCGTCGTCGTGCACGACGGCGCGCACGGCGGTGATCATGGCCGCAGGCGCCGAGCGCTGGAAGATGTTGCGGCCCATGTCGACACCCGCAGCGCCCTCGGAGATCGCGCGGTGGGCCATGGTGAGGGCGTCGAGCGACGGCAACTTCTTGCCTCCTGCCATGATGACCGGCACCGGGCAGCCGGCGGTGACCCGCTCGAAGCCCTCCTCGCAGTAATAGGTCTTCACGACCTGTGCACCGAGCTCGGCGATGATGCGGGTCGCGAGACCGAGGTAGCGGCTGTCGCGAGCGAGTTCCTTGCCGACGGCGGTGACGCCGAGCACGGGGATGCCTACGCGGTAGCCCGCGTCGACGAGCCGGGTCAGGTTGTGCACTGACTGCGTCTCGTGCTCGCCCCCGATGAAGACCTGCACGGCGACCGCTGCGGCATCGATTCGGACCGCATCCTCCATGTCCATCGCGATGCGCTCATCCGAGAGGTCCTTGAGGATCGACGGGCCTCCGGATGCGCGGAGCACGAGCGCTCCATCGATGCCGGCAGGGATGACCGAGCGGATGATGCCGCGGGTGGCCATGAGCGCGTCGGCCTTCGGCGCGAGCGGGACGATCCCGAGGTCAACGCGCTCCAGGCCCGACGTCGGTCCCTGGAAGTAGCCGTGGTCGAACGCGAGCATCACCGTGCGCCCATCCGCGTCGAAGATGCGCGCGAGGCGGTGGCGCATGCCGAAATCGAGCTGGCCTGCGCCCTTCACGTGGAAGTCGGGCGTCTGCTGCGGGCGCCCGACTCCGTAGTCCTTGGCGTCGATGGTGGCTTCTGTGTCGGCCATGATGCGTCCTCTCAGGGGTCAGCGGTCGGTGGGCGCCCAGGCGACGACACTCGTGTCGCCGGGGCTGGGGGGGGTCTTGAGGAAGACAAGACGACACAGGCTGGTCGACTCGTTCTCGAGGTAGTGGTGCTCACCGGGCGGGCACGAGGCGATGTCGCCCGTCGCCAGCAGGCTGCGGTGGGCCTGGGCCGTCCAGAGCGTCACCTCGCCCTCGACGATGACGAAGCTCTCGTGGCAGTGCTCATGGAAGTGGTTGTCCATGTGATCGCCCGGCCGGAGCGCGACGACGCCGATCTCGGCACCCTCGTGTCGGATGAGGTAGGCCGGGCCCCACTCGCCGTTCCGGTAGTCGACGGTGCCGTTCATGGTCGCGCGCTGCATCGCTCCTCCTCAGATCACTCGCTCGTTGCCGCCGTCGATGGGTATCTGGGCGCCTGTTGTGCAGGCGAACGTGTCGCTTGCCACCGCGGCCACCAGTTCCCCGACCTTCTGGCTCGTCACCTCGGCGCGCAGAAGGTTGCGGCGCTTGTACTCGTCGACGCTCATCCCGTAGTGCTCGGCTCGTGCGGCGAGCAGCTCAGGCGTCCAGAGGGCGGTATCGAACACGGCGTCCGGATGCACGATGTTGACGCGGATGCCGAGGGGCGCCCACTCGAGGGCCGCGACGCGAGCGACTTGGGTGAGGGCCGCCTTCGAGGCGGAGTAGGCCGCTGCGCCAGGACCGGGAGCCGCCACGTTCTTCGATGCGACGACGCAGACGCCGCCGCCGCCGACCGCGTGCTCGAGGATCGGGCCCGCGAGCCGCAGCAACGTCACTACCGAAGTGACGTTGATCGCCAGCGTGCGTTCCCAGAGCCGAGGGTCGAGGTCGACCAGGTGCTCGGCCGCCGGAAAGATTCCGGCCGCTGGCACGAGCACGTCGAGGCCGCCGAAGCGCTCGACTGCGTGCGCGATGGCAGCCGTCTGGGCGCGCTCGTCGCTGACGTCGAGCGTCTGGCCGAGCCAGCGGTCACCTTCGAAGGTCGTCTCGACGGCGGGATTGACGTCCCAGCCGACGACCGCTGCGCCGCGGTCGAGGAAGGCGGCGGCGCACGCGCGCCCGATGCCTGAGGCGGCGCCCGTCACGAGCACGATCCGGCCGGCCATCGGCGCCGCGGGATCGCGACGGGTGAGCTTGGCGCGCTGAGCCGGCCAGTGCTCGAGCTCGTGCACGTGCGCCTCGTCGGCGGGATGGTATCCCCCGAGCGCCTCCGCGCGCCGGATGACCGAGACCGCGTGCTCCATGATCTCGGTGACGATCTGCGCCTCCGCGGGTGAGCGGCCGACGGTCAGCAGTCCGAGCTCGGGGTCGAGCAGCGCCCGAGGGAACGCGGTCCGCATCGCCTCGTCGGAGGCGCCCCCGTGGCGCTCCAGGTAGGCGACGTACCAGTCGCGGAAGTCGGCGGGCGACTCTGCGATGGCGGGTCGAGGCCCGAGCCACGTCACGTGATCAGGGGTGACGGGGCCGCGTCGGAGTGCCGTTGCGAGCGCAGGATCGTGCAAGGCGGCGACGGCGGGGGCCGCCGCGTGCCGCCCGACGATGACAGGGAGGCCGGCGACATCCGCGATAGCGCGGCGGAGCGCAGCGACGCGCTCCGCGGCAGCGAGCGTCGAGAGGGCTGCAGGCCCTTCTTCGGCCTGGGGCGCGGACGCTTCCTGGGTCTCGAGCCCGCGTCCAGCCCGCTCGACGACGGTCGCGTGCGCGGCGAGCGCATCCGCTGCTGTGTCGCCGAACGCGAAGACGCCGTGCTGCAGCACGACGATCGCGATGAGCGCCTGGCCCTCGCGCTCCGCCAGGCAAGCGCGCACCGCCTCTCCCAGCGGCACGCCCGGCGTGGCGTAGTCGACCACTGCGACGTCTGCCCCCAGCACCCGCTCAGCCCGCGCCCGGGCGTCATGCGTGTCTGTGAGGGCGAGCACCGCATCCGCGTGCGAGTGCAGCACGAAGCGCTGCGGGATGTGGGCGTGGACGAGAGACTCAACCGACGGCTCCGGGGAGGGCGTGTCGAGCTGGGCAAGCCGTAGCGCGTCGGCGAGCCGATCCTGCGTGATCCCGCGCTCGGGCGTCAGCGCGCGCACCCGCGCGAGCGACAGCGGCGCGAACCCGCGCTCGTCGATGGTCGCGAGGCTCGACCCCGATCCCTTGACGAACAGCGCAGTCTCAACACCGCCGTCGACCCGGGTGACCTCGGCCTTGACGGAGGTGTTGCCACCGCCGTGCAGCACGAGCGAGCGGTCGGCCCCGATCGCGTGCGAAGCCTCCACGAGTTCTCGGAGCGCAATGGCTGACGATGGTGCGAGATCCACATCGATCACTCTCCCTGTGCAAGTTGTTTGACAACCTAGCAGGAAGAGACGAGTGGATGTAAACCTTTTAGGTCGGTCTACGGGCGCCGCATGATCGTGAACTCGTACCGGCCTTCTAGGAAGTACGTCCGCGAGTACAGCAGCGGCGTCTCGTCCCGGTCGTAGTGCACCTGGTCGAGGAGCACGTAGAGGGGCGGCTGGGAGGCCGGCACGTCCCACCCGATGTGGTCGGAGGCTACGGCGTGCACCCGCGCGACCGCGTGGTGCGGGTGGAGGTCGCGCTCCTGACGCAGGTACGAGAACAGGGAGTCCTGCACTACGTCCGGATCCTCGCCCTCCGGGAACACGCCGATCGGCATCAGGTCGTAGGAGTAGGCGACGACCTCGCCGTCGGCGAGGATCGAGCGTCGTAGCTCGAGAGCCATCGCATCGGCGGTCGTGCCTAGACGCGCGGCCTCTTCCGGCATCAGCGGGCGAATTGTGCGGCTCTTGTAGCGCATCCCCGGCTCGCGACCCATGCCGCGGATCGACTCGGTGATCGAGTCGAGTCGCTCGAGTCCTGCGGTCACAGCGGGGGAGTCGGCGACGAAGCTCCCCACACCGTGCTGCGTGCGCACGAGTCCCGTCGCCTCGAGCTCACGTAGCGCGGCGCGTACGGTCGGTCGCGAGACTTCGAAGTGGGCGGCGAGTTGAGACTCCGGCGGCAGCCGGCCCCCGGTCTCGTACTCCCCGCCTGCGATCGCCGCTCGGAGGCCGTCGGCGACCCGTTCCACTCGCGAACCTTGCTTCATGGCCGCCTCCCCGTGGCGTCTCGCTGACGACAGCGCGCCGAGATCATGCGCCTCACATTACCGTTTCTGCTTGAAGTGTGACAGGCGTTGACATAGTTGTCAGTCAACTACTACCGTCGCACCTGCGGAGGCCATCCGCGCAACCGACCGAGGAGGGTCGACCGTGGCACGAGCAATCGAGTGGATCGAGCCAGACGGCGCCGTTGGCGTGCTGCGGCTGCTCGACCAGACTGCCCTCCCGCTCCAGGAGCGGATGCTGGAGATCAGCAGCGTCGACGAACTGATCGACGCGATCCAGCGGCTCGCGATCCGCGGCGCTCCGGCGCTCGGCGCTGCGGGCGCGTACGGCGTTGTCATCGCCATGCAGCAGGCCGCGCGAGAGGGCTGGGACCAGCAGCACCTCGCCGACGCCATCACGCGAATCGCGTACGCGCGACCGACCGCCGTCAATCTCGCGTGGGGCGCGCGCCGCGTCGACGCCGTGCGCGGCGGCGGCATGGAGCTCGTGCTGCTCGAGGCCCACGCCGTCGCCCGCGAGGACGAGGCCGCGAACCGCGAGCTGTCGCGGCTCGGCGCCGACTGGCTGCTCGCGACGCTCGGCGACCGGCCGCTCCGCGCCATCACGCATTGCAACACCGGCGCGCTGGCGACGAGCGCTTGGGGTACGGCCTACGGCATCCTGAGGGAGCTGCACGACCGAGGGCGTCTCGAGATGGTGCATGTCGACGAGACGCGCCCGCTGCTGCAAGGCGTCCGCCTGACGAGCTGGGAGCTGCAGCGCGACGGGATCGACCACGTCGTCCAGTGCGACGGGGCTGCGGCGAGCACGATCCTGCGCGGGCTGGTCGACTTCGCCGTCATCGGCGCGGACCGCATCACGGCCAATGGCGACGCCGCCAACAAGATCGGCTCGGTGGGGGTTGCGCTCGCCGCGAAGCGAGCTGGCATTCCCTTCGTGGTGGCCGCGCCGTACTCGTCGGTGGACGAGCGCACGGCGACCGGTGACGAGATCGAGATCGAGGAGCGATCCGACGCGGAGGTGCTGCAGTTCGGGGGCGTGAGCGTCGCAGCTCCGGGCGTGCGCGCGTTCAACCCCGCCTTCGATGTCACTCCGCACGATCTGATCGCTGCCATCGTCACGGAGCGCGGCGTGGTCGAGCCGAGCGATGCCGACGTCCCGCTCTTCATGACAGAGACGACCCGGGACTAGCCCGGGCCGCTGCACCACCAGCACGAAAGGAAACGCAATGATGCGATTCACCAGCAGGACAGGCCCGATCGTCGCACTAGGAACGCTCGCGTTCATGCTCGCCGGCTGCACGCAAGGGGACGCGGCGCCGAGTGAGGCGCCGGCAGACACAGGCGCAGTCAGCGAGGCCACGGGCGACGCCCCCGCGCCGTTCGACCAGGACGGCGTGCGCCTCGCCATCGTCCAGCAGTCCGGCCAGGGCGACTACTTCCAGCAGTACCTGAACGGCACGCGCCGCCAGGCCGAGGCCCTCGGCGTCGACCTGAGCGTGTACGACGCGCAGGGCGACAACGCGACGCAGGCCACGCAGCTCGACCAGGCGATCTCCGAGGGCGTCGACGGCATCATCGTGCGTCACGGCTTCCCCGACACGCTCTGCCCGGGCGTCAACCGCGCCATCGAGCAGGGTATCGCCGTCATCATCTACGACGTCGAGATCCAGGAGTGCGCACCGGAGGCTGTGCAGACACAGCAGTCCGACGCGGTGATGGCGCAACTCGTGCTCGACCGCATGCTGGAGGACGTCGGCGCCGATGCCGCAGTCGGCTACGTGAACGTGTTGGGCATCGCCCCGCTCGACCGGCGCCACACGGTCTGGCAGGAGTACGTCGCCGACAACGGCTGGCAGCAGGCGTTCCAGACGGGTGCGTTCACGAACTCGACCGCGAGCGACAGCGCTCCCATGGTCACGGCGGCGGTGCAGGCGAACCCCGACATCCAGGCGATCTACGCTCCGTACGACGAGTTCACCAAGGGAACGCTTACCGGCCTCGATCAGGTGAGCGGCACGGAGGACGTGCTGGTCTACGGCGCCGACATCTCGAACGCCGACATCGAGCTCATGCGGGCCGATGGCAGCCGCTGGGTGGCCACGGGGGCGACGGACCCGAACGCCATCGGTGCCGCCGTGCTCCGCACCCTCGCGCTCCACATGGCCGGCGAGCTCGACGGCATGACGGTCGACTTCCCGCCCATCCTCGTCACGCAGGAGACCCTCCGCGACCAGGACATCCAGAACATGGAGGATCTGCGCGCGGCCCAGCCCGAGCTCAACCTCTCCGACGTCTCGAGCGCCGACTGGATCCCTTCGGTCGAGTTCTGATTCATGGCGGTGGGGGCGGCGCCCAGTCGCCACCCCCACCGCCGCGAGACCGACTCGACGCAGGCCCTGTCCACACACGACGGAGAAGACACATGGAGACAGATGCAGCCGGCGCCGACGTGCCTGCGCTCGCCCTCGCGAACCTGACGAAGCGGTTCGGTCCGACAGAGGTGCTCAAGGGCGTCGACCTGGCGCTCCACTCGGGCCGCGTCACCGCGTTGCTCGGCGCCAACGGGGCAGGCAAGTCGACGCTCATCAAGGTGCTCGCGGGTGTGCACGCTCCGTCCGGAGGCGACGTGATGCTGGCGGGTGCGCCCGTCTCGCTCGACAGCCCCGCGTCCGCCTCGCGCCTCGGGATCAGGACGGTCCACCAGCGCATCGACGACGCGATCGTCCCCGGCCTGAGCGTCGCGGAGAACCTGGTGTTCGAGGCCATCGCGCAAGGGACGACGAGCCGCTTCGGCTCGCTCCGCTCGATCCTGCCCAAGGCACGCGAGGTGGCGGGCACGCTCGACCTCGACTGGTCGGATGCCTTCCTGCGCCAGGACGTGCACGAGCTCGGGATCGCGGACTGCCAGATGCTGCTGCTCGCGCGCGCGCTCGCGACGACGCCGAAGGTGCTGATCCTCGACGAGCCCACCTCGACGCTGTCGAAGTCCGAGGCCGATCGCCTGTTCGAGCTCGTGCGCGCGTTGCGCGATCGCGGCGTCGCCATCCTCTACGTGTCGCATCGGCTCGGCGAGGTGCGTGCGCTCGCGGACGACATCGCGGTCCTTCGGGATGGGCGCATCGTCGACCGGCAGCACCGCCCGGTCGACCTGGATCGCGCGGTCACCGCGATGCTCGGCGAGGGCGTCATCCACGATCAAGAGGCCATCGACGAGCTGCAGGGAACGGAGGTCGCGCTCGAGTTGCGCGACCTGCAAGTGCTCGCTGAAGGGCCGACCATCGACCTTGAACTGTGCCGCGGTGAGGTGACCGGCATCATCGGGCTCGTCGGAGCCGGAAAGACGGAGCTCGCCGAGCATCTCTTCGGTGTGCGCCAGGTGCGCCCAGGCACGATGCTGCTCCACGGCAAGTCCTTCGCTCCGCGGTCGCCGAAGGCCGCTATCCGCCATGGCGTCCACCTGGTACCCGAGGATCGCGCGGCACATGGCATGCTGCCCGGCTGGTCGCTGACCCGCACCTTCACCCTGCCCTTCCTCCGCACTTTCGAGCGCGGAATCGTGATGCAGCGCAGCCGTGAGGCGACAGGCGCGAAGCAGGCGATCGCCGAGTTCGGCATCGTCACGAGCGGGCCCGAGCAGGCTGTGGATGCCCTGTCCGGCGGCAATCAACAGAAGGTCATGGTCGCGCGCTGGATGCAGCGGCGCCCGGAGATCCTGGTGCTCGACGAGCCGTTCCGCGGCGTCGACATCGGTGCTCGGCGGGAGATCGCCAAACGAGCCCGTGGGCAAGCGGCCGACGGCTCCTGCGTCGTGATGATCTGCAGCGACGTGGAGGAGGTCCGGGAGATGGCCGACCGCATCGTCGTCATGGTCGAGGGCAGGATCACCTTGGACGCCCGCGCCTCGGCGGTGCGCAACGAAGACATCGTGAAGAGCATGACGGAGGTCGTTCAATGACGAGCATCACAGCGAGCAGGGTCACCGGTGGTGTGCCGAGCGGCGTGCGGATTCGAGAGGTCGTGGTCAAGTACGGCTTCATCGCCGTGACGATCGGGGCGTTCGCGTTCTTCGCTCTCACGCAGCCGGCGTTCGCAACGCCCAACGCGATGTTCTCGATGCTCAAGTTCGCGTCTGTCACCGCGATCCTCGGCCTCGGCGTCATGTTCAGCATGATCGTCGGCGGGCTCGATCTGTCGATCGGCGCAGTCGCTGGGCTCGGTGTGCAGCTGGCGGCGATGATGATGGTCTTCTTCAACCTCACCGGCACGATGGCTGTGTCATTTGTGCTGCTCGCCGGACTCGCGGTGGGCCTCGTCAACGCGTTCCTCATCGTGGTCTGCAAGATCCCAGACCTGCTCGCCACGCTCGGGATGATGTTCGTCATCCAGGGCGCAAAGCTGATCCCGGTCTCTGGTCAGTCGGTCTCGTCGGGCATGATCCTGCCGGACGGCCGCACGGCGCCCGGGAGGTTCGACCCGACGTTCCTCACGATCGACCGCGGCGCGATCGGGCCGGTGCCGATCCCTGTCGCGATCATGCTGCTGCTGGTCATCGCGACCTGGTTCGTGCTCTCGCGCACGTCGTGGGGACGCATCCTCTACGCGATCGGAGCGAACCCGGAGGCGGCGCGACTCGCGGGGATCCGGGTCGGGCTGCATCGCGGCGCCGCCTACGTGGTCTCGTCGATGTTCGCCTCCGTCGCAGGCATCATTCTGGTCGCTCGCATCGGTCAGGGCGACGTCAACGCTGGTGCGTCGAGCCTGCTTGAGGCGGTGGCGGTTGCGCTCGTCGGCACCTCCGTGCTCGGGCTCGCGAAGCCCAACGCGTGGGGCACGCTGCTCGGGGCGGTGCTGATCGCGATCGTGCTCACGGGCATGACGATGATGGGTGCGCAGTACTACCACCAGGACACCGCGAAGGGCGTGGTGCTCATCGTCGCACTGCTCTTCTCCTTCACTCTGTCCACCCGCAAGGTCCGCTACCAGCCGGCGACCTAGCCGGTAGCCCACTCATCACGTCGACACGGAGGTCATCGCTGTGAGCGCAGACGTCAAGGCAGAGCCCTATGAGTTCCTCACGGAGCAGACGGTCGTCGACTATGTCCGTGAGCACGACCAGCTCAGGAGTCGGATCGACGTCCGTCGGGTCGCGCGCGTGCGGGAGATCGGCGACGGCAATCTCAACCTCGTCTTCCATGTCGTGGACAAGGACGGGCGGGGGATCATCCTCAAGCAGGCCCTGCCCTATGTGCGCATGGTCGGAGACGGGTGGCCGATGACGCCCAAGCGCGCACAGCGCGAGGCACACTCCCTGCAGACGCACCACGCGCTCGCACCGAACGTGGTGTGCGAGGTACTGGCCTACGACCCGGAGCAGCACGTGCTCGCGCTCGAGGACCTGAGCGACCACCGGGTGTGGCGGGATGCGCTGAACCACGGTCTCAGGCATTCCGGCGTCGCGGACGCGCTCGGACGGTATGTCGCGGGCGTCGCGGTGGGGACGTCCGTCCTCGGCCTGGACCGAGTCGAGGTGAGCGAGCAGATCGCCTCGACGCAGAACCCGGAGCTGTGCGTCATCACTGAGGATCTGGTGTTCACGGAGCCGTCCTTCGACATCGGGCGCAACGCGGTGCTGCCTGAGAATCAGCCGGACGCGGATGCCCTGGCGTCCGACGCGGTCTTCCGCGGGGCGATGGCGGAGGCGAAGTGGCGGTTCATGACCAGGACGGAGGCGCTCATCCACGGGGACCTGCACACCGGTTCGGTGATGGTGCGCGCTCAGGGTGGCGGCACCGCGGCAGACTCGGTCAAGGTGTTCGACTCGGAGTTCGCCTTCTACGGGCCGGTCGCGTTCGACATCGGGGCGCTCTGGGCGAACTACGCCTTCGCGGCGGCCCGCGCGGACGCGCTCGGCGATCGTGAGCGCGCTATGTGGGCGATCGGTCTCCTCGACGAGACGTGGGAGGCGTTCACCGAGGAATACCGTCGACTCTCGACGAACTGGTCGGAGCGGCGGCTCTGGGATCAGGAGTTCGTCGAGCGCCGGCTTGGTGAGATTCTTCGAGAATCGACGCTCTTCGCTGCGGCCAAGATGTCGCGGCGCATCGTGGGGGCGGCGAAGGTGGCCGACATCGAGACGCTCGAGCCGGAGATCCGTGTCGGTGCCGCGCGGCACGTGCTGCTCGCCGCGCGCGACCTTGCCGCATCGTGGGAGTCGATCGCCGGGCCGCAGGACGTCGCCCGCCGGCTCTCCGAGTGCCTCGGTCTGAACGGGCAGCGCTGACGCGGGCTGCGCGATCCCGGACGCCCGAGCATGGCGCCACGCGCCATGTTCGTCTCGTGAGCCCCCGCGGCCGCACGCGTCGCCGCCGCCTACGCTCACTCGAACGCAGCCGTCCGAGCCCGGCCTTCATGGCAACCGGCGGTATCGTCACGCTCCCGGCGCCGATCGTCGCAGTGCTCGCCAAGCTTCGGTCGTTCGGGTGGCTGACGCTCATCGCGATCGGGTGCCTCTTCGTCTGGATCCCCGGCTATGCCGTGCTGGTGCTCGCCGCCGCGCGAGGCATGCTTCGGCGCGGCGGCGTGCTGCGGCGCGTGCCAGGCGCGCCCGCTCGAGCACTGGGCGCTCGCGATCCCAGCGATGCTGCCGTGGTTCGGCATCTGCCTTGCGTTCCTGTTCGGGGTGACGTACCTGCCGGTGCTGTTCGGCTGGTTCTAGCCCCCTGGGTGCGCGGGGGTCGGCGACATTCGCCGGCCCCCGCGCGCATCATCGCTGGCAGAGTCGACGCATGACGCAGCACTACATCGCCGTGGCCACCTACACCGCCAAGCCCGACGCGACCGAGCAGGTCGCGATGCTGCTGCCGCAGCTGGCCGCCGCCAGCCGCGCGGAGGAGGGCAACATCTCCTACTCGGTCGCCCGCGACCTCGAGCACCCGAACGTCTTCACGATCGTCGAGGTGTACCAGGACGCGGATGCGTTCACCGCGCACCGCGAGAGCGCCCACTTCGCCTCGATCGGCAAGATGCAGATCATCCCGCTGCTCGAGAGCCGCGTGGTCGTCGGGTACGAGGGCGACGGGGTCATCGACTGACAGCGCCGATACCGTTGGAGCTGACGGTTACCGAGGAGGACACCTATGCCAGAGCTCGCGAACGGCAAGTACGTCTCGGGGGCCGACGCCGTGCGGCAGTGGTGGCCGGCCGCCCGTGAGGTGCTCATCGAGACCGCTAGCGAGTACGGCGGATGGATCACCTACCAGGACCTGAGTGACCGCATCCAGGCGCGGACGGGCATCACGACGAGTCAGCTGATGGCGCACTGGATCGGGCGGGTGCTCGGCGCCGTCGCGGCGGATGCAGAAACGCGCGGAGAGCCTCGACTCACGTCGGTGTGCGTCACGGCCGAGCGCCGCATCGGTGATGGCTATCCGGGTGTGCCCGCCGGCACCGATGAGCGCACGCGTGAGCGCGTTGCTGCCGAGGACCGCCTCGAGTGCTACCGCTTCTTCGGCGCGACAATGCCCGCGGACGGCGGGCAGCCGGTCGTGCTCGCGCCGCTTCCCGAGCGTCGCCCGCGCAGCCGCGCCACGCGCGCCAGCGCTCCGCGGGCGTCCGCCGCGCCGCGGCCGGCGATGCGCGAGACGACCTGCCCGAACTGCTTCATGGTCGTGCCTGCCGCCGCGACCTGCCGCGACTGCGGCGAGCCGCTCCCGGCTGGCGACTGACGAACCGCAATTCCACATGTTTCTCCCGTTTTACACGAAACGGGGTAGACTCGAGCCATGAACACCATCAGCCGCAGCGTCAGCACGGGAGATCTCGTCACCGGCTTCGCCGAGGTGGTCGGCCGGGTGAGCTATGGCAAGGAGCGCGTGGGCGTCACGCGCTACGGCAAGCTCGCGGCCGTGGTGATCAGCGTGGAAGACCTCGAGCTGCTCGAGCAGCTCGAGGATGCGCGTGACCTGGCCGAGTTCCGTGCCGCCAAGGCCGCCGACGACGGCTCCCGGATCTCGCTGGACGAGCTGGCAGCCGAGCTCGCTGAGTGACCTCCTACTCGGTCGAGTTCACGACCGCCGCAGCCCGCGAGCTCAAGAAGCTCGAGCCACGAGCAGCCAGGGACAAGATCCTCGAGAAGGTCCGCGCGCTCGCAGACGACCCGCGGCCCCCTGGCTGCCGCAAGATCGCCGGCGAGCAGCACGCCTGGCGCATCCGCGTCGGCGACTACCGGGTGCTCTACGAGGTCGACGACCGCGTGGTCACGGTGGCGGTCTTCCGCATCGCCCATCGGCGCGAGGTCTATTGACGACCGGAGGCCAACGGCGGTCAGCGCCCCGCCGCGCTCCGCCCCACCGCATCCACGACGGTCGCGACCGCCAGCTCGAACCCGGCCGCAGCGCGACCCGCATCATCCCCACGCGCCGCGACAGCCCGCAGCTCCGGCACGTCATGCCCCTCGATGCGCCACAGCGGCGACGGCGACGCCGCGTCGACGGCCGAGCCCAGCACGACCGCGTCGATCATCGCCGAGAACGCGACGCGCTCCTCCTCCGGCACCCCCGCATCCCGCAGGATCACGAAGAGCGCCTCGTAGATCTCGAGGGTGCGGGCGTCCTCCACCGGCGCCCCGACCAGCACCGGCACGACCGTCGGCACCTGGGCCGTCGCATCCCGGTACGACCGCATCCAGCGCGCGAGCCGGTCGAGCGGTGCGACCGCTGGGTCGAGCAGCGGCGCGAGGTCGACGCCGGCGTAGAGCTCCTCGCGCATGCGGTGCACGATCGCGAGCCGCCCGCCGGGCAGGTGGTGGTAGAGCGACGACGGGTGCACGCCCAGCACCTTGGCGATGCCGGGGATGGTGAAGTCGCCGTTCGCCGCCACCTGCCGCAGCGCGGCCCGCGCGATCGACCCGGGGGAGAGGATGTTGTGCTTCGGTCTCGCCATCGGTTCAGCGTGGCATCAGAAGACGATGACGCTGCGCCCCCGCGCGCCGGAGCGCATGAGGTCGAAGGCGTCGTTGACCTCGTCGAGCGAGCACCGGTTGGTGATGAGCTCGTCGATGGGCAGCTTGCCGTCGAGGTAGAGGCGGGCGAGCATCGGGAAGTCGCGCGCCGGCACCGTCGAGCCGTAGTTCGAGCCGAGCAGCGACTTGCCCTCCTCGGCGAGCGCGAGCGCGTCGATCGGCACGGGCCGGTCCTGCGGGGGGAGGCCCACGATCACGGCGGTGCCGCCGCGCTGCAGGGCCGCGGGCATGAGCGCGATGGTCTCGGGCCGGCCGATGGCCTCGAAGGCGACATCCATCCCGTCCGGCACGATCTCGCGCACCTGCTCCGCGAGATCCGCACCCGACCGCACGGTGTGCGTCGCGCCGAACTGCCGCGCGAGCTCGAGCGACTCGTCGGTGACGTCGGCGGCGATGATGGGGCTCGCGCCCGCGAGCTTCAGGCCCATGATGATGCTGAGGCCCACGCCGCCCGCGCCGATGACGAGCGCCGAGCGGCCGGGCTTCACCTCGGCGTCGTTGACGACCGCGCCCACGCCGGTGGCGATCGAGCAGCCGATGAGGGCGGCCACGTCGAACGGCAGCTCCTTCGGCACGCGTACGGCCGCCTGCTCGGCGACCACGACGCGCTCGCTCATCGAGCCGACCGCGAGGTACGGGTAGGCCACGGCGCCGTCGAGCTGCATCGGCGTCGAGCCGTCGGGCAGCAGGCACTCCTCCGAGCGGGAGCCGGTGCACACCCAGGTGCGGCCCTGGCGGCAGGCCGAGCACGTGCCGCAGGGGTAGAACCACGTCATGATCACGTGGTCGCCGGGCTCGAGCGAGCGCACGCCAGGGCCGACCGCCTCGACGACGCCGGCGCCCTCGTGGCCCATGATCGTCGGCTGCGGCATCTGCCAGTCGCCGTCGAGCACGTGCCGGTCGGAGCCGCACACGCCCGAGGCGCCGATGCGCACGAGCACCTCGCCGCGCCCCGGCTCCCGCAGCTCCACGTCCCTGACCGTCAGGCGCGCATCCCCGTCGTAGACCGCCGCTCGCGTCGTCGCCATCAGCCCGCCCCCACCATGGTGCGGCCGCGGTGCAGGACGGCCGAGAGGCCGAGGTAGACGAGCGCGGCGACGATGGCGGCGGGCAGGGATGCGGTGATCACCGAGAAGACGGCCTGCGTCTCGAGCGTGATCGGGTTGTAGAGCCACAGGTAGAACGCGGCGCCGGCGACGAGCGCGATGATGCCGGCCCAGTTGATGCCCGCCGGGTAGGCGTAGAGCGTGCCCTGCTGGCCCAGGTGCATCTCGCGCAGGTCGATGCGCTGCTTGCGCAGCACGAAGTAGTCGGCGAGCGCGATGCCGCAGACCGCCGTGAGGAAGGCGCCCGAGACCGAGACGAAGATCATGAACTGCTCGTACATGAACTGCGGGAAGAAGGTCATGATCGCGGGGAGGATGAAGAAGGATGCGGTGAGCACCTTCCAGGGCACGCGGGCCAGCAGGCCGCCCGACGACTGCCGGATCGCGAGGATCGTCGAGTAGACGATCGACGACATCGACGTGATGTTGGCGAAGGCGATGAAGATCAGCACCGCGACGCCGAGCACCGCGCCGCCGAACGGCACCATCCAGACGGTCGGGTCGGAGTCGCCGAGCGTGAGCGCCGCGGCCATGCCGACGATCTGCGCGACGAGCGTGGCGATGAGGAGGCCGCCGTAGGCGGGCCAGACGGCCGCCTTGCGCGAGCGGGTCATGCGGGCGAGCGAGCCCATCACCGGGTACCAGGAGACGCCCACGCCGACGTTGAACTCGACGGCGACCATGAAGTTGAGCGTCGCGTCGTCGAACGGCGCGATCGGGGAGGCGGCGAAGAGCGCGTCCCACGAGGTGTTGATGACGAGGAAGACCATCATCACGACGGTGATCACGGCGAGCCCGGGCGCGATGATCGCGTTGAAGCGGCCGATCGTGACGGGGCCGCGGGAGAGCACCCACCAGGCGATCGCGATGGCGATGAGGCCGCCGATCGTGACGACCGGGCCGTATTGCCCGAGGTCGGTGCCGGCCATCGTCGAGACGACCTGGCTCGTGGCGCGGCCAGCCATGACGGCGAGCAGCGACGACCAGCCCATCTCGGTGATGAGGATGACGGTGAAGACGAGCGCGCCGACGCCGACGACGCCGAAGGCGCCGCGCAGCAGCAGGTACTGCTCGCTGCCCCAGCGCTGCGAGGCGACGACCGAGGCGAGCACCATGAAGCACAGGCCGATCGCGTTGCCGATGATCATCGCGGCGATGCCGTCCTGGAAGCCGACGAGCAGCGCCGTGGAGCCGCCGACGAGGAACGCCCAGGTGGCGATCGCGAGGGCGGTGTTGACCCAGGTGAAGTCGAGCGCGCTCCAGGTGCGCTCCTTCTTCAGCAGCGGGAACGTGCCGAAGACGTGCTCGCTCGAGAGCATCGGGTCGGCCGCCAGGGCCTTCCGGTCGCTCACAGGACGACGACCAGCAGGCCGAGCGCGATGGCGCCCAGCGTCACGCCGACGTAGGCGACGACCTCGCGCGCCGTGAGCGGCAGCCGCGACGCATCCTCGTACTCCTCGTGCTCGATGAGCTCGATGCGGCGCTCGAGCTCGGCGGCGATCGCCGAGTCGGTGCCGCGGGCGCGCAGCGCCTCCTGGAAGTCGGTGGCGGGCGCCTGGGGCGCGTCGGGCCGGGGTGACGTCATGGCTGGCTCCTTCGCCGAGCTCGGGGTCGTGATCGCTGATCGCTAAACCAAAACCAGTTGGGTTTAGCGTCATGATGCGGCACGCTGGTGCTGCTCGTCAACAGCGGATGCCGCGATCGCGTCGAGCAGGGAGGATGGGCTCATGAGCGCCCAGGCAAGCCGCACCGTCGCCGTCGCGCAGGCGGCGGCCGTCATCGACGACGTGGATCGCAACCTCGAGACCCTGTCTGGTCTCGTCGCCGAGGCCGCGGCGCGGGGCGCCGACGTGGTCGTGACGCCCGAGCTCTTCGCCACCGGCTATGCGCCTGACCGCGCCTGGAAGCATGACGGCGACGCTGTGCGCGCGGCGCTCGCGGAGATCGCCCGGCGGCATCGGGTGGCGCTGGTGGGCTCGAGCGTCGACTCTGTTGGCGGCTCGCACCGCATCGCGGCCTCGATGTTCGACGCCGACGGCGCCGAGCTGCAGCGCGTGCACAAGCGCCACCTCTTCGGGCCCGTCGAGCAGCAGTGGATGACGCCCGCCGCCGACTACGGGTCGGTCGTGGGGTGGCGGGGCCTCGAGTGGGGCGTCGGCATCTGCTACGACGTGGAGTTCCCCGAGTTCGCGCGTGCTCTGGCGGTTGCCGGCGCCGACGTGCTGCTCGTGCCGACGGCGGTGCCGACGGTGGAGGAGGGCGTCCCTGGCCTGGGCGAGGCGTGGCACTACTCGGCGACGCAGACGTCGACGTTGCAGGTGCCGGCGCGCGCGCTCGAGAACGGCGTGGTCGTCGCCTATGCGAACCACTGCGGGCCGGGGTTCACTGGCCGTTCGTGCATCGCGACGCCGTTCGGGCGGAATGCAGTGCTGCTCGGGGGTGAGCCGGGTGTTGGGGTGCTCGAGGTGCCGCCGGGGGCGCTGGAGCGGGCGCGGGCGTTGAACACCTACTTGCGCGACGTGTAGGCGGAGCGCTCACGCCTGCCAGCTGGGCGTCGTCCCCAATGCAGGGACGCCTCTGGGGGCCAGTGTCCGCCGCCGCAAGCGCTGGTGAACCGGCCGTGCGACGTGTCGCGCCGGCAAACGCTTACCCCGCAGATCATCTTAGGTTCATTTCCGCAGGCGGGTTCTTCATGTCCCGCACCCGAGAGGCCGCGCGGGACGGCTGGGTCTCGTTGCACCTTCCGGCTTGGCTGGTGACGGTGACCTCCACCAAATGGACCGCATCTCGAAGCAGCAGTCAGCCCAACTAGTTGTCCGCATCGCTAGGCTTGCGTGACTAGAAGCGACGGAGGACACGACCTTGCATGCCGGAGAGATCAAGGTAGAAGAGCTCTTCAAGAGCGATAACCAACTGCTTGTGCCGTTGTGGCAGAGGCGATACGCCTGGCAAAGGCCACAGTGGGCTGCGCTCTGGAACGATCTACTTCGAGTCGAGAGGTCTGTCGCCAATGGTCAATCCGTTAGCCATTTCATCGGCAGTGTAGTTCTCCACGCGCAGGAAGGCACTGGCCTTCCGACGGACGCCCACCGGTTCCTTGTTGTCGATGGACAGCAGCGAATTACCACGCTCACTATACTTATCTGCGCCATTCGAGACCACATCGCGAGGTCGGAGGACGACGCGGAAGCTCGTGATCGAGTGACGGACCTCTATACCACGCGGTATTTGAGGAACAGCAATCTAGCTCCGGATCACCGAGAGCGGCTGGTTCTGCAGCAGCCGGACCGCACTGCCCTTGCCCTGGTGGTTGAGGGCGAGGAGCTTTCAGGGTCGGGCACTGTAGAGCAGGCATTTAAGTACTTCTCGGACGAGCTTGCGCGTATGCCTCGTGACCGAGTCGAAGCGTTAGTGACTCATATCGCCAAGCGATTCACGGCCGTCTGGGTTGTGCTTGAACCAGGCGACAACGCGCATAGAGTGTTCCAGACGCTCAACTCTGGCGGCAAGCAGCTTGACCAGTCAGATCTGGTGCGCAACTACTTTTTCCTGCTGCTCGGCGAAGAAGGGGACGCGTTCTATAAGTCTCATTGGAAGCACCTCGAGTCGGACGTGCCGGCGTCAAAGCTGCAGTCGTATTTGGCTGCTTGGTCGATTAGCCAAGGACATTTTGGATCCAAAGGGCAGCTCTTCGATTATTTCCAAAAGGACCTCAAGTCGAGCGAGTCCGATGAGGCTAAAGTATTCGCGTACGGCTTGCAGTTCGTGGAGGCTTCCAAGCTCTATCGTTACATATTGTTCCCCGACGAGATCCCTGGAGTTTCCGCAGGCACGGTTGCCACCTTAAAGGCGTTGTCTCGCTGGGGGACCGATCCAGCCGAAGGTTTGCTGCTCTACCTGTTCCGGGAGTACAAGAGTGAGCGGCTTGAGGAAGCCGATCTTGGAGAAGCTGGCGAACTAATTCTTAGCTACATGGTGCGTCGCTTCCTGGCTGGATTCGCCCCCAATCGACACCGTTCGATCTTCGTGCGCTTGGCGCTGCGTCTACGTGAGCGCGAGGAGCTAAAATCGGCGGAGACCGTCCAGTTTCTCCGTGCCCTGCTGTCAGAACTCGAAGGCGACAACGCTTGGCCTACTGACGCGCTTCTTCGAGACAGAGCGTTGGCGACTCCCATCTATACGGAGCCGAGGCGCAAGTGGGTGTTCTTGGTTCTTGAGCGTGTGAATCGGACGTACTTTCAGTACGCAGCCAACGCTCCCGGCGACCTCGATGACTCGAAATACACCGTCGAACATGTGCTTCCCCAGCGCCCGTCGAAGGGTTGGGAGAGCGACCTCAACTTGTGGGGTGTCGGGAGCGTTCCGGGCTTCTTAGAGACCCATTTGCATGTTATCGGCAACCTAACCCTCTCAGCCACAAACTCCCAGCTGTCCAACAAACGTCTCGCTGATAAGCAGCACATCTATAAGGATGACACGCTGAAGCTCAACCAAGAGATTGTTGCACTTGATCGTTGGGACCCGGCGGTAATCAATTCCCGAGGGCTGGATCTGATCGCGCGGGTGTCGAAGGCTTTCACGGGGCCACTATCGAGGGGAGCGATTGAGGGGCTTGGTTTCTTCGATGTCGCACGCGACTCGCTGCCGGACGACGTGATAGACGACTCCGACGGCGACATCGAAGTTGAGGAAGGCTAGCCGATTGGCGTTGCCGCCGACGCTCGCTAGAGCGCGGATGAGGCGTTGGCGGTCTCGACGGGCGTGGGGACGTTGGACTCGAGCGTGTCTCGAGGTGTCATCTCGCGATACTCGGCAGGCGCCAGCGCGCCGACCGGCGCGCGACGGCGCAGCTAGCGGATCACTGTGTCGACTGCCCTCTTGAACTGCTCCTCGTCCAGCACGCCCTGGTCCCTTAGTAGCGCAAGCCGCGTGATCTCCTCAACGCGGCTCCGATCAGCAACGGGCGCGGCGGCAAGAAAAGGCTTGGAAAGGATTGGAAAGTGGTCGGGAGTGATCACCGACTTGACGAAAGCGTAGCGATCTGCCGAAGCCCCGCCATGGTTGACGGCAACGTCAAACGGAATGTAATTCTGAGGGTGCGACTTGGCGAAGGCCTTCACTGCCCCGCCTCCCAAGACGAGGGCGTCGCCAATGTTAGAGGCAGCCTCAGCTACCTCCGTGTGCGAGCGGGGGTCTACCAGGACCGCCCCTTTAAGATAGGGACCGACAAATACGGTCGGCTCAGTCCAATCCACTCGTCCACCGTCGCCCATGAAGTTCTTGAGCCGGATCTGTGACGCCGAAGTGCTCGCACTGGCTTTCACGCTCCAAAGACCTTTCGCCTTGTCCAGGAGGTCTCCGAGGTCGAAGCCGTTCGCGTTGTGCCCGGCTGGCGCCGTCAATACTCCAGCAGACCAGGCAGCGGACGCCATGATCCACTCGGCACCGCTCCCGAAGAGGAATCGAAGACCCCTGTCAGAAGGATTGGCTGCGGTCAACAGTGATGAGAAAGCGAACTCCACCTCGCGTCGAACCTCGTTGTGGGACAGAAGGTGGCGTCGCAGAGCATCGAACTGAGAAGATCCGCTTCCGAACATGAGTGCTACTCCTCGTCAGTTACTGTGCTGGCAGGCTCACGCACGCTAGCGGAAACATGCTGCTGGTATACAGCAGTCGGGTGTCAAGCCCCTCGACGGATGCGGCCACGTTCAGTTCGCGGACAAGCTCGGGTGGGTGTTTGACGTTCTCATTGTGCCTGCCCGCGTTGAGTTTCACAACCACGTTCTCGTCTTCCGAGCGCCGTAGCCGGCTAACGAGTTGCGGCAAGGAGCCCTTCAGCGCAGGAACCGGAGTCGACATGAGAACGCGACGAGGAAGGGTGACACCGCCATCCAATGCTCGCCACCAGAAGTATGGCAAGCTGGAATTGAGTACGATAGCGGCGATGTCGCGGTCCTCGGCAGTGCGGAAGTACAGAGTTGCCTTGGATGCACGGTCTAGAACGCGATATGAAGCCGAGATGTAATATCTTGGAGTTAGTCCTACTTCAAGTCGGTATTCAGTCGCTTGAGGCGTTGTCAGATCAAAGAGAGAACGCTCCGCACCATTGATGGCGTCCCATACAGGCCCATCATTGGGTCCAAGCTTGGCCCACTCGCCGTGCGGTCCAATCCGGCGGAGGCCCAGCAGGGCCGCGCACTCCCTGAACATCTGCGCGCGGTACGCCGACTGCCACCGGATGATTGGGGTCAGCCGCCATGACGCGGCCGTCGGCTGCGACACGGTGACCGCCGCGCGCACAAAATTCGTCTTAGAAGTGTTGTTTGAGCCATACTTGTAGCCACGGAACAGAGTATCCGGAACGTTGTCGAAGACGAAGATGTTGCCGCCTCGCGTCGTGCGTTCAAGCACATCGCGCAACGGCTGGAACTTGGGCGCGGACAGGTAGGAAGCGGGGGTGACTGCTACGAACCCACGCGACGTCTCGGCCGTGCGCTCTAGGAAGTACGCGAAGAGATCCCGAGCCTGGCCCGTCTTATAGCCCTGAGCCGGCTCTGCTCGCGCATAAGGGGGATTCATGATCGAAAAGTCGTGATCTGGCAGTGGCGCTCGATTCAGGAAGTCGCGCCGGACAGCTCGACGATGGAACAGGCCGACCGCCTCGCTGTCGTCCCGTGCAACAAAACTTGCGGCGATGAGCGCCACAGCGCTGCTCAGTGCTACTTCATCACGGTCGATGAGGATCAGCCGGTCGCGTACGAACTCCGCAGGATCCGGCTGCACTGCGGCCAAGTGCCATGAGAGGTTTCCGACGCCGCAGCACGGATCTAGCCAGATCCCTACTTCGAAGTCCACCGACTGCCGCGCCATGAAACGCGCAGCGTCATCGGGAGTGAAGAACTGACCAGAGCTCTTTCGGCTGCGATGGTCTAGTTGGACAAGCAAGGCTTCGTAGCACACGCTGACCTCCCCGATCGAAAGGCCCTCCAGGAGGTTTTCGTTCGCCGGCTGAATACCCAGCACTGAAACCAGTGAATCGGCGATGTCAGGCCGAGCGGAAGTGACCCGCCGGGCGACGGCCGCTAGCCACCGCTGCCGAATCTCCGTCCTCGAGCCACTCGAGCCAAGCATGGCGCTGATCACCCGGTTCACGACGGGGGCCGAGAACGGCCTTTGGGGGCTCTCGGCGACCGGGGGTGCGATGCGCTGCGGATTGCTCTCTGTCACGTCGCCTGCGTTCCTGAGCTCATAGCTAAAATCTACAGGTCCAGCCGACTTCAAGTGGTCAGAGGTCTGGGGTGTGACGGATTGTAGGCGAGACATGCCACGAGCGTTCCGCGCCCTGGCTGAGGGCGGTGGTGGATGCTCCACGCCCGTTGCAGAACAAGAATCGCTGGCAAAGGCGGCCGACCCCGGCCGAGGCGGCAAGCCGAGCCAATGTCGGACTGCAGCGGATTGGACGCGCGGTGGACCCGATTCTGGTCCTAGATGAACTCGAACGGGTCGAACTCGTCGATCGGGATGATGCGCACGCGCGGCAGGCGCGAGTTGAACGCCGCGACGTCGTACTCGAGATCGAAGAACTCGATGCCGTCGACGTCGCGCAGGTCGCCGGCCATGAACTCGCCGAAGCCGACGATGCCCACGCGGCGCGCGCCGTCCTGCGCGAGGCGCTGCATCTGCAGCGCGAAGTCGCGGTCGTGGCTCACGAGCATGACGTCGTCTGCCCGGGCGGCCAGCGCATCCGCCGTCTTCTGGATGGCGATGTCGACGACCTTGCCCTCGCCGCTGAGCGGCACCGGTCGGTAGCCCATCGCGATGAGCGCCTGCACGAACGACGCCGGCAGCTCGTGCGAGACGGCGAGGAAGAAGAGGCCCTTCACCGGCTGCTGCCACGTGCGCTCGGCGAAGTCGAGCACCTTGTTCCAGCGCGGGCGCTCCTGCGGCTCCGGGCGGCGGTCGAGGATCGAGATGCCGAGCGTCGCGTCGATGTTCTCGCCGTCGACGAGGAGGTAGGTGGTGCGCTCGGCCATGGGGCGACCCTATCCCGGCAGCGACGAGCGCACGTCGAGCGGGTCGCCGTCCGGCCCCTCGAGCGCGACGTAGCGCATGTGCCACCGCAGCCCGTCGGCGGTGCGGCCGATGCAGACGTAGACGATCGCCACCGCGTCGCCCATCGGGTAGGGCACCGGCATGCGCGCCATCGGCACCCCCACCTCCGTCGTGCCGGGCACGGGCTCCCAGTCGTCGGTGACGGTGCCGTCGAGCGGACCGCCGACGAACTCGGCCAGCCGCGAGCGCTGCATGGCCACCATGGTGTCGAGATCGAGGTGCATGGGCTCAGCCTGGCGACGGCCGCTGACATCGATGCACTGACGCTCAGGGCGGACAGCGCTCCCGATGCCGCGCTGATGCCGCCGTACGTCAGCGCGTCGACGCCTCCCACAATGCCGAGACCGGCGCGCCGACGAGGCGATCGGCATAGCGGTAGCCATGCTCCGCCGTGCCCAGCACGATGCCGCCCAGGAAGCGTTCCCCGAGCTTGTCGCGCAGCTTCACAAGACCCTGGAACTGCTGCGCGCTGTAGGAGCTCGACGCCTTCACCTCGATGCCGAGCACCGCGCCATCGGCGAACTCGAGGACGAGGTCGACCTCGTGACCGTTCCGATCGCGGTAGTGGAAGAGCTCGAACTCCTGTTCCGACCACGTCTGCTGCTTGAGCAGCTCTGCCGTCACCCACGCCTCGAGGTAGGCGCCGAACGCCTCGCCATACTCGAGCGAAGCGAGTTGGCGTGCGGTCACCCGAGTGAGCCGCGTCGCGATGGCGCCGTCGAGCACCAGCGCCTTGGGCTTGCCGACCTCGCGCTTGGCGAGGTTCGGCGTCCACGGCGGCAGCGTCGCGATCAGTCCCACATCGTGCAGCAGGTCGAGATAGCTCGGCATCGTCGAGCTGGGGATGCCGACCTCGGTCGCGAGCCGGGCGCGCACCAGCTCGGACGACTGCCGCCCGCTCAGTGCTCGGAGCAGGGCCATCACGCGCGCGGGTCGGACTTCTCGTCGCAGCTCCGGCAGGTCGCGCGAGACCAGCGATTGCAGGTAGTCGTCGATCCACGCGTTGCGTGCGCGCTCGGGGAGCAGCTGAGCGTCAGGGAAGGAGCCGTGGGTGACCAGTCCTGCATAGCCAGCGCGCTGGTAGATGCCGGCGACACCGATCAACCGTGAGACCCCATGCTGGCGCACGAGCTGCGCGAAGTCGTCGAAGGTCTGGGCTCGCTCCCCGGCGCTGAAGCCGTGGAGACGCAGACGCGAAGCGCGCCCCGCGAGGCTGTCGGCCGTGCCTCTCACCGTCAGCAGACTCGCTGATCCCGTCGTGATGAACCGAGCTGGCCGCCGCTCCTCATCGATCGCTGCCTTCAGGGCCAGCGTCAGGAGCGGGAGCCGCTGCAGCTCGTCGATGACCAGCTGACGATCACCGGCCTGGGCGACGAAGCCCTCTGGGTCGGCCGCCGCTGCGTCACGGGTCGGTTGATGGTCGAGCGTCACGTGCACCGCGCCTTCCGCGGCGATCTGTCGGGCCAGCGTGCTCTTGCCGACCTGGCGCGCGCCCTCGATCACCAGCATCGGTGAGTACTCGAGGCGCTCTCTCGCGCGCGCGGCGAGGTGGCGGTGGAGCGTCGGGCGCATGGTGCTACCGTATCTCAATCCGGCAGAACGCTGTAGCGAATCCGTTGTTTCGCTGTCCTTAATCGGCTGCTTTGCTGAGGCTGGCGGCCTGGATCACGATGGGATCGTGAGGCGCGGTCCGCGCGAGAACGCGACGCTCAGTCCTCTCGGCCTACGATCGAGCCGGGCAGTCGCACCGCGTCGGAAGGGGTCCGCAGCATGCGCCACGCACAGGTCGGCCGCGTCGCCGCCGCCAGCCTCCTCGTCGCGATGCCGACGCTCGCGCTCACCGGGTGCTTCATCCCGAGCCCGCCGCCGGTGCCGAGGCCCGAGAGCCTCGAGCCGATCGCGCAGGGCTCGCCCGACGAAGGCGACGTGCGCGCCGGATTCATCCCCGGCGACGGCACGGCCGAGCTCACGCTGCTCATCGACCAGCGCGCCGCGGTCGTCGCCACCGCATCCTCGACCGACGACGAGGACCTCACGCTGCGCATCGTCGGCGACGGCGCCGACGTCGAGAACGACGACGGCTACGACGAGGCCGGCGGCTTCGCGCTCGACACCAGCACCCGCGACCCTCTGCTCGCGACGGTGCTCGAGCCCGGCAGCTACACGATCGAGGTCGCCGAGTACGGCGGGGACGCGACCGGGTTCGAGCTGCAGGTGGTGACGGGCACGGATGCGGTGGGTCCCGGGGAGCAGGTCGACGTCATGGTCGAGCCGGGGCGGCCGGGGGTCGCCATTGCGACGATCGGCGCCGCGACGCAGGCGATCAGCGCGACCGCGGACTTCGAGACGGTGCTGTGGGCGCAGATGGGCGACTCGGACACCACGTATCGCGATGAGGACTTCGGGGGTGATGGCAACCCGCGCATCGAGCTGTTCGGGGAGGCGGCGCAGGAGGTTGTGGTCGTGGCGTTCGAGGTGGAGGCGGGCGACGGGGGAGTGGTGAGGCTCAGCGTGGAGTGAGCGTGGTCTCGATACGCCGCCTGCGGCGGCTACTCGACCAGCGGGGGTGGGCGGCGGCTCCTCGACCAGCGGGTGGGGAGAGGAGCCGCCGCTGCCCGACCAGCGGCGCGGCGGCGGGATGCGCCGGCCGGTGCCCGGCCGACGCATCCGCGGCTCAGTTCTCGGGGAAGCCGAGGTTGAGGCCGCCGTGGCTCGGGTCAAGCCAGCGCTGCGTGATGGCCTTCTCGCGCGAGAAGAAGTCGAAGCCGGCGGCGCCGTAGGCCTTCGACGAGCCGAAGAGCGACTGCTTCCAGCCGCCGAACGAGTGGTAGGCGACGGGCACCGGGATCGGCACGTTGACGCCGACCATGCCGACCTGGATCTCGCGCTGGAAGCGGCGCGCGGCGCCGCCGTCGTTCGTGAAGATCGCCGTGCCGTTGCCGAACGCGCCCGAGTTGATGAGCTCGACGCCCTCCTCGAACGACTGGATGCGCACGACCGAGAGCACCGGCCCGAAGATCTCCTCCTCGTAGGCCTTCGACGTGGTGGGCACCTTGTCGAGCAGCGTCGGGCCGAGCCAGAAGCCGTCCGCCTCGCCGTCGACCTCGATGCCGCGGCCGTCGATGACGACCTCGGCGCCGTCGGCCTCGGCGATCCCGATGTAGCCGGCGACCTTGTCGCGATGCGCCTCGGTGATGAGCGGGCCCATGTCGGTGCCGCGGCGGCCGTCACCGATGCGCAGCGTCGCGACGCGCTCCTGCACCTTCTCGATGAGGGCGTCGGCGACCGAGTCGATCGCGAGCACGACCGACACGGCCATGCAGCGCTCGCCCGCCGAGCCGAAGCCGGCGTTCACGGCCGCGTCGGCGACGAGGTCGAGGTCGGCGTCGGGCAGCACGAGCATGTGGTTCTTCGCGCCGCCGAGCGCCTGCACGCGCTTGCCGTGCTTGGCCGAGGTCTCGTAGATGTACTGCGCGATCGGCGTCGAGCCGACGAACGAGATCGCCTGCACCTCGGGCGCCGTGAGCAGCCCGTCGACGGCGACCTTGTCGCCGTGCAGCACGTTGAGCACGCCGTCGGGCAGGCCCGCCTCCTTCAGCAGCGCGGCCATCCACATCGCGGCCGAGGGATCCTTCTCGCTCGGCTTCAGCACCACCGTGTTGCCGGCGGCGAGCGCGACCGGGAAGAACCACAGCGGCACCATCGCGGGGAAGTTGAACGGGCTGATGATGCCCACGACGCCGAGCGGCTGCTTGACGGAGAAGACGTCGACGCCGGTCGAGGCGTTCTCGGAGTACGCGCCCTTCAGCAGGTTGGGGAACGCGGTCGCGAGCTCGACGACCTCGAGGCCGCGCGCGATCTCGCCGCCCGCATCCGCCAGCACCTTGCCGTGCTCGCTCGTGATGATCTCGGCGAGCTCGCCGCGGCGCTCGTTGAGCAGCTCGCGGAAGCGGAACATGATCGCCTGCCGCCGCGCGATCGACAGGTCGCGCCAGGCGGGGAACGCCGCCGACGCCGACGCGATCGCCGCGCGCACGTCGGCGTCGTCGGCGAGCGAGACGTGCTTCGTGACGACGCCGAGCGCCGGGTCGTAGACGGGCGCCGTGCGGTCGCCAGCGCTCTCGTGCGGGCGGCCGTCGATCCAGTGGTGGACGGTCGTCGTCTCGGTGGTCTCTTCGGTGATGCTCATGGATGCTCCTGGTTGCGTTGGGGTCGTGGGTGGTTTCGACTCGGTCTGCGCGCTTCGCGCACGGACCGGCTCAACCAGCGGGAGTCACGCGTAGATCGCGCGGTACAGCTGCTCGACCTGCTCGGCGGTCGGCACGCGGGGGTTGTTGTTGGGCGAGCCCGAGGCGAGCGCCTGCTGCGCCATCACCGGCACGCGCTCCTCCCAGAGCGCCTGCTCGATGCCGCGGCTCGCGGGCGTCGGCACCTCGAGCTCGTGGGCGAGCGCGCGCAGCTCGGCGACGAGCGCGTCGGCGGCCGCCTGGTCGTCGTCGTCGGCGGATGCGACGCCGAGCGTGCGCGCGCACGTCGCGTAGCGCTCGACGGCGTGCCCGACCGAGAAGGCGGTGATCTCGGCGAACAGCATCGCGTTGGCCATGCCGTGCGCGATCTGGAAGTGCCCGCCGAGTGGGCGGCTCATGCCGTGCACGAGGGCGACGGATGCGTTCGAGAACGCCATGCCGGCGAGCGTCGCCGCCGTCATCATCTCCTCGCGCGCCTCGCGGTCGTCGCCGTCGCGGTAGGCGCGGCGCAGGTAGCGGCCGATGCGCGAGATCGCGGCGAGCGCGTAGACGTCGGAGACCGGGTTGGCCTTGCGGCTGACGTACGCCTCGATCGCGTGGGTGAGCGCGTCGATGCCGGTGTCGGCGGTGAGGCGCGGCGGCATCGAGAGCGTCAGCTCGTAGTCGACGACCGCGGCCTTCGGCAGGTAGCCGGGGCCCGCGCACAGCATCTTCTCGTTGTTGGCGCTGTCGGTGATGATCGTGAACTGCGTCACCTCGGAGCCGGTGCCGGCGGTGGTGGGCACGGCGATCACCGGCAGCGCGGGCCCCATGAACTGGAACGGCGCCTTGAGCTCGCGCATGTGCCCGCCGCGCACGGCGAGCACCGAGAGCGCCTTCGCGGTGTCGATGGGGCTGCCGCCGCCGAGCGCGACGATGCTGTCGGCGCCGTGCTCGCGGATCGCGGCGAGGCCCGACTCGAGCGAGTCGGTGGTGGGGTCGGGGATCGTGCCGTCGTAGACCGCCGCCTCCATGCCCGACGCCGCGAGCGACTCCGCCACCCGGGCCGCGACGCCGGTGGAGACGAGGAAGCGGTCGGTGACGACGATCGGCCGCGCGGCGCCCGAGGAGGCGAGCAGCTCGCCGATGCTGTCGACGCTGCCCGCGCCGAATCGGAGGATCGGGGGAGTGTTGATGTCGATGCTCACCGGGTGCACGCCTTCGTGGTTCTCGGCCCCGCGGAACGGGGATGGATGCTTCCAGCCTGGGATGCGCGGATGCAGGCGTCAACGGCCAAACGCGCAGGTTCGACTGCAGAAGTGCAGAATGGATGCATGGATGCCGAGAACCTGCGCTACCTGCTCGAGGTCGCCCGCACGGGGCGGCTGCGCGACGCCGCCGCCCGCCTGCAGGTCGACGAGACGACGGTGTCGCGGCGCATCAGCCGGCTCGAGCAGGAGCTCGGGGTGCGCATGTTCGACCGCACGCCGCAGGGCTGGCGCATCACCGAGCCCGCGCGGCTCGTGCTGCCGCACGCGGAGGCGGTCGAGTCGAGCATGGCGCGGGCGCTCGAGGCGGTCGTCTCGCGCGCCGGGGACCTGAGCGGCACCGCGCGGCTGCTCGCGCCCGACGGCTTCGGCGCCAACGTGCTCGTGCCGGGGCTGCGGCCGCTGCTCGACGCGCATCCGGGGCTCTCGGTCGAGGTGATCACCGCGACGAGCCACGACCTCATCACGGCGCGCGACTTCGACGTGGCCGTCACGCTCGAGCGGCCCTCGCCGCGCGCCGCGGCGGTGCAGCACCTGGCCGACTACGAGCTGCGCTGCTACGCCTCGGGCGCCTACCTCGAGCGCCACGGCACGCCGGCGACGGTCGAGGAGCTGCGGCGCGACCACGACCTCATCTGGTACGTCGAGGCGCTGCTCGACGTCGCGCCCCTGCGCATCCTCGACGAGCTGCTGCCGCGCGCGCATGCGCGGCTGCAGACCAACAACATCACCGGCCAGCACAGCGCCGCGCGCGCGGGCCTCGGCGTCGCGCTCCTGCCGACCTACATCGGCGGCGCCGACCCCGAGCTCGTGGGCGTGCTGCCGGAGGAGCTGCGCATCCGCCGCACCTACTGGCTCGTCGTGCCGCGCGACCTCACCGAGCTCCTGCGGGTGCGCGTCATCACCGACGCGATCCGCTCGCTCGTCGCCGAGCACCCGCACCTGTCGAGGGCGACGGTGTGACCCGGTTCAGGCCTGATCGGTCCGCGTTCCTGTGAGCACGATCAGTCCTGGACGAGTGCAGCGAGGAACGGCCGATTGACGAACGCCTTCGTGCGGCCTGATGGCAGTTCCGTCATCAGGCCGCTGTCGCTCAGCCGATGAAGCCAGTTCGAGGCGGTCTGGCGCGTGACGCCGCAAGCCTCCACGACGTCGCGGATGGTGACGTAGGCGTTGCGGAAGAGGACGTCGACGAATTTCGTGCTCACCCCGTTCGGCAGGACACGATCGATCTCTTCGGCGGCCGTCGTGAAGGCAGCGCGAACGCGAACGGCTCTCTCGAGCGACCAGTGGGAGCCATCGCGAACCGCGAGCAGCATGAATTCGAGCCACGGCTCCCATGCGTCCTCTGCGGTGACGGCGAGCAGGCGCTCGTAGTAGTCGCGCCGCCGGTGGTTGATCATGCCGGAGAGATAGAGCACGGGCTGCTCGATCAGGCCGCTCTCGATGAGCAGAAGTTGGTTCAGGATCCGGCCCGTTCGCCCGTTGCCGTCGTGGAACGGGTGGATCGCCTCGAACTGGTAGTGGCTGAGCGCCATCCGAGTGAGCGGGTCGACCGATGCATCGTGCACGTAGGTCGCCCACTCATCGAGCAGTGAGGCGATCCGCTCGTGGCCCTCTGGGGGCGTGTAGACGCGCGTTCCGTCTGGGCGACCGATGTAGACGCCACCTCCCCGCCGGAACTGCATCGAATGACCCATGAGCTCATCGGCGACGAGGGTCGCCACCGCGGGGGAGACGGGCCGAGCACGGAGTGCGTCCACGCCTACGATCAGTGCGCTTCGTGCCCGCAGGGCTTCGGTGGTTGCGGGAGTGGGAGTTCCGACTCCCGCGGCCTCGCGCAGGAGCTCATCGCTGGTGGTGACGATGTTCTCGATGGCCGAAGAGGCCTGCGCCTCCAAGATCGGAACGACGGCCGCGAGCACGCCCGGATTCGGAATGGAGCGAGCTGCCTCATCCGCGCGCCCCAGTGCGCTTGCCGCCTCGAGCAGCAGCGTGCTGGGAGGCTGGACAGGGCGCGGACGTGGCGGCAGGTCGTTGTACGGTTCGTGCGGGGTCCACGATGACATGTCGGCTTCCTCAACACTTCGGTCGAATGTGTTACCCAAACAGCCAAGAAGTTAACACGTTCGCCGGATATGTTCGCGACGTCGACAGGTGCTGGGGACAGCGGCTCGGCCTCCCGTTCGGAGTCGTACCCTCGAACTCAAACGATAGATCTGATCGCTACGACGGGTGTCGATGCGCGGGTCGGCGTGGAGCGAGCGACCGTGTCACCCGCCTCAGCCAGGATGGAGCCATGAGGCGAGGCTTGTGACGGCGCTCGGGGCGGCACTGCGCCTGCGGCGCCTGGTCGACACCGACGCCGCGTTCGCGCTGCTGCGAGCGGAGTACGCGCCGATCATCGTCGCGCTCCTCTCGAGGCACCTCGGCGGACAGACCCGCCGCATGCCGGCGGAGGAGTTCGTCGACCTGCTCGACGCCGACCTCGACGCGCTGCGGTCGCACTTCGCGCTGCCGCAGACCGGCGTCGCGTACGCCGCGGCCTGGCGCTCGGCGGGCTGGCTCGTCCGACGCCCCGCACCGGCGGCGCGAGCAGAGACGGTAGAGCTCTCCTCGGAGGCGCTGCGCGCGATCCGCATCTTCGAGCAGATCGAGCAGCCGCGAGGGACGGCGACCGAGTCGAGGCTGATGACGATCCGCGATCAGGTGCAGCGGCTCGCTGTCGAGACCGACCCGGACGGCACCCGCCGCCGGGAGGCGCTCGAGCGAGAGCGAGCCGTCATCGACGCGCAGATCCAGGCGATCGGCGAGGGCCGCTTCGAACCGCTCGATGCGGCTCGGGCCAAGGAGCGCGTCGCCGAGATCCTCAGGCTGGCCGAGGACGTGCCTTCCGACTTCCAGCGCGTGCGCGCCCGCTTCGATCAGCTGAACCACGAGCTCATGGCGAGCCTGCTCGACTCCGACGAGTCGCAGCGCAGCGTCGTCGAGGAGATCTTCCGCGGCGTCGACCTCATCGAGCAGACCGACGAAGGGCTCACGTTCAGCGCGTTCTCGGCGCTCGTGCTCGACACCGAGCGCAGCGAGGCGTTCGAGGACGACATCGCGAGCCTCCTCGATCGTGACCTCAGCCATGCGATGACCACGGCCGAGCGCCGGTTCCTGCGCACGTTCCTGCACACGCTCAAGCTCGGCAGCCACGAGATCCACGGCGTGCTCGCCGAGTTCGCGCGCGGCCTGCGCCGCTACGTGCAGTCGCAGGACTTCCAGCGCGATCGCGCGCTGCAGCGCTCCATACGCGCCGCGCTCGCCGCGGCGCAACGCGCTGCCGAGCACGTCAAGCCCTTCCACGCCAGCGGGATCGAACTGCCGCTCACCTCCGTCGAACTCTCCAGCCTTGGGGCGCTCGCCTTCCACGACCCTTCCGAGTTCGCCGTCGATGTGCACGTCGTCGCGCACCAGCCGGGCCTGGCCGACCTCGAGCAGCTGCGAGCGCTCGCCCGCGACACCGAGATCGACTTCGCGGAGCTGAGCGGCGTGGTCAACGACCGGCTGCGCGGCACGGCTGCCGTCACCGTCGCCGCGCTGCTCGACGAGTGGTCAGCGACGCAGGGAGTCGCGAGCGTCGTCGGACTCATGACGCTCGCGGCCCGGCACGGCAGAGTCTCGGCTGATGAGACGGAGTCCGTGACCTGGTCGGGGGCCGACGGCGCCCGCCGCAGCGCTCGCGTGCGCACCCACAGCTTCACCGAGAGGATTCCGACATGACCGACGCGCGCACGCCAGGGTCGATCGAGGGCGACCAGCAGGAGACGGATGCCTCGTCAGGCTTCACGACGTTGTGGCCGGGCGACGTCGGGAGCTTGCGCGAGGACTCGAGGCGTGCGCTCCTCGAGCTGGTCCAGGGACCCTACCTCTCAGCCGCCAACCGCGGCCGGCTCTGGCTCGCTCTGCTGGCCGACACCGACGCGATCCGCTCGCGCCTGCACGACCTGTTCCTCGACCTCGTGATCGACCGCGCCGACGAGATCGCGTTCGTGCGCCCGGTCGACGCCGGCGATCGGGCGGTTCCGCTCGCCGTACGCACGCGACCGCTGACCTTCATGGACACGCTGATGCTGCTCGTGCTCCGTCAGCACCTCCTGGCCGCGCGCGGGGAACGACGCGTGTTCATCGATCGGGCCGACGTGTACGAGCAGCTCGCGCCCTACCGCGTGGCGCGCGACCCCGCCGACTTCGAGCGCCGCATGAACGCTTCCTGGACCAAGCTCATGAACAAGCTCGGACTCATCCATCGCGCCGGCGGCGACGAGAGGGTCGAGATCTCGCCGGCACTGCGGCTCATCTTCGACGACGAGCGCGTGGAGGCGCTGCGCCTCGAGTATGAGCGTGCGATCGAGCGCGGGGCTGCGGCGCTCGACGACCGCGAGCCCGTCTCGGCCGGCGACGAGGAGTCGGAGCGATGACGATGCTCGAGATCCCCGGCCTCGAGGCCCCGCAGCAGCGCGCGCAGTGGCGACTCGCCGAGGTGCAGCTGCTCAACTGGGGCACCTTCGACGGGTTGCATCGGGTGCACGTGGCGCGCAAGGGGCATCTGATCACCGGCGGCTCGGGCTCCGGCAAGTCCTCGCTGCTCGACGGCATCGCGGCGGTGCTCACGCCCGACGGCATGCTCCAGTTCAACGCTGCCGCGCAAGGAGCAGGTGCCGCTCGCGGCGACCGCAGCATCGTCAGCTACGTGCGCGGCGCGTGGTCGAAGACGGCCGACGAGGAGCAGGACCGCGTCGTCAGCCGGTTCCTGCGGCCCGGCACGGTCGTGAGCGGCGTGCTGCTGCGCTACGGGGACGGCGCGGATGGGTCGCTCAGCCTGGCGAGGCTCATGTTCCTGAAGGGCACGTCGACCGACAGGAGCGATCTGCGCGACGCCTACCTGCTGGAGCAGGGGGAGCTCGACCTCGAACGGCTGCGCGGCTTCGTGACGAGCCAGGCCAACGGCATCGACACGCGTGGGCTCCAGCGCGCGTTCCCGCGAGCGGTGATCACCACGAGCGGCAAGCACGCGAAGTTCTACGCGCGCCTCGGCAGCCTGCTGGGCATCAGCGGCGACAACGCGCTGCAGCTGCTGCACCGCACGCAGTCGGCGAAGAACCTGGGCGGCCTCGACCACCTGTTCCGCACGTTCATGCTCGACCGGCCGCAGACGTTCACGATCGCCGACAATGCTGTGCAGCAGTTCGGCGAGCTGGACGCGGCGCACCAGCACGTCGTCGAGCTGCGGCTGCAGCGCGACGCGCTCGCCGTCATGCGCGACATCGGTGACCGGTACGACGACGCGTCCGCCCGCGCCGTCGCAGCCGAAGCGCTGCGCGACCTCGTGCGGCCATTCGAGGCGCGGGAGCGGCTGCGGCTCGCTCGCCAGGAGCGCACGATCGCCGACGTCGCTGCCCAGCAGGCTCGCGCGGCGCTCGCCGCGGCGCGCGAGGGCGATGCGGCCGCCGCCGACGATCATCGGCTGGCGCAGCAGGCGCTCGACCGCGCGGGCGGAGCTGACCTGGCGCAGCTCGACGGACGCATCGGGGACGCGCAGCGCGAGGTCGCGCACCGGCGGGCGCAGCTCGAGCGGCTGACGCGGCAGCTCGCCGACGTCGGCATCGAGCAGGCGCCGCGCGACGAGGCGCAGTTCGTCGAGCTGCGCACGATGGCCGACGACGAGCTGCGGCAGCCCGCGGCCAAGCTCGACATGCAGCATCCCGCCGTGCAGCGGCTCGCGCAGTCGACCGACCGGCGCAAGCGCATCGACGCCGAGCTGCAGGCGCTGCGGCGCTCCCGGAGCAACATCGATGCGCGTCGGCTCGACGTGCGATCGCGGCTGGCCGCCCACTTGGGCGTGCCGGAGCAAGCGGTGCCCTTCGCCGGCGAGCTGCTCGACGTGAGGCCCGAGGAGCGCCGTTGGACAGGCGCGATCGAGCGGGTGCTGCGCCCGCTCGCCACCACCCTGCTCGTGCGGGCCGAGCACCTCACGGCCGCGCGGCGCTGGATCGACGGCGCATCGCTCGGGTTGAAGCTCGACTACGAGCTCGTCGAGGCGACGTCTCGCTCGCCGCGCTCGCTCGCGAGCGACGTCTCCCTGGTGCGCAAGCTCACGGTGAGCGCCGGCGGCTTCCACGACTGGCTCTCGCACAGGCTCGCCGAGCAGTTCGACGTCGCGTGCGTCGAGACGGCCGATGAGCTCGACCGCTTCGCTCGCGCGGTGACGATCCGCGGGCAGGTGAAGCGCTCGGCCACCCGCTACGAGAAGGATGACCGGTTCGCCGTCGACGACCCGACGCGGTGGCTGCTCGGATCGAGCGAGGCGCGCCACGAGGCACTGGTGGCGCAGCACCTGGAGGCGGAGGCCGACGTGCGAGCGGCCGCGCGCGAGGTCGAGCTGCTGCAGGCGGAGGTCTCGCTGAGCATCCGTCGGCGGCAGCAGCTGAAGCAGCTGCTGTCGGAATCCTGGGAGCAGTACGACGCCGAGGCGGCCGGTGCGCGCGTCGCCCAGCTGCATCGGCAGCGCGCAGCCCTGACGAGCGCGCGCAGCGACCTGCAGCGGGCGGCCTCGGCCGTCGAGGAGACCCGGGCCGTCTCAGACGCCGCCCGTGCCGCCGCCGACGAGGCAGTCGCCATGGAGCGGACGGCGAGGCTCGAGCTCGAGCGGCTTGGCGGTCTGATCGCCGAGGCAGAGCGAGCCGTCGCGGCCGACGGGCGCGGCGAGCTCGAGTCGGAGGCGGTCGAGCAACTCGTTGCGCACTTCCGCGACATGCGGCGTCGCATCGCTCTGGCCGAGCTCGCCGACGCCTCCCGCGAGGTCGAGGGTCGGCTGAGCCGGGAGCGCGAGCGGGCGATCGGCGAGCGCGATCTGGCCGCGCAGGACTTCGCCGCGGCGGCGACCGGCTTCCAGGCCAGGTGGGCCGCCGCATCCGCCGACTTCGTCGCCCGCATCGACGACCGCGCCGGGTTCAGGGCGCTGCTCGTGACGATCGAGGCCAACGATCTGCCCTCGCAGGAGCAGAGCTTCCGGCGACTGCTGCGTGACAAGTCGAGCCTCGTCGTCGGGTTCCTGCGCAAGGAGCTGCTGGATGCGCCGAAGGAGGTGCGCGAGCGCATTGCGCCCGTCAACGAGTCGCTCGGGCGGTCGCAGTTCGACCGCGACCGGTTCTTGCGCATCCGAGTGAAGCTGACGCGCGGCGACGTGGTGCAGCGCTTCCTTGCCGAGCTGGCGCAGATCGCCGAGGGCAGCTGGGATGACGAGGACGCGGCCTCCGCCGAGCGGCGCTTCGAGGTGCTCGCGCAGCTGATGGCGCGGCTCGCCTCGAGCGATGCCGCCGACCGCAAGTGGCGCGAGCTGTGCCTCGACACGCGCCTGCATGTGTCCTTCCTCGCAGAGGTGGTCGATAGCGCGGGCCTCGTGCACGCCACCTACGACTCGGGTGCATCGCTCTCCGGCGGACAGCAGCAGAAGCTCGTCGTGTTCTGCCTCGCGGCGGCGCTCCGATACCAGCTCACGGAGGACGGCGCCGACATGCCCCGCTACGGCACCGTCATCCTCGACGAGGCGTTCGACAAGGCTGACAGCGCCTACACGCGCATGGCGATGGATGTCTTCGTCGAGTTCGGCTTCCACATGGTGCTCGCCACACCGCTCAAGCTCCTCCAGACGCTCGAGCCGTACATCGGCGGGGTGGCCGTCGTGCAGAACCCGACACAGCGGCAGTCGACGGTCGACCAGCTCGGGTTCTCGGAGGTCCGGTGATCGGGGTGGATGAGGCGCGGTTGCGCGTGGCTTCGCGGGTCGCGACGCGTGCGCGTGACTGGGCGTGCGATCCAGAGGCTGCCTCCGCCGCAGCGGTGCGGGTCGCGCTCCACGCGCCGACCGAGCGGCAGGCGCTCGAGCTGCCGGGCGCGGTGCTCGGGTGGCGCGACGCCTGGGCGACGGCGGCAGAGGAGCCGGGCGTCGAGGTGGAGTGGGAGGTGCGGGCGTGGAGCCGCGTCGGCGCGCAGACCGTGCCGGTGCGCGTGACGATCTCGGGGGCGGACGCCCTGGCCGCGTTCGCGGGACGAGCGTCGGCGGATGCGTGGGCGCGGATGCGATCGCGAGTGGCGATCGCGATCGCCGCGCTGGGAGGCGGGCAGGCGGTCGCGACGGCAGCACGCACCCACGCGACAGCGCTCGCCGACTACGCCGAGGACGAGTTCGCCTCCGTGCTCGCCGCGGCACGCTGGATCTGCGAGCACCCGGTCGACGGGATGCGTCCGCGCCAGCTGCCCATCCGCGGCGTGGACTCGAAGTGGTTCGCGTCGCACCGGGCGGTCGTGTCGGCCCTCGTGCTCGCCGCGACCGGGCGTGAGAGCCTCGGCGTCGTCGGCGCTGAGCAGCTCTTCCGCGCTCGACTGCTCGACGACAACATGCTGCCCGGTGCGCCTCGCTCGTTCGGGGCGTCGATCGATGAGCTCGCCCGTTTGGAGGTCGGCGCCCCGACGGTGCTGGTGCTCGAGAACCTCGAGACGCTGCTGTCGCTGCCGCCGTTGGACGGCGTGGTTGCGGTGCACGGTTCCGGGTTCGCGGTCGCCGAGCTCGCGCGGGTGCCCTGGATCGTGGCGACTCAGGTGCTGTACTGGGGCGACCTCGACTCGAATGGCTTCGCGATCCTGCACCGGCTGCGCACGGCGCTGCCGCGGGTCCGCAGCCTCCTGATGGACGAAGCGGTGCTGCTCGCGCATCGCGACCTGTGGGTGCCCGAACCGAAGCCGGCGCGCGGCAGCTACCCGACGCTCGAGGCGCACGAGCAAGCGGCGCTCGACCGCCTGCGCGACGAGGGCGACATGCGGCTGGAGCAGGAGCGCATCCCCTGGCGGGCAGCGCTCGAACGAGTCCGGATGGAGCTCCAGGGCTGAACCCATGTAGAGACGTGCTGCGCCTCAGGCAGACTGCAGCGGGCGGATCTCCTCCAGGCGCGCTCCGATGCGGTCGCGCTCGCTCTCGAGGTCGAAGCGCGACTGCAGGTTCACCCAGAACTGCGCCGACGTGCCGAAGTAGCGTGCGAGCCGCAGCGCCGTGTCGGCAGTGAGGCGGCGCTTGCCATGGACGATCTCGTTGATCCGGCGCGGCGGCACCCCGATCGCGACCGCGACCCGGTGCTGCGTGACGCCCAGCGGCACGAGGAACTCCTCGTGGAGCACCTCGCCGGGGTGCACTGGCTCCAGCTTGCTCATCGCTCCTCCGAACGACTTGATCACGAGAGCATTGCATCACGCGTGGCGTTATGAACGCAACGCGTTATGGGCCGCTTCCCCGTACTTGCCATGATCCGATCATGCGCTCAGGGATGACTCCGGGGGCAGGGTCGTCGGGCCGCTGTGGAAGAGATGCGACGATCGACGCATGCGAGTGGGCGTGCGTCGGGTGGCGGGGGCGCTCTTCGTGCTCGCGCTCGTCGCGCAGCTCGTCGTGCTCTACCTGCCGAGCCCGCCGTCCGACCTGCCGCAGGCGCCCGGGCTCGACAAGGTGCTGCACGCGGCGGTGTTCCTCGCGCCGGCGCTGCTCGGCGTGCTCGCGGGCCTCGCGCCCGCCTGGCTCGGGGCGGCGCTCGCGGCCCACGCCGTCGCATCCGAGGTCATCCAGCACGTGCTGCTCGCCGAGCGCTCGGGCGACCCGTGGGACGCGGTCGCCGACCTCGTCGGCGTCGCGCTGGGCCTCGCGCTCGGCCTGCTGCTGCGCCGCCGCTTCGCAGGCCGCCGGCGGGTGCCGGCGGCCTGAGGAGTCGCCCGCTCAGCCCTCGATGCGCTCCGCCGCGTCGCGCGCGATCGGCGTGAGCCGCTGCAGCTGCGTCACGTGGCGCGGCTCGAGCTCGTCGAGCGACGAGACGCCCAGCAGCGCCATGGTGCGCTCGATCTCGGAGCGCAGGATGGCGATCGTGCGGTCGACGCCCTGGCGCCCGCCGGCCATCAGGCCGTAGAGGTAGGCGCGGCCGATGAGCGTGAACTTGGCGCCGAGCGCCACCGAGGCGACGATGTCGGCGCCGTGCATGATGCCCGTGTCGACCATGACCGTCGCGTCGCGGCCGACTTCGCGCACGACCTGCGGCAGCAGGTGGAACGGCACGGGCGCGCGGTCGAGCTGGCGCCCGCCGTGGTTCGAGAGCACGATGCCGTCGACGCCGCCCTCGATGAGCCGCACCGCATCCGGCACGTTCTGCACGCCCTTGACGACGAGCTTCCCCGGCCACATGGAGCGGATGACGTCGAGGTCGTCGTACGAGATGGTCGGGTCGAAGGCGTTGTTGATGAGCTCGCCCACGGTGCCGCCGGTGGTCGACAGCGACGCGAACTCGAGCTTGGGCGTCGTGAGGAAGTCGAACCACCACCACGGGCGGGGGATCGCGTCGACGACGGTCTTGAGCGTCAGCTGCGGCGGGATCGAGAAGCCGTTGCGCTTGTCGCGCAGGCGCGCGCCGGCGATGGGCGTGTCGACCGTGAACATGAGGGTGTCGTAGCCGGCCGCGGCCGCGCGCTCGACGAGCCCGTACGAGACCTCGCGGTCGCGCATGACGTAGAGCTGGAACCAGTTGCGCCCGTGCGGGTTGACCGCCTTGACGTCCTCGATCGTGGTGGTGCCGAGCGTCGAGAGCGTGAAGGGGATGCCTGCGGCGGCCGCGGCGCCGGCGCCGGCGGTCTCGCCCTCGGCCTGCATGAGGCGCGTGAAGCCCGTGGGCGCGATGCCGAAGGGCATCGAGCTCGGGCCGCCGAGCACGGTCGTCGAGGTGTCGACGCTCGCGGCGGGCCGCAGGATGTCGGGGTGGAACTCGACGTCCTCGAACGCCTGCCGCGCGCGGGTGAGCGAGACCTCGCCCTCGGCCGCGCCGTCGGTGTAGTCGAAGGCGGCGGCCGGGGTGCGCCGCTTGGCGATCGCCCGCAGGTCGTCGATCGTGAGGGCCGCGTCGAGCCGGCGCCGACGGGCGTCGAGGTCGGGACGCTTGAACTGCATGAGCTCGGCGAGCTCGCCGAGTCGGGGGAGTTGTCGCTTCATGATGCTCCTCGGTGTGGATGCGGGACGGATGGGCGCGGCTGGCGCGGCGCTCAGCGCACGTCGGGCACGGGATCGCTCGTCGTGGCCTCCTGCGTCGCCTCGACGTGCGCGACGCGCGAGATGAAGAATGAGGCGACGACCGACAGGCCGGCGCAGATGGCCACGTAGACGGCGATCGGCCACCACTCGCCGCCGCTCGCCTCGAGCAGCCACGCCGCGATCAGCGGCGCGGTGCCGCCGAAGATCGCAGCGCCCACCTGGTAGCCGAGCGTCGCGCCGGTGTAGCGCACCTCGGGGCTGAAGCTCTCGGCGATCAGCGTGCCGAGGATCGCGTTCACGCTGCCCCACAGCAGGCCAAACGCGACGATGGTCGCGGCGAAGACCGCCCACGTCTCACCGGTGTTCAGGACCCAGAAGTAGGGCGCGACGAGCACGATCGTCGCCGTCGCCGAGATCCGGTAGAGCACGGCGCGGCCGACGCGGTCGGAGAGATGGCCGAAGAACGGCATCCACACCGTGGCGACGAGCGCCGCGGCCGCGACGGCGAGCAGCACGATGTTCTGGCGCACGTCGAGGATGTTCGTGGCGTAGGCGATCACGTAGGTGCCGAAGATGTAGAAGGGGCCGGTCTCGGCGGCCTTCGCGCCGATCGAGACGAGCACGGCGCCCCAGTGCTTCGTGACGACCTCCTTGATGGGCAGGCGCAGGCGCGCGCCGGTGTCGCGGATCCGCTGGAACTCGGGCGTCTCGTCCAGTCCGTTGCGGATCCACAGGCCGATGAAGACCAGCACGACGCTCGCGACGAACGGGATCCGCCAGCCCCATGCCAGGAACTGGTCCTCGGGCATGAGCGTCAGCAGCGCGACGACGGCCGAGGCGAGGAGCAGGCCGAGGCTGATGCCCATCTGCGGCACGGCACCGTAGAGGCCTCGGCGGTGCTTCGGTGCGTACTCGTAGGCCAGCAGCAGGGCTCCGCCCCACTCGCCGCCGATGCCGATGCCCTGCATGATGCGGAAGAGGACGAGCAGGATCGGGGCCCAGATGCCGATCGCCGAGTAGTCGGGCAGGAGGCCGATCGCGACGGTGCCGCCGCCCATCAGCATCAGCGTGAGGAACAGCGTCTTCTTGCGGCCGATCCGGTCGCCGATGTGCGCGAAGACGACGCCGCCGATGGGCCGGAAGAAGAACGTCAGCGAGAACGACGCGTAGGCCAGCAGCGTCGAGATGAACGGGTCGTCGGTGGGGAAGAAGATGCGGTTGAAGACGAGGGCGGCGACCGTGCCGTACACGAGGAAGTCGAACCACTCGATGACGCTGCCGGAGAGGCTGCCGAACAGGACGCGGTAGTTGAGCCGATGCGGCGGCTGAGCTGCGGGAGCAGAGGTGCTGGCCACGGTTTCTCTCCTTCGAGAAGCGTTCGAGTGTGGTCGGACCATGTGGTCAGACCACAGCGACGATAGAGCAGCGGGCACCCGCCGTCAAGCGCCGAAGGCGCGCGGTCCGCACCGGCGGAGCGCGTCGCTACCCCGTCGCGTCCGTCGCGGTGCGAGCGCCGTCCGGCTCCGTCGAGGTCTCGGCGTAGTAGCCGCGGATGTGGTCGCGAAGCAGCGCTGCAGCGCCCTCCCGGTCGTCGGCGCGCATCCGCTCATAGATGCCGCGATGCTCGGCGCGGAGCCGCGTCGCCGTCGTCGGCCAGTCGGGCAGCGCCTGCGCGCGCGCGAGCGTGTGGTCGGCGATGGAGGTGCGCAGCGCGTCCATGAGCGTGCTGATGAGCGGATTGCCCGCCGCGCGCGACAGCGCGACGTGGAACTCGGCGTCGAGCTGGAGGAACTCGGGCACGCCGAGCCCGGGGTCGTCCATGCGGTCGAGGAGGCGCTCGGCCGTCGGCCAGTCGCCGCTGGCGAGATCGGCGTGCTCGGCGCTCCAGGCCTCGAGCAGCAGCCGCACCTCGAACACGTGGGCGTGCTCGACGTGGCGGGTCGCGAGCTGCAGGTTGAGCGAGAGGGCGAGCGCCTGACCCGGTGACGCGGTGATGATCGTGCCCGAGCGCGGGCCGGAGCCGGTCGAGGTGCGGATGGCGCCGATCGCCTCGAGCACGCGGAGGGCCTCCCGCAGCGATCCGCGCGACACGCCCAGCGTCTCGGCGAGCGCGCGTTCACCGGGCAGGTGATCGCCGATCGACAGCCGGCCGCTCTGCAGCTCGGCCGTCACCCAGCCCATCACGGTCTCGTGCGCCTTCATCGCCCCGAGTATCGCAGTGCCACCAGGCACTCGGCCGCGCCCACGCGGTCATGGCTGCGCCGCGCGACCGATCGAGGAGCGAATCGGAGCCCGCCGCGGATCGAGGAGCGAGCCTCCTCGTTCCGCGACCGATCCTCAATCGGTGACGGGCTCGAGCCGCGCCGGCTCCCGGCTCGTCCACAGCAGCGCGGCCGCCAGGGTGGCGACGCCCGCGATCGCACCCAGCACGAGCGCGGTCCAGCCGAGCCCGAGCGCCGCGCCGAGCACGCCCGCGAGGGGGTAGGTGACGATGAAGCACGCGTGCGACAGCGAGAACTGCGCGGCGAAGACCGCCGGCCGCTCCTGCGTGGAGGCGTTGCGCCGCAACAGCCGTGCCGAGGCTGTGAGGATCGCGGCGTTGCCCGCTCCCAGCACCGCCCAGAGCGCGAGCAGCATCGGCCAGGACGGCACCGTCAGGAGCGCGGCCGTCGTCCCTCCGAGCCCGAGCGTCGCCGACGCGGCGCCCGCGAGCATGACCGTGCGGTCGGGCACGCGTTCGAGCAGCCGCGGCAGCAGCAGTGCGACCACCATGGAGCCCGCGCCGTAGGCGGCGAGCAGGAACGCGACATCCGCCTGCGGCCGCGCGAGCCGGTCCTGCACGAGCACCACCGTGTTCACGATCACCATCGCCGTGGGCGCCGCGACCGCGAGGTTGAGCGCGAGCAGCGCCCGCAGCTCGGCATGCCGCAGGAAGATGCGCGCGCCCTGCGTGAGGCGCTGGAAGAACGTCAGCCCCTGCTGCGCCTCGATCGCGGGGAAGCGCGTCGCGACGACGAGCAGCGCCGAGAGCGCGAAGCCGACGACGGTGCCGAGGAACAGGTTGGAGTAGCTCGTGACGAGCAGCAGCGCGGCGGCGAGCGCGGGGCTCACGAGCGACTCGAGGTCGTAGGCGAGCCGCGACAGCGAGAGGGCGCGCGTGTACTGGCGCTCGTCGGGCAGGATCTCGGGGATGACCGCCTGGAACGCGGGGGTGAAGGTGGCGGATGCGCACTGCAGCAGGAAGATGAGCACGTAGATCTGCCACACCTCGCCGACGAGCGGCAGCATGAGCGCGATCGCGGCGCGCACGACGTCGGCGCCGATGAGCAGCGCCTTCCGCGGCACGCGGCTGGTCGCCGCGATGAGCAGCGGCCCGGCGCCGACGTACGCGAGCATCTTGATCGTGAGGGCGATGCCGAGCACGACGCCGGCGTCGCCGCCCGCGAGGTCGAAGGCGAGGAGGCCCAGCGCGACCGTCAGGAGGCCCGTGCCGAGCAGCGCGACGATCTGCGCGCTGAAGAGCTTGGCGTAGGCGGGGTTCCGCAGCACCTCACGCACGGTCGCCGCCCACCTCCTCGGGCACGCCGAGGTGCTCGGGGGCCGTGCCGAGCATGTGCTCGGCCTGGTGCATGGCGACGGCGACCAGCTCGCTCGCGTGGTCGTCGGCGAGTCGGTAGTAGACGCGGGTGCCCTCGTGGCGGGCGACCACCATGCGCGCGAGGCGCAGCTTGGCGAGGTGCTGCGAGACGCCGGGCGTGGGCTTCCGCACCGCGGCGGCGAGGTCGCCGACCGACTGCTCGCCCTCGCGGAGCGCCAGCAGGATCTTCACCCGCGTCGCGTCGGCGAGCATCGAGAAGACCTCGACCGCGAGCTCGACCGGCTCTCCGGCTTCTTGCATATATGCGTTCATACGCAAACAATGGCATAGCCAGACCCGGGCGGCAACAGCGCGTCGACTGGGAGCGTAGTCACGATCGGACGCCGCGACGCGGAAGAGGCGCCGCCCCGCATTGGGTGGCGCCTCTTCCGTCGTGCCGGCGACTCAGGCCGCGACGAGGTACTTCTCGGGGTCGGCGTCGAACAGCGGGCCGCACGCCGCGCAGCACAGGTAGTACGTCTCGCCCTTGTACTCGCGGACGAGGCCCTGCGCCTCGGCGTCGGCCTTGTCGACGTGGTTGCCGCGCATCACGGGACACTCGGCGGTCGCGGCCTCAGTGGTGGCGGCGGCGGCGTGGTCGTGGGCTTCGCACATGGTGGGTTCCTTTCGGGGTGTGGGTGAGGTCAGTCGTCGTCGCCGGCGCTAGGCGCGCGCGGCCGCCGACGTCTGGGGGTCCACCGCGCGACTCTTGAAGGAGCGAAGGCGGAGGCTGTTGCCGACGACGAAGACGCTGGAGAACGCCATCGCCGCACCGGCGAGCATCGGGTTGAGCAGGCCGAAGGCCGCGAGCGGGATGGCGGCCACGTTGTAGGCGAAGGCCCAGAACAGGTTGCCCTTGATGGTGCCGAGGGTCCTGCGGGCGAGTCGGATGGCGTCGGCCGCGCTGCGCAGGTCGCCCCTGACGAGCGTGATGTCGGATGCCTGGATGGCGGCGTCCGTGCCGGTGCCCATGGCGAGGCCCAGGTCGGCCTGCGCGAGCGCCGCCGCGTCGTTGACGCCGTCGCCGACCATCGCGACGACCTTGCCCTCGGACTGGAGCCGCGAGATGACGTCGGCCTTGTCGCTCGGCAGCACCTCGGCGATGACCTCGTCGATGCCCACCTCGGCGGCGATCCGCTTCGCGACCGTCTCGTTGTCGCCCGTGAGCAGGATCGGCGTCAGCCCGAGCTCGCGGAACTGCCGGATCGCCTGCGCGCTCGTCGGCTTGACGGTATCGGCGACGACCAGGAGGCCGCGGATCTCGCCGTCCCAGGCCACGAGCACGGCGGTCTTGCCCTGCTCCTCGGCTGCGGCCTTGCGGCGCTGCAGCTCGTCATCGACGGCCACCGACCAGTCGTCGAGCAGCGACTGGCGGCCGACGAGCACCGCGTGCCCGTCGACGACGCCGGTGACGCCCTTGCCCTCGATGCTGCGGAAGTCCTCGACCGGCGGCAGCAGGAGGTCGAGCTCCTCGGTGGCGCCCTTGGCGATCGCCTGGGCGATCGGGTGCTCGGAGGCGTCCTCGATCGCGCCGGCGAGGCGCAGCAGCTGGCCGCGGTCGGTGCCCGGCGCGGCGACCGCGTCGACGAGCGTCATCCTGCCGGACGTGACGGTGCCGGTCTTGTCGAGCACGATCGTGTTGACCTTGCGGGTCGACTCGAGCACCTCCGGGCCCTTGATCAGGATGCCCATCTGCGCACCGCGGCCCGTGCCGACGAGCAGCGCCGTCGGCGTCGCGAGGCCGAGCGCGCAGGGGCAGGCGATGATGAGCACCGCGACCGCGGCGGTGAAGGCGCTCGCGACCGGGAAGCCGGCGCCGAGCCAGGCGCCGAGCGCGACGACCGCGATCCCGATGGCGACCGGCACGAAGATGCCCGAGACCCGGTCGGCGAGGCGCTGCACCTCGGCCTTGCCCGACTGCGCATCCTCGACCAGCTTGGCCATCTGCGCGAGCTGCGTGTCGGAGCCGACCCGCGTGGCCCGGATGACGAGCCGGCCGCTCGCGTTGACGGTCGCGCCCGTGACGGCGTCGCCCGGGCCGGCCTCCACGGGGACCGACTCGCCGGTCAGCATCGACGCGTCGATGGCCGACATGCCGGAGACGATCACGCCGTCGGTCGCGATCTTCTCGCCGGGGCGCACGACGAACTCGTCGCCCACCGCGAGCTCGTCGATCGGGATGCGCACCTCGGCGCCGCCGCGCATCACCGCGACGTCCTTCGCGCCGAGCTCGAGCAGCGCGCGCAGCGCCGCTCCCGCCTGGCGCTTCGAGCGCTTCTCGAAGTAGCGCCCCGCGAGGATGAACATCGTGACGCCGGCGGCGACCTCGAGGTAGATGTTCGCGGCGCCGTCGCTCGGCGCGATCGACAGCTCGAAGGGGTGCGTCATGCCCGGGACGCCGGCGGTGCCGAAGAAGAGCGCGAACAGGGACCAGATGAACGCGGAGCCGGTGCCGACCGACACCAGGGTGTCCATGGTCGCCGCGCCGTGGCGCAGGTTCATCCATGCCGCGCGGTGGAACGGCCAGGCCGCCCAGACGATGACGGGCGACGCGAGGGCGAGGGAGAGCCACTGCCAGTAGGTGAACTGCAGCGCGGGGATCATCGCCATGAGGATGACCGGCACCGAGAGCACGATGGAGCCGATGAGCCGCTGCCGGAGTGCCACGAGCTCGTGGTCGACGGGCTCGTCCTCGTCGCCGGGCTGCGGCTCAGCGGCCTTCGGCTTGGGCAGGGTCGCCGTGTAGCCGGTCTTCTCGACCTCCGCGATGAGCAGCGACGGGTCGAACCCCTCGGGGGCCGAGACCCTGGCCTTCTCGGTGGCGTAGTTCACCGACGCCTCGACGCCCTCGAGCTTGTTCAGCTTCTTCTCGATGCGCATCGCGCACGACGAGCACGTCATGCCGCCGATCTCGATCTCGTAGCTGCTCGCGGGCCGTTCGCTGACGACTTCGGGTGTGGACATGATGTTCGATCCTTGCGTTCGCGTGGGGGAGCGTCAGCGGCTCAGTGGTCGTCTTCGCCGTCGTCGTGCGTGTCGCCCTCGGCGGGCTCCTCGTGGTCGCCCTCGTCGGACGTGCCGCTCTCGGAGGCCTCCCCGTCGGTGCCGAGCACGAACGAGGCGGTCTGCACCTCGCCGTCGACCTGGAAGTCGAAGTAGAGGAGGTAGCGGCCGGGCGTCGGCGCCTCGGTGGCGAACTCGACGGTGGGGCCGGAGAGCTGACCCGCCTCCGGCTCGGCGCCCTCGGGGTGCACGTGCAGGTAGGCGAGGTCGCCGTCGCGCAGCGCCACGAGGTGGCCGAAGGCGCCGAGGTACGGCTCCATGGTGGTCACGGGCTGGCCGTCGCGAGTGACCTCGACAGTGAGCGTCGAGCTGCCGCCTGCGGCCAGGTCGCCGATGAGCTCGACCTCGAAGTCGCCGGCCTGCGAGGTGCGCACCTCGTCCTCCTGGGCGGCGGGCTCGAAGTCGCCGGCGACGCTGAGGGTGCGGGTGAGCGTCACGCCGCTCTCGGCGCCGCCCGGCGTGAAGTCGGCGAAGACGCGGTAGGTGCCCGCCTCCTCCCAGCTCCAGGGGAGCGACCACGTGCCCTCGGCGTCGATCTCGGGGTGCACGTGCCGGAACTCGCTGCCGTCCTGGCGGACGACGATGAGGTGCAGGTCCTTCTCGTGCTCCTCGGTGTACTCGAGCAGCGGCTGGTCGTCGGCACCGAGCACCGAGAAGCGCAGCTCCTCCTCCTCGCCGACCGCGTCGGGCGCCGTGATCGGGCTCAGCCGGTAGCCGTCGGCGTCGAGCGAGAGGCCCGGGAGCGCGGCGGAGGCCGCCTCGTCGGGCAGCACCGTCTCCTCGTGGGCGCCATGGCCCTCCTCGACCTCTGCGGCGCGAGCCTCGACGGCGGAGTCGGGCACCACCGCGCCGGCGACCAGGAAGGCTGCGCCGAAGGCGGCGACCAGGCCGAGGCCGTAGATGCTGAGACGGGCGGGAGTGTTCATCGGGTCCTCTTCGTCGGGGCTGCGTGGGGAGCGGAGCGGGATGCGGTGCGTGCCGATGCGGGCGGGCACCGTGGTGCGTCAGGCGACGCGTGCCTCGTAGCCGGCCTCCTCGACGGCGGCGAGCACGGCCGCGTCGTCGACGGGCGCGTCGCCTGCGGTCGAGACCGCGAGGTGGCCGGTGGCGGCGCTGACCTCGATGCCGGAGACGCCGGCGATCTGGCCGACCTCGCTGCGGATCGCGCCCTCGCAGTGGCCGCAGGTCATCCCGGTCACCTGGTACTCGGTCGTCGTCATGGTCGCCTCCTGGATCCGCGGGCCCGATCGGCCCTCCGTGCTGTTACCGTGAAAGGTATACCCCAGGGGGGTATCCGCGCAAGCGGTCGCGAGGAGAGGCGGGACGGATGTCGTCGTTCGAGCAGGCAGTGCTGATCGTGGGTGCCGGGGCGGCGGGGCACGGCTGCGCCCGTGCACTCCGGACCGAAGGGTTCTCCGGGCCCATCCGACTGATCAACGGCGAGGGCGCCGCGCCGATCAACCGCACCCTCGTCGACAAGGGGGTGCTGCCCGGACTGCTGACGGCCGAGCAGATCGCGCTCCCGCCGCTGCCGGATGTCGAGGTGATCGACGCCCGCGCCGCGCGCCTCGACGGCACGGAGCGGGCCATCGTCCTGGACGACGGCCGGGTCCTGCGCGGCATCGCGGTCGTGCTCGCACCCGGCAGCGCCCCGCGCACCCTCGACGCGGCGATCGCCGTCGACCCGGCGGTGCGGCTGCACGCGATGCACCGCGCGCCGGACGCCGAGGCGCTGCGCCGCGCGATCCCCGAGCCCTCGGGCGCGAGGCTCGTCGTGCTGGGGGCGGGGTTCATCGGCGCCGAGGTCGCGAGCCACTTCGCCTCAGCGGGTGCCCGCGTCACGCTGATCGGCCGCTCGCCCCTACCGCTCCGCGCGGCCCTCGGCGCCGAGATCGCCGGGCGGCTCGCAGCGCTGCAGTCCGAGCGGGTCGACGCGCGACTGGGCGCCGAGGTCCGCGCGATCCGCGCCGCGCCCGGCGCCGGCGCCGGCGATGCCGCCGTCGTCGAGCTCTCCGACGGCACCGAGATCGCCGCCGACGCCGTGCTCGTGGCCGTCGGCTCGCGCGCGGATGCAGCGTGGGCGGGCTTCGACGGGGCGATCCCCGTCGACGACCGCCTGCGGGCCGAGGCGGGGGCGGGGATCTACGCCGCCGGCAGCGTCGCGCACCCACCGACGGGTGCGGCGCGGGCCCACCACTGGGACGCTGCGGTGGCGCAGGGCGCGCATGCGGCGCGCACGGTCCTCCACGACCTCGGGCTCGGCGACGACCCAGGTCCCTGGGCATCGACGACGGGCTTCACGCTCATGGTGCACGGCGCCGTCATCGTGGGCCGCGGCGTGCGGGGGGCGGATGCGCGCGAGACCGTCGCCGAGCTCGACGGCGGCGGGCTGCTCACCGAGTTCGCCGACGAGGGCGGGGCGCTCACGGGCGTCGCCGGCTGGAACGCCGGGCCGCACGTCGCGCGGGCCGCCGCGCGACTCTGACGCCCGGCGCCGCGGGCATCCGCCGCCGTCGGCTCAGCCCGCGGTCTCCAGCTCCGACGCCGCCTCGGCGCCGTCCATCGTCTCGGGCTCCTCGGCGATCGCCTCGACCGCCTCGGTGAGCTCGGGCTCGCGCGCGGGCCGCGGGTCGAGGTGCACGCCCGCGATCATGCAGCGAACCGAGCCGCCCGCGAGCTCGATCGTGGGGATGTCGACCGCGACGATCTCGCACGACTCCTCGATCATCGCGATCTGGTCGGGCCGCAGCGACCTGCGCGCCCGCTCCGACATCGCCATGATCGTGCGGCGGCGACCGTCGGGCCGGCGACCCGAGAGCTCCACCGCGTTCCCGGCGAACTCGCGCACCTGCTCCTCGGTGAGCTCGACGACCTTCCGGCAGTGCACCTCGAGCCGCTCGCGCACCTCCTGCCGACGCCGCGCATCCGGGATCATGTCGAGCGCGAAGAGCGCCACGTCGGTGCCCACGCACGCGATGACGTTGGTGTGGTAGACGGGCACGCCGTCGGCGTCGACGGCGTCGAAGACCATCGGCTCGTACATGAAGTCGGTGCAGAACCGCTCGAGCACGTTCGTGTCGGCGCGGTGGCTGCGCGCCATGTACGCGACGCGCGAGACGTGGTCGAGCACCATCGCGCCGGTGCCCTCGAGGAAGATGCCGTCGGGCTCGAGCCCCGAGTAGTCGATGATCGTCTGCACCCGGTACGTGCTCTTCAGCATCTCGAGCACGTCGGTCCGGCGCTCATGCCGGCGGTTGGATGCGTACATGGGGTAGACGGCGACGGCGCCGCCGGCGTGGGTGGAGAGCCAGTTGTTGGGGAACACGCTGTCGGGGCGCGTGTGGTCCTCGTCCTCGAACACGTGCACCGTGACGCCGACCGCCCGGAGCGCCTCGGCGACCGCGTCCATCTCGGCGAGCGCCTTCGCGGCGGTCTCGTCGGGCGTCTCGCCGTCGTCGGGCTCGGCCTGGAAGGCGTTGTCGGCCGCGGTCGCCGGGTTGGGCCGGAACTGCAGCGCGCGGATCAGGATGACGGCTTCGGGGGCGGTGGCGCTCACACCTGCCGAATCTAGCGGCGCGGGCGCGCGCGTATCGGGCGTTCGCGCAAGGTGCTGGCGCGGCGAGGGGTCGCGACGGGCGAAAGCGTGCGTCTTCAGCGCCAGGGCGCTCGATTCCGGCTGCGGCGCCGCATCACGCGGGCGCGCGACCGATCCCGAGGCCGGGCTTGCGGCGATGCACGGAGAGGTAGCGGAGGCCCTCGGGGCCGGGGATGACGGCGCGCGTCGAGCGCCGCGGCAGCCACACGATGGCGCCCGGCAGCAGCTCGAGCTCGCCGTCGTCGGTCGAGAGCGCGCCCGAGCCTGCGATCACGTGCCACAGCACGTCCTCGTCCGGGCCGGCGTGCGCCTCGATGCGCTCGCCCGGCGGCAGCGCGATCACGTTCGCGTCGAGGTGCCGCTCGGCCTCCTCGAGCCGCCAGATCGCGCCGCGGGCGTCCGGGCCGGCTGCGGCGCCGAGCTCGCCCGTCGTCGCGAGGATGCGCGAGGCGCGCACGACCGGCTCCTCGTCCGCCCCCGGCCGGGTCGCATCCGTCGTCATCGTCGCCTCCTGAGCTCGCGCTCTCAGCGCGCCTTCGCTGATGCCGAGGGTAGAGCCGCGGACGCCCGCGCGGCATGATGGCTCCATGGACCCCGTGCACCTGCCCTCGCTCGCCGACGAGCTGCTCGCCGCCGCCCGCGAGGCGAGCAGCGGGCGAGCCGGGCGGTCGATCCGATCGGGCCGCGACGCGGCGCTGCGCCAGACGGTGATGGGGCTCGCGGCGGGGCGCGGTCTCGACGAGCACGAGGCGGGCGGCGAGGCGACGCTGCAGGTGCTCACCGGCACGGTGCGGCTGCGCTGGGCCGCGGGCGAGCTCGAGGCGTCGGCCGGCGACGTGGTCGGCATCCCCGACGAGCGGCACGCGCTCGACGCGGTGACGGATGCGGCGGTGCTGCTGACGGTCGCCGTCCGGTGACGCCACCCGCGGCACCCGCGCGCATCCCAGCGGGTTCGCAGGCGTGCGCCCCTACGGTCGCGGCATGAGCCTCCCGCCGCAGGGCGCCCCGCAGCCGTGGCAGCCGCCGCAGCCGACCTGGCCGCACCCGCAGTCGATGCCGCAGCAGCTCGCCGCGCACCCTCGGGTCACGTGGCAGCAGCCCGCCGCGCCGCGCCCGCCGCTCACCGACGCGGAGCGCCGTCGGCTGCTGCGACTCGGCGCCGCGAGCGGCGCGCTGCTCGGCGTCGGGACGGCGCTCGGCGGCGTCATCCTGCTCTTCTGGGCGTTCATCGTCGGGGTCTCCGCCCTCATCACGCCCCTCGTCTACCTGTGGTCGGGCGTGAACCCGGTCGCGGACGGCATCGCCGAGATCGTGACGCCGATCACCGTCGGCGTCGTCGCCATCGGCACCGTGCTGTGCCTGCTGGGCCTGCTGCTGAGCTGGCTGCGGCTGCGGCGCTGGGGAGCGGGCCGCGCGCTCGGCATCACGGCGGCCGCGGCCGCGATCGCGACCGTGCCCGTGCACCTCGTCGCCGTGGCCGTCGCGATCGTGACCTCCCTGCTGGAGCCCGAGGGCGACCCGGCGACGAGCTTCGCCATCGCGGCGCTGGCCGCCGGGTTCATCGGCACCGTGGTCGGCGCCATGGCTGGGGCCGGGGCATGGCGGTGGATGGGCGGGGCGCTGCGCCCGCGCGACGCGGCGCGTCGCGCCTGACCCGTCACCGGGCGAGGACGATCCAGGCCTCGCGCACGGATCGAGGACGCGCCGTCCTCATCCGGTGACCGCTCCTCGATCCGTGCACGCAGGCGTCCGCCGCAGGCAGCCCGCCTACGCGCCGCCGCCCAGGTCGAGCGTGCCCGTGTAGAACCCGTACGTCGCATCCGCCTGCCGCCGGGCCGTCTCGCGATCGGTGCCGGCCGCGATCGAGGCCTCGGCCCACGCGTCGGCCGCGCCCCGGTAGAAGGCGTTGCCCTCCTCGGTCGCCGCCCACGCCTCGCCCTCGGCCGGCGTCATCGCCGTGTCAGGCGCGGCCAGGTGCAGCCCGAGGCCCAGCAGGCCGCCGTCCCAGCCGACGCCGGTCGCGCCCGGCCCGAAGGTCTCCCGCATCTCGGCCGGCACGTCCGCCTCGCGGGCCACGTGCTCGAGCACGAGCCGCGTGCGCTCGCCGAGGCTCGCGAGCCGCACGGTCAGCCAGGTCACGCCGCCGCCGAACTCCCACGTCGCGCGGTAGCGGGCCGCGCCGTCGGCCGGCGGCTCGCACTCGAGCACCTCGCCACCCGCGTTGCCCTCGAGCTGGTAGCGGCCGCCGAGCCGCAGCTCGCCCGAGACCGGCAGGAACCACCGCGCGATGCGCTCCGGGCTCGTCACCGCATCCCACACGTCGTCGATCGGCGCGTCGTAGGTCTGCGCGAGGCTCTGCAGCCGCGCGGGCTCGCCATCGATCTGGGTGCCCTGCACCGTCCGGTCGACCGCGCCCAGCTGGGCCAGCACATCCACCATGGTCATCGCTCCTTCGTCGGGGTGGGGGAGGCGGGGCGGTCGCCCTCGCCGTCGTCATGGGCGGATGCGTCGGCCCGGCCGGCGTCGGAGGCGACCGGTGCCGCTGCGCCGCCCTCGCGCTCCGCTGCGAGCCGTCGCCGCCTCCGCCCGCGCGCGAGCTCGGTGTCGAGCGCGGCGAGCCTCGGGATCCAGAAGGCGTCGAAGGCGCTCAGCCACTCGCGGGCCGCTCGGGGCCCGGCCGGGTCGACGGCGTAGAGGCGCCGCTGGCCCTCGGGCCGCACGGTCGCGAAGCCCTGCTCCCGCAGCACCCGCAGGTGCTGGCTCACGGCGGGCTGGCTGATCCCGAACTCCGCGCCGATCGCGGCGGCGATCGCGCCCGCGCTCGCCTCGCCGTCGGCGAGCAGCTCGAGGATGCGTCGCCGCACGGGATCGCCGAGGACGTCGAGCGCGTGCATGGGGCAATGGTTGCATCGCCGCTTATATACGTCAACGGTGAGATGTCTCGCACGGGATAGCGTGGGGCCATGAGCGGACAGCTGGTCGACAACGCGCGGTTGCGCCGAGCGGTCGCGGCGTTCGCCGCCGACCCCAAGCCCGAGACCGTCGTGCACGTGCTGCGCGCGGCGCTCGCCGGCGAGCTGCTGCTCGACGCGACGGGCTCCGACATGGAGGTCAAGGACGGCCGCCTGCAGGAGCGCGCCCGCATCCGCATCAGCAGCAGGGTCGGCCCCGACGGCAAGCGGGCGTTGCTCGCCTTCACGAGCAACGACGAGATCGCCCGCATGCACCCCGAGGGCACGCGCGTGCAGTCGGTCGCGCAGCCGGCCTCCGCTGTGCTCGAGATGGCGAAGCGGCAGGGCGCCGGCTGGCTCTTCATCGACCCGGCCGAGACGACCGCCGCGCTCTCGTCGGCCGACATCGACGGCGCGCTGCGCCACCCCCGCAACGAGGCCCTGCAGCGCGTCATCGCCGCGGCCGACGCCGGCCTCGCCACGCCCGCCGACGTGCTCGCGGCGCTGCGCGTCGACGCGCCGCTGCTGCTCGCCGGCGCGCTCGAGGCCGGCCAGGTGCACGAGGGCAAGCCCCGGCTGCGGGTGAGCCGGCGGCCCGACGGCACCGTCGCGCTGCTCGCCTACACGTCGGCGCCCGAGGTCGCGGCCCGCGAGCCGCGCGACGGCGTCATCCCCACCACCACCACCAAGGTGCTCGAGATGCTGCGCGGCAGCAGCACCCTCTCATCGCTCGTCATCAACCCGGCAGGCCCCTGGGTCGAGCTCAGCGCCGAGGAGCTCGCGGGCTCCTGAGCCGCACCTCACGGCGCTGCTGAGTCGCCGACCGGGCCCCGACGCCGTGACGGTGTCGGGGCCCTCAGTCGTGCCCGCGGCACCGCCCGACACGCCGAAGCGGTTCTTTTGAAAGAACTGTTGCGAAGCGAATGCTTTGAAAGTATTCTTTCGGATGTCGGCACCACCCAGGGACCATCGCCGGCACAGACCGAGGAGGCATCCCATGGGACGCACCGACCGCATCCGCACCACGACGCTCCGCGTCATCGGCATGAGCGCCGACGAGCGGCACCGCGCACGGCTCGAGGCGGAGCGCACCGAGCGCCGCTACGACCGCGTACGCGCGGAGGCGATGATCCAGCGTGGTTGGATCTGAGCATGGCTGAGGAGCGCGACGCGCAGCAGCGCAGCGAGGGCCGGCACGACAAGCCCGACCTGCGCACGAGCGACCCCGCGGTGCTGCGGGCGCTCGCGCACCCGCTGCGCGTCGAGATCCTCGCCGTCATCGACGAGCTGGGCGAGGCGACGGCCACCCAGATCGCCGAGCAGGTGGGGGAGAGCCCCTCGAACTGCTCGTTCCACCTGCGCTCCCTCGCCAAGGCCGGCTTCATCGAGCGCGCCGAGGCGCAGGGCACGTCGAAGCCGTGGCGGCCCGCCCACCGCAGCCGCGACCTGCGCCCCGACCCCTCCGACCCGGCATCGCTGCGCACCTCCGCCACGATCGGCGCGCTCTACGTGCAGCACGAGGCCGCTCGCCTCGTCGACTTCTTCATGACCCGCGCCGAGGAGCCGGAGTGGGTCGAGGGCGTCACCGTCAACCTCTCGACCTTCTGGGCGACGGCCGAGGAGCTCTCGGAGCTCTCGGGCGACATCGCCCGGCTCACCGAGCGCTTCCACGGCCGCGAGGCCGACCCGGCGACCCGCCCCTCGGGCAGCCGCAAGGCCCACTTCTTCGGCGCGGTCAACCCCGACCCGGCGTCCGAGCCGACGCCGTAGCGCGCCGCCTCACCCCTCCCGCTCGTCGAGTAGGCCCGCAGGGCCGTATCGAGACGACCCCGCCCCCACCACCCCCGCTCGTCGAGTAGGCCCGCAGGGCCGTATCGAGACGACCCCGCCCGTCCCCCCGCTCGTCGAGTAGGCCCGCAGGGCCGTATCGAGACGACCCCACCCTCGCTCGCCGCGCCTCCACCCCGCCGCCCCTCCCCGAGGAGACCCGCCATGACCGGCACCGCCGCCGCCACCGCACCCGTCGCATCCGCCCCCAGGCCGCCGAGCCCCATGCGCCGCCCGGCCTACCGGCGCCTCATGGTCGGCTGGGTCGCCACCAACCTCGGCGACAGCGCCCTCTACCTCGTGCTCGCCATCTGGGTGAAGGAGCTCACCGGCTCCGACGCGGCCGGCGCGCTCGTGTTCCTCTTCATCGGCCTGCCGGCGCTGCTCGCGCCGTTCGCCGGCCAGCTCGCCGACCGCGTGCACCGGAGGCCCCTGCTCATCGCCACCAACCTCGGCACCGCCGCCGTCGTGCTCACGCTCCTGCTCGTGCAGGGCGCGCAGCACGTGTGGCTCATCTACGCCGCCACGTTCGGCTACGGCCTGGCCGCCTACCTCACCGCCGCGGCGCAGTCGGGGCTGCTGCGCGACCTGCTGCCCGACGAGGAGCTCGCGGGCGCGAACGGCATCTTCACCTCGATCGACAACGGCTGCCGCATCGTGAGCCCGGCGCTCGGCGCCGCGCTCTACGTCGCGGCCGGCCCGTGGGCGGTCATCGCGCTCGCGACCGCCGGCTTCCTCGTGATGGCGGTGATGATGTCGACCATCCGCCTGCAGGAGTCCGAGCCGCAGCCGCGCCTCGAGGGCGAGACGTACTGGCACGGGCTCTCGGCGGGCTTCCGCGCGCTCCTCGCCGACCCGCTGCTGCGGCTGCTCACGATCGCGGTCGCCGCCGGCTTCGGCCTCACGGGCCTGCTGAACGCCACGATCTTCCCGCTCGTCGAGCACGGCCTGCAGGAGGGGCCCGCGGCCCTCGGCCCCGCGCAGGCGATCCAGGGCGTCGGCGCGCTCGCCGGCGGCCTCTGCGCCGCCTGGATGCTGCGCCGCATCGGCGAGCGCCGCCTGGTCGGCTGGGGGCTGGCGCTCCTCGGGCTCGGCACGCTCGCCGCGTGGGCGCTCGTGCAGTGGCCGCTCGCGGAGGCGTGGATGCGCTGGGCCGGGCTGGGCGCGGTGCAGAGCCTCATCGGGTTCGGCGTGCCGTGGGTGATCGTCGGCGTCGTCACGCTGCGCATGCGGCTGACGCCGCCGCGCCTGCAGGGCCGCACGTCGGCGGCCCTCAACGTGTCGATCAACGTGCCGCAGATGCTGCTGCTCGCGCTCGGATCGGCGCTCCTCGTCGCGGTCGACTTCCGCTGGCTGATCCTCGTCGCCGCGGTCGGCGTGCTGCTCGCGGCCGCCGCGGTGTGGGCCGGTCGCCGGCTCGATGCGGCGGCCGCGACCGCGCCCGCGAGCCCTGGCCCCCGCGCCGCGACACCGGACGAGTGAGCGCGGAGGGTGTCCTCCTCGCGGATGATTCAGGGGCCCATCCGGCCACGCGCTGACCGGCGCGTGCCAGCCTGAGCCCATGCACAGCCGCAGCCGCCCCTCCATCGCCTTCGCAGCGATCGCGCTCGTCGGCGTGCTGGCGGGCTGCGCGCTGGTGCAACCGCCCTCGCCCACCACGATCGTGACCGGCCCCGGCGGTCAGCAGGTCGAGCTGTCGTGGGCCGACTACCCCGGCGAGCCGTACGTCGACCCCGCCGATGTGCTGGCCGCGCCGCGCGCCGAGCAGGTCGAGGAGGTCGGCGAGCTGCTGCTCGACGACCTGCAGCGCGCTGTCGACGCACATGCCCCGGGACTCGCCTGGGAGCGCGCAGACGAGGGCGGCGTCTTCGAGCACGACGGCAACGGCTACGGCGGTGCGACGATGCACCGCACCTCCAACTCCGCCGGGCTGTGGGTCGCGCAGGCGCCGGACGACTGGCCCGCGCTCGCCGCCGCCCTCGACACCGAGCTCGCTCGGCACGGCTTCGACGCCATCGTCTGGGACTTCGACCGGGCGCCGCTGCCGCAGCAGAGCCGGGCGGAGCGCGATGCCGACGTGGTCGCGCAGCACGGCTCGCTCGATCCGTCAGCGATGTGGCTGTGGCTCGGCGCCGCGTCGAGGGGCGCCGAGTGGGTCTCCGTGGTGCTGAGCGACGTCGATCGCGGAGTCGGTGCGCCCGAGGACGCGAGCTCGGCTCCGCAGCAGCAGCTCGCGATCACGGTCGGCGCCACCGTCATCTCCGAAGTCGACGAGCACGCCTACCGCTCGGGCATCGCGCCCTTCGACGGCCTCGAGCGACCCGCGCCGACGCACTCGGACTGAGGCGGATGCGCCGCTCTCGGGCCGCGCATAGCAAGGCCCGGCAGGGTGGTCGGCATGACGACGCTCAGCGACTTCCAGGCAGAGGCACTCACCGGCGGCGAGGTCGACCTCGGCGCGTTCGAGGGCAAGGTGGTGCTGGTCGTGAACACCGCGAGCCAGTGCGGGCTGACGCCGCAGTTCGAGGGCCTCGAGCAGCTGCACCGCGAGCTGCAGGACGAGGGGCTCGTCGTGCTCGGCTTCCCCTCCGACTCGTTCAAGCAGGAGCACGACTCGGTCGACCAGATCGCCGAGGTCTGCCAGCGCAACTACGGGGTCTCGTTCCCGATGTTCGCGCCGATCGCGGTCAACGGCCCCGACACGCACCCGGTCTTCCAGTGGCTCAAGGAGGAGAAGAAGGGGAAGCTCGGCGGCGCGATCAAGTGGAACTTCACGAAGTTCCTCATCGGCCGCGACGGCCGCGTGATCGAGCGGTTCGCCCCGACGACGACGCCCGACGAGCTGCGCGACGACATCGAGCGCGCGCTCGCGGAGCGCGGGAGCGCGGCGGCCTGAGCCGGCCCCACCGCCTCCTCGCGCCGCGCGGCCGCGCTCGCCCGGCGCATCCGGGGCTCGCGCCCGCGCGCCTCGCAGGTATAGGGCCAGTGGCTGTCATCGGCGGCGGATGAGCGCCACTGTCCCTATATTCGCGGAGCTCTGGGCGCGAGATCAGCAGCGTCGTCTCGACTCGCGCCCTGCGGGCGCGGCTCGACGAGCGGAGCGCGGGCGCGGCTCGACGAGCGGAGGGCGGGCGCGGCTCGACGAGCGGAGGGCGGGCGCGGCTCGACGAGCGGAGGGCGGGCGCGGCTCGACGAGCGGAGGGCGGGCGCGGCTCGACGCGCGGAGGGCGGGCGCGGTTCGACGAGCGGATGGCGCGACTCAGCCCAGCCGCTCGATGATCGTCGCGTTCGCCATGCCGGCGCCCTCGCACATCGTCTGCAGGCCGTAGCGGCCGCCGGTCTGCTCGAGCTGCCCGAGGAGCGTCGCGAGCAGCCGCGTGCCCGACGAGCCGAGCGCGTGCCCGAGCGCGATCGCGCCGCCGCGCGGGTTCACCCGCTCGAGCGGCGCGCCCGTCTCCCGCAGCCACGCGAGCGGCACCGACGCGAACGCCTCGTTCACCTCGAACGCGTCGATGTCGCCGATCCCGAGCCCGGCCCTCGCGAGCACCTTCGCCGTTGCCGGGATGGGCCCCGTGAGCATCATGATCGGGTCGTCGCCGACGACCGACGACGCGACGAAGCGCGCTCGCGGGCGGAGCCCCAGAGCATCCGCCGTCTCGCGCGACATGATGAGCGCCGCCGACGCCCCGTCGGTGAGCGGCGATGCATTGCCGGGCGTGATGCGCCACGCGATCTCGGGGAAGCGCTCGGCGTAGCGCGGGTGCTCGAACGAGGGGCCGAGGCCCGCGAGCCCCTCGCGCGTCGTCGCGGCACGCACCGTCTCGTCGACGCGGTGCTGCCGCCCGTCGCCGAGGTCGATCGGCACGAGCTCGCCGTCGAAGCGCCCGCCGGCGCCGGCCGCCGCCGCGAGCTCGTGCGAGCGGGCGGCGAAGTCGTCGAGCTCGGCGCGCGACAGCCCCCACTTCGCCGCGATGAGCTCGGCCGAGATGCCCTGGTGCACGAGCCCGTCGGGGTAGCGCTCGGCGAGCCGCGAGCCGTGGATGTCGCGCCCGATCGCCGCCGTGCCGAGCGGGATGCGGCTCATCGACTCGACGCCGCACGCGATCACGATGTCCTGCGCGCCGGCCATGATCGCCTGCGCCGCGAAGGTGGCGGCCTGCTGGCTCGAGCCGCACTGCCGGTCGACGGATGTGCCGGGCACGTGCTCGGGGAAGCCGGCTGCGAGCAGGGCGCTGCGCGTGACGTTGCCCGACTGCTCGCCGACCTGCTGCACGCAGCCGCCGATCACGTCGTCGATCGTCGCCGGGTCGATGCCGGTGCGCGCCACGAGCTGCTCGAGCACCGAGGCGAGCAGGTCGACGGGGTGCACCCCCGAGAGCGCTCCGCCGGGCTTGCCCCGGCCCGACGCGGTGCGCACCGCGTCGACGATCACTGCCTCACGCATCCGTCACCCTCCCGCCGGTCGCGCGCCGCTACGGCTTCGCGCGCTTGGCGATGTCGCGGCCGATGATCTCCTTCATGATCTCGGTCGTGCCGCCGTAGATGGTCTGCACCCGCGAGTCGCGGAACGCGCGCGCGATCGGGTACTCCTCCATGAAGCCGTAGCCGCCGTGCAGCTGCAGGCTGCGGGTGATGACCCGCTGCTCGAGCTCGGTCGCCCACCACTTCGCCTTCGACGCGTCGACGGTCGTCAGGTGCCCCTCGTTGAGCGCCAGCACGCAGCGCTCGAGGTAGGCGCGCGCGATGTCGAGCTCGGTCTCGAGCTCGGCGAGCGTGAACCGCACCGTCGGCAGGTCGCCGATCAGGCCGCCGAACGCCGAGCGCTGGAAGACGTAGTCGCGGCCCCACGCGTAGGCGGCCTCGGCCGACGAGAGCGCGCCGGTCGCGATCGAGAGCCGCTCGCGCGGCAGTCGCTGCATGAGATAGACGAGCCCCATGCCGGGCTCGCCCACGACGTTGGCGTCGGGGATGCGCACGTCGCGGAAGAAGAGCTCGGCGGTGTCCTGCGAGTGGAGGCCCACCTTCTCGAGCTTGCGGCCGCGCTCGAAGCCGGCCATGCCCTCCTCGACGAGGAAGAGCGTGAAGCCGCGGGAGCCCGCCGCCGGGTCGGTGCGCGCGAAGACGAGCACCTTGTCGGCGTGGATGCCGTTGGTGATGAAGGTCTTCGAGCCGTTCAGCACCCAGCCGTCGCCGTCGCGGACGGCGCTCGAGTGGATGCCCTGCAGGTCGCTGCCGGCGCCGGGCTCGGTCATGCCGATCGCGCCGATCGAGGTGCCGGCGGCCATGCCCGGGAGCCACCGCTCCTGCTGCTCCGCGCTCGCCAGGTCGAGGAGGTACGGGATGACGATGTCGTCGTGCACGCCGAGCGTGGCGTTGAGCGCCGCAGCGCCGACGCGTGCGAGCTCCTCGCTGATCACCATGCGGAACCGGTAGTCGTCGACCTCCATGCCGCCGAAGCGCTCGGGGATGGCGATGCCGATCAGGCCCGCCTCGCCCATCCGCCGGTAGAGGTCGCGGTCGATGAGGCCGTCGCGCTCCCAGTCGTCGTAGTGCGGGGCGACGTGGCGCGCGGCGAACTCCCGCACGCTCTCGCGGAACGAGGCGTGGTCGTCGTCGTAGTAGTCGGAGCGCATCCGATCCCCCTATCTCGGCGCCATGCGGATGGCGCCGTCGAGCCGGATGGTCTCGCCGTTGAGCATCGGGTTCGCGACGATCTGCGTCACGAGCAGGCCGAACTCGGCGGGGTCGCCGAGTCGGGCCGGGTGCGGCACCTGCTGGCCGAGCGAGATGCGCGCCGGCTCGGGCAGCGCCGCGAGCAGGGGCGTGTCGAACAGGCCCGGGGCGATCGTGTTGACGCGGATCCGCAGCGCCGCGAGCTCGCGCGCGATCGGCAGCGTCATGCCGGCGACGCCCGCCTTCGACGCGGTGTAGGCGGCCTGCCCGATCTGGCCGTCGAAGGCGGCGACGGATGCGGTGCTCACGATCACGCCCCGCTCCTCGCCGATCGGCTCGGTGCGCGCCATCCGCTCGACGGCGAGGCGGATGACGTTGAAGGTGCCGACGAGGTTGATGTCGATCACCCGCTGGAACTGGGCGAGCGGGAACGGGCCCTGCTTGCCGAGCACCGTCGCGGCGTCGCCGACGCCGGCGCAGTTGACCACGACGCGCAGGTCGCCGAGCGCGTCGGCGGCGTCGAGGGCGGCCGAGACCTGCGCCTCGTCGCGCACGTCGGCGGCGACCACGGTCACGCCCTCGATCGCTGCGGCCGCCTCGGCGGCGGGCGTGCTGCCCAGGTCGAGCACCACGACTCGCGCGCCCTGCGCGAGCAGTGCCTTCGTGGTCGCGAGGCCGAGCCCCGATGCTCCGCCGGTGACGAGGGCCACCTGTCCCGTGATGTCCATGCGCACCCTTCGCGGGCGCCGCCGTCGGCGCCATCGCCCCTGACGGTAGCGACCGCATCCGCTCTTCCTCAACCGCGCGGGCAGTCCGTCGCGCCCCGCCGCCTCCTCGTCGCCGTTCGTCAACCGGCCCAGTGCACGGCCGGCCGGACTATCCGGCCGGCGCCACACCTGGCCGGTCGACGAACGATGCGCGGGCAGATGGCATCGCTGCGCTGGCGCGCCGCGAGCCCGGGATGGTAGATATGTGGACGTCCATCTATCTACGTGGACGCACAACGGATGCGACGAAGGGGTCGTGAGCGCATGTCCGCCACCAGCACCGCCGGCACGATGGCCGCCCAGGCCACCGCAGAGGAGCGCGCCGCGCTCGTCGAGGCGGTGCGCGACTTCGCCGAGGCGAGACTCGCGCCCTTCGCGAACCAGCGGGACGCTGACAAGGAGTTCCCCGTCGAGACGCTGCGCGAGGCGGGCTCGCTCGGGCTCGGCGCGATCGTCGTCGGCGAGGACGTCGGCGGCTCGGGCCTCACCCGCGCCGACTCCGTCGCCATCTACGAGGAGCTCGCCCGCGGCGACGTGGCCGTCGCCGCGTACCTCTCGATCCACAACATGGTCGCCTGGATGATCGACGAGTTCGGCGCCGACGAGCAGCGCCAGCGATGGCTCCCGCGCCTGTGCTCGATGGACGACCTCGCGAGCTACTGCCTCACCGAGCCCGGCGCCGGCTCCGACGCCGCCGCGGTCGCCACCACGGCCGTGCGCGACGGCGACGACTACGTCCTCACCGGCACGAAGCAGTTCATCTCGGGCGCGGGCTCGTCGGCCGTCTACGTCGTCATGGCGCGCACGGGCGGCAGCGACCCCGACCGGCAGGGATCGCACGGCATGACCGCCTTCATCGTGCCGGGCGACGCATCCGGCCTCTCCTTCGGCCCCGACGAGCACAAGATGGGCTGGAACGCGCAGCCCACGCGCCAGGTGATCCTCGACGGCGTGCGCGTGCCCGCGGCCGACCGGCTCGGCGAGGAGGGCGACGGCTTCGGCATCGCGATGCGCGGGCTGAACGGCGGCCGCCTCGGCATCGCAGCCTGCTCGATCGGCGGCGCGCAGTGGGCGCTCGAGCGCAGCATCGCGTACGTCAAGGACCGCGCCACGTTCGGCCAGCCGCTCGCGTCGCGGCAGCACGTGCAGTTCCAGATCGCCGACATGGAGACCGAGCTGCAGGCCGCCCGCGCCCTCGTCGAGCGGGCGGCGGCGAAGCTCGACGCGAAGGATCCCGACGCGCAGGTCGCGTGCGCGATGGCCAAGCGGTTCGCGACCGACGCGGGCTTCCGCGTCGCCGACGAGGCGCTGCAGCTGCACGGCGGCTACGGCTACCTGCACGAGTACGGCATCGAGCGCGTCGTGCGCGACCTGCGCGTGCACCGCATCCTCGAGGGCACCAACGAGATGATGCGCATGATCGTCGGCCGCGCCATGCTGGGGGCGCGATGACCGAGCCGACACCGAGCGCGAGCACGAGCGCGAGCGCGCCGCCCGCCGAGCACGAGCACGTGCGCGTCGAGCGCCGTGGCGCGCTCGGCGTGATCGTGCTCGACCGGCAGCGGGCGCTCAACGCGCTCACGCACGCGATGGTGCGGGACGTGGCGGATGCGCTGCGCACGCTGGCAGCGGACGACGCGGTCGAGCGCGTGGCGATCACGGGCGCGGGGGAGCGGGCGCTCTGCGCCGGCGGCGACGTCGTGAGCCTCCGCGACGACGTGCAGTCGAACGGCGGCCGCGGCGCCGCGCGCTTCTGGCGCGACGAGTACGCGATGAACGCCGCGATCGCGCGCTTCCCGAAGCCCGTCGTCGCGATCCAGCACGGCATCGTGCTCGGCGGCGGCGTCGGCATCTCGGGCCACGCGAGCCACCGCGTCGCCACCGGCAGCACCCGCATCGGCTTCCCCGAGGTGACGATCGGCTTCGTGCCCGACGTCGGCGCCACCTGGCTGCTCACGCGCCGCAGCGGCGAGCTCGGCACCCGCGCGGCGCTCACGGGCGACCACTTCGGCGCAGCCGACGCGATCGCGCTCGGCCTCTCCGATGTGCACGTGCCCGACGACCGCGTGCCAGAGCTGCTCGCGCTGCTCGAGACGACGCATCCGGACGACGCCGTCGCGCGCCTCGCGACCGCCCCGCCCGCCGGCACGCTCCGGGCGAACCGGCCGCTCATCGACCACGCCTTCGCCGGCGACGACCCGGCGCTCATCGTCGCGCGGCTGCGCGCCGCCGGCGACGAGGGCGTCGCCATGGCCGACACCATCGCCGAGCGCTCGCCCTTCGCCGTCGCGGTGACGCTCGCGGCGCTGCGGCGCGCCCGGCGGCTCGGCTCGCTCGAGGAGGCGCTCGTGCAGGAACTCCGGGTCTCGCGGCACGTGTCGCTCGCGCCCGACTTCGCCGAGGGCGTGCGCGCGCAGCTCGTCGACAAGGATCGCCGGCCGCGCTGGCGCCCGGCCTCGCTCGCGGGCGTCACGCCTGCGATGGTGGAGGCCTGCTTCGCCCCCGTGCCCGAGGGCGACCTGGCACTGCCCACCCGACCGCAGCAGGAGGAGCGCGCATGACCGAGCTCGAGACCATCCGCGTCGAGCGGCGCGAGCGCGTCGCCTGGATCCACCTCGACCGGCCCGAGGCGCTCAACGCCCTCAACGCGCAGCTCATGCGCGAGCTCGTCGCGGTCGCGACCGAGCTCGACGCCGACGACGGCGTCGGCGCGATCGTCGTCAGCGGCTCCGAGAAGGCGTTCGCCGCCGGCGCCGACATCAAGGAGATGGCCGACCGGTCGGCCGCCGAGATGCGGCAGAGCGGGGCGGATGGGCGCGGGCACTTCGAGGCGTGGCTCGACTTCGCGCACGTGCAGAAGCCGGTGATCGCCGCGGTGTCGGGCTACGCGCTCGGCGGCGGCTGCGAGCTGGCGCTCATGTGCGACATCATCCTGGCCGCCGACACCGCCGTCTTCGGGCTGCCCGAGCTGAGCCTCGGCGTGATCCCCGGCATCGGCGGCACGCAGCGGCTCGTGCGCGCGGTCGGCTACCCGAAGGCGGCCGAGATCATCCTCACCGGGCGGCGCGTGCGCGCCGAGGAGGCGGAGCGCATCGGGCTCGTCTCGCGCGTCGTGCCCGCTGCCGAGCTGCTCGACGAGGCGCAGTCGGTCGCCGCCGGCATCGCGGCGAAGTCGCTGCCGGCCCTGCGCGCCGCGAAGGCGGCGATGGATGCGGCGCTCGAGGTGCCGCTCGAGCAGGGCATCGCCGTCGAGGCCGAGCTCTTCACCGGCCTGTTCGACACGGCCGACCAGAAGGAAGGGATGGCGGCGTTCCGTGAGAAGCGCGAACCGAGCTTCCGGCACCGTTGAGCCGGAGACGCTCCGCTACAGCGGCTCGGGCAGCTCCGGCGGATCCTCGAAGTCGCCCGCGCGCTTGCGCAGCCGCGCGATGATGCGCACCAGGTCGGCCGCGTCGGCCTCGTCGAGGCCGACGTCGGCGAACGCCTGCGCGTTGAGCGCCTCCGTGGCCCGCTCGACGAGCTCGCGCCCCGCATCCGTGATCGCCAGCACCGTCGCCCGCCCGTCGGTCGGGTGCTTCTCGCGCCGCACGAGCCCGTCGCGCACGAGCCGGTCGACCGTGCTCGTGACGCTCGTCGGGTGCACCTGCAGGCGCGCGGTCGCCGAGCCCATCGGCATGCGCCCGTCGCGCGTGAACGCGAGCAGCCGCAGCACCTCGAAGCGCGCGAACGACAGCGCGAACGGCCGCAGCGTCGACTCGACCGGCGCGACGAGCAGCTGCTGCGCCCGGTTCACCGAGGTCACGAGCACCATGCCCGGCACCGCATCCGCCCACCCGTGCGCGAGCCACTGGCGGCGCGCCTCGGCGATCGGATCGATCGGCATCGCGGGTCTGGCCAAGGGCTCCTCCTCGTCGAGCATCACCGTAGCCGAGGCGCGAGTCGCCGACACACCGAAGGGATCGCGATGAAGATCGTCGTGCTCATGAAGCCCGTGCCCGACACCTGGGGGCCGCGCGTGCTCAGCCTCGAGACCGGGCTCGCCGACCGCGCGGCGAGCGAGACGGTGCTCGACGAGATCGGCGAGCGCGCCCTCGAGGCGGCGCTGCGGCACGCCGAGTCGGCGTCCGACGTCGAGGTGGTCGTGCTGACGATGGCGCCCGAGGCCGCGCAGGCGACGCTCCGCAAGGGGCTCGCGATGGGCGCAGCCTCCGCGGTGCACGTCGCCGACGAGCGGCTCGCGGGCGCCGACCTCGGCCGCACCGCCGAGGTGCTCGCCGCCGCCCTGCGCCGAGGCGGCTTCGACCTCGTCATCGCCGGCGACGCATCCACCGACGGCGTCGGCGGCGTGCTGGTGCCGTGGCTCGCCGAGCTGCTCGACGTGCCCGCCATCACGCGGCTCGAGTCGCTCGAGATCACGGCGGACGCGGTGCGCGGCACCCGTGCGACCGACGGCGGGTCGATGGTCGCGCAGGCCGCGCTCCCGGCGATCGTGTCGATCACCGAGGCGCTGCCCGACCCGCGCTTCCCGGCGCTGCGCGGCATCATGAACGCCAAGAAGAAGCCGGTCGAGCAGCTCACCCTCGACGACCTCGAGGTCGAGGTCGAGGCCGACGAGACGGCGTCGCCGCGCTCGATCATGACCGCCGTCGCCGAGCGGCCGCCGCGCGCCGCCGGCGAGATCATCACCGACGAGGGCGACGCCGGCGAGCGCATCGCCGCGTTCCTGGCCGACCGGAGGCTCGCATGACGCACCCCATCCTCACCGTGCTGCCCGCCGCGCCCGGCGGCGGCCTCCCCGCTGGCGCCGCGGAGGTGCTCGGCGCCGCCTCCGAGATCGGCACGCCCGTCGCGGTCGTCGTCGGACCGGCGGATGCGCTGGCCGGCCTCGCCGAGCAGGCCGCCTCGCTCGGCGCGACGGTCGTGCACACGGCGGCCGCGGACGGCGACCAGCTGGGCGTGCCCGCGGCCGACGCCGCGGCGGCGGCGGTCGCGCTCGTGCAGCCCGACGCCGTGCTCGTGCCCGCCACCATCGAGGGGCGCGACGTCGCCGGCCGCCTCGCCGCGCGGCTGCGCGCGCCGCTCGCAGCCGACGTCGTCGGCGTCTCGCGCGACGACGAGGGCGTCGTGGTGCGGCACTCGGTCTACGGCGGCGCCTACGACGTCGACTCCGCGGCCACCTTCGGCCCGCTCGTCGCGACCGTGCGGCTCGGGGCGATCGACGCGCGCGCCGAGGCGGCGACGCCCGACGTGCACGAGCTCGCCGTCGAGGCGTCGGGTCGCCGCGCGGCGGTCGTCGAGGGCTTCGAGCCTGCGGCGCAGACCTCGTCGCGCCCGGATCTGCGCAGCGCCAAGAAGGTCGTCTCGGGCGGCCGCGGGCTCGGCTCGAAGGAGCAGTTCGCGCTCGTCGAGCAGCTCGCCGACGCGCTCGGCGCGGCCGTGGGCGCCTCGCGCGCCGCGGTCGACGCGGGCTATGCCGAGCAGTCGCTGCAGGTGGGGCAGACCGGCACGTCGGTCTCGCCCGAGCTCTACCTCGCGGTGGGCATCTCCGGCGCGATCCAGCACCGCGCGGGCATGCAGACGGCCAAGACGATCATCGCGATCGACAAGGATGCGTCGGCCCCGATCTTCGAGGTCGCCGACCTCGGCGTCGTGGGCGACCTCTTCACGATCGTGCCGCAGCTGATCAGCGCCCTCGAGGCGCGGAAGGGCTGAGCGTGCCCGAGCCGATCGTCGTGCGCCGCGGGCTGCCGCGCGCGCCCGGCGGCGAGCCCTGGCCGCCGGGCGGCTCGGTCGCGGCGGTCGCGCCGGAGCCGGCCGCGCCGCCGGTGGCCGTCGCCGAGCCGATCTCCGGTACCGATCCGCGGGTCGCGCCTGCGGCAGGGATGCGCCGCGGACTGCCGAGGGTGCCGGGCGGGGAGCCGTGGCCGGATGCCGCCCCCCTCCGCTCGTCGAGTAGGCCGCAGAGCGGCCGTATCGAGACGACCTCCGCACCCGGCGCCCCGGATGATCTCGAGACGCGGCCTGCGGCCGCTCCTCGATCGGCGGAGGAGGAGTCGCGGCCCGCGGCGGCGGTCGAAGCCGCAGCTCCCGCGCTCGACGGCGCCACGTCGATCCGCCGCGGCCTCCCGCGCGTCGCCGGAGGCGAGCCCTGGCCCGCTGCGGCGGCCCGGGCGGGGGAGCCCTCCCGCTCGTCGAGCCCGGCGCGGAGCGCCGGAGTCGAGACGACCCCCGCGGAGGCTGCGACGGGTGATCTCGAGACGCGGCCTGCGGCCGCTCCTCGATCAGCGGAGGAAGCGGCGCCGCCGGCGGCCGCCCCCACCCGCTCGTCGAGCCCGGCGCGGAGCGCCGGAGTCGAGACGACCCCCGCGGAGGCTGCGACGGGTGATCTCGAGACGCGGCCTGCGGCCGCTCCTCGATCAGCGGGGGAGGTGCCGCGGCCTGCGGCCGCTCCTCGATCAGCGGAGGAAGCGGCGCCGCCGGCGGCCACCCCCACCCGCTCGTCGAGCCCGGCGCGCAGCGCCGGAGTCGAGACGACCCCCGCGAAGGATGCCGCACCCGGCCTCCGCCCCGCCACGCGCCGCCAGTGGATCGCCGCCGGCGTGCTCGTCGCGCTCGCCGTCGTCGGCGCGGCCACGATCCTCGTCGCCATCGCCCGCTGGTTCGTCGGCCTCGAGCCGATCGCCGCATTCGTCGAGCAGTACCACGGCACCGCGCCGCTGCCCGAGGGCGCGCCCGTGGGCATCCCGCCCTGGCTCAGCTGGTCGCACTTCGCGAACGCGCTGCTCATCGTGCTCATCATCCGCTCGGGCCTGCAGGTGCGCGCCGAGCGCAAGCCCGAGGCCTACTGGACCTCGAAGCGCACCGGCACCAAGGCATCCCTCACCGTGTGGCTCCACACGAGCCTCGACGTGCTCTGGGTGCTCAACGGCGTCGTGTTCGTCGTGCTGCTCATCGCGACAGGGCAGTGGATGCGCATCGTGCCGACCACGTGGGAGGTCGTGCCGCACGCGATCTCGGCCGGGCTGCAGTACGCGACCCTCGACTGGCCCATCGAGGACGGCTGGGTCGCCTACAACGCGCTGCAGCAGCTCGCCTACTTCGCCACCGTCTTCATCGCGGCGCCGCTCGCGATCATCACGGGCGTGCGCATGAGCGGCTGGTGGCCGAAGGGGAACGAGCGGCTCGACCGCGCCTACCCGATCGCGTGGGCGCGGGCCGTGCACTTCCCGGTGATGCTCTACTTCGTGGTCTTCATCGTCACGCACGTGCTGCTCGTGCTCACCACGGGGGCGCTGCGCAACCTCAACCACATGTACGCCGCGCGCGACGCGGACGACTGGATCGGGTTCCTCTGGTTCGCGGGCTCGCTGCTCGTGATCGCGGGCGCGTGGATCGCCGCTCGGCCGGCGCTGCTCGTGCCGATCGCGCAGCGGTTCGGCGCCGTCTCGTCGAGGTGAGCGCCGCGCCGCGCCCGGGCGGTCACGGGACGTGTTCGCGGCCTCCCGGCGGGCGTACGGTGGCGCCATGACGGTGCCCAACCCTGCCCCGCAGCCCGGCGCACCCGGACCGCAGATGATGCCCCACCCGCAGCCCTCCGCCGCGCCCCAGCCGCACGGCCACCTGTCCTCCGCGACGGCCGCGCCCCAGCCCCCGCGCCCGCCGCTCACCCGGCAGGCTGCCCGCCGAGCCCGCCTGGCGGGCGGCGTCGGCGGCGGCATCAGCTGGCTCGGCCTGCACATCGCGACCACGTCCGCCGGCCTCCTCGCCCTGCCGTTCCTCGTCGCGGGGCTCCTGAGCGCGCTCGCAGCGCTCTGGAACGGCGGCCTCGACGGCATGCCGCCGCTCCTTCCGGGCGCGGTCGAGTGGCTCGCCTCGTACTCCGTCGCCTTCATCGTGGGCGTCGTGATCGGCCTGGTGCTGCTGGTCGTCGGCTTCCTCGTCAGCATCCGCATGCTGCGCGGGCCCGGCGTCGAGCACCCGGTCGGCATCACCTTCGCCGGCTGGGGCATCGCGATCGTCGGCACGAACGTGCTCACGGGCCTCATGTCGGGCATCACCATGCCGTTCGGCGGCATGCCCATGATGGGCGCTCCCTGGGGCGGCCAGGGCACCGACGGCTCCGACGGCGACGGCTTCGGCGGCATGGGCTTCGACGGCACGGCCCTCGACGGCGGCCAGCTGCTCGGCTGGGGCATCGCGGTCGTGCTCATCGGCATCCTGGTGGGCGTCGTCGTGCACACCGCGGTCGGCGTCTTCACGTGGTGGTGGATGGCGCACGCCATGCGCCCGAAGGCGGCGCCCGCGGCGTAGCCGCAGGGCACGGCGGGCGGATGCGCCGGCGCACGGCAGAATGGACGGGTGACTGACGAGCTCGAGACCGACCACCGCCGCCCGATCTGGGCCCTCGTCGGCATCGGCCTCTTCGCGGGCTTCCTCTCGGGCATGTTCGGCATCGGCGGCGGCATCGTCATCGTGCCGCTGCTCGCGCTCGCCGCGGGCTTCCCGCGGCGCCTCGCCGCCGGCACGTCGCTCGCCGCGATCGTGCCCGCCGCGCTCGTCGGGGTCGGCAGCTACGCCGTCGCCGGGAACGTCGACTGGCTCGTCGCGCTCATCCTCGTGATCGGCTCGGTCGTCGGCGCGCAGGTCGGCGCGCACCTGCTGCACAAGCTGCCGGTCGTCGCGATCCGCTGGGCGTTCATCGTCTTCCTGCTCGCGGTCGCGGTGAGCCTGTTCTTCGCGGTGCCGTCGCGCGACGCGGAGCTGCAGCTCGACGTGCTGCCGATCATCGGGCTCGTCGTGCTCGGCTTCGTGACCGGCGTGCTCTCGGGCATCCTCGGCGTCGGCGGCGGCATCGTCGTCGTGCCGATGCTCATCCTGCTCTTCGGGCAGAGCGACCTGGTCGCGAAGGGCACGTCGCTCGCGATGATGATCCCGACCGCGATCTCGGGCACGATCGGCAACCTGCGCCGCAAGAACGTCGACCTCATCGCCGCGGTGATCGTCGGGCTCTCGGCGAGCGTCACGACCGCGCTCGGCGCGGCCGCCGCGGCCGCGCTCGACCCGCGCACCGCATCCATCGTCTTCGCCGTGTTCCTGGCGCTGCTCATCGCGCGCCTCGTGGTGGAGGCGTGGAAGCAGGGCCACAAGGAGTAGCCGGCGGCTACCAGCCGCGCGTGCCCGGTGCGCCCTTGAAGGGGCCGGTGACGCGCGAGGTGATCCAGCCCCCGTAGAAGCCGCCCTCCTGCGGCACGACCTGCTCGCCGTCGACCTCGACGCGGTCCATGCGGCCGGGGTAGATCGCCACGTGGTCGCGCAGCGCCTCGAAGCCGCGTCGCGGCACCGGGTACGTCCACGCCGCCCCCTGCTCCGAGCGGTCGCCGCCCGAGACGGTCAGGTAGCTCGCGCGGCCCTTCCACTCGCACACGCTCGCGCCGGGCGCCTGCGACAGCGCGCCCTCGACGAACGCGTCGCGCGGCAGGTAGTAGGTGGGCGGATGGCTCGTCTCGAGCACCCGCAGCGATGCGCGCGTCTCGGCGATCACCTCGCCGCCGAGCACGACCCGCACGAGCTCGTCGCTCGGCTCGACCCGCGGCGGCCGCGGGTAGTCCCACACCGACTCGACCTGGCGCATCCGATCCCCCCTCGCACCGCCTGCGGCGGCATGGTCACTTCACGACGTCGACGGACTCCGTCGCCGGCGGCAGCGTCAGCGTGCCGGTGCGGCTCATGCGGTCGTCGCGGCGGGCCTTGATCCACCAGACGGCGCCCAGGGCGAACGCGAGCAGGCACGTGACCGACGCGACCATGATGCCGGCGCGGGGACCCCACGCATCCGCCACCCAGCCGACGATCGGCGCCCCGATGGGCGTGCCGCCCATGAAGACGGCGCCGTACAGCGCCATCACGCGGCCGCGCATCTCGGGCGCGCTCGTGAGCTGCACCATCGCGTTCGCGTTCGTCATGAACAGCTGCGCGGTGAAGCCGGCGACGACGAGCGCGACCCCGAAGACGATGATGTGCGGGGCGACGGCGGCGAAGGCGCACGCGAGCACGAACAGGCCGATGCCGCCGATGATGAACGTCCAGCGGGGCCTGGCCGAGCGGGCCGCGAGCAGGGCGCCCGTCACCGAGCCGATCGCCATCGCGCTCGAGAGCACGCCGAAGGTGTCGGCCTCGGCCTGGTACTCGACGCTCGTCATGGTCGAGATGTAGATGGGGAAGTTCAGGCCGAACGTGCCGAGGATGAACGCCATCGCGAAGACGATGAGCAGGTCGCCGCGCTTCCGCACGTAGCGGAAGCCCTGCACGATGTCGCCGAAGCCCTTCGCGCCGCGCGGGCTCGGCTGCAGCTCGGAGGTGCGGATGCGCATGAGCGCGACGAGCATGGCGATGAACGTGAGCGCGTTGATGAGGAAGACGGGGCCGGGTGCGACGAGCGCGATCAGCACGCCCGCGACGGCCGGGCCGACGAGCCGGGCGCCGTGGAACGAGGCGGAGTTCAGCGCGACGGCGTTGCCGATGTCGTCCTGCCCGACGAGCTCGGAGACGAAGGCCTGGCGGGCCGGCATGTCGAACGCCTGCACGATGCCGAACGCGAGCGCGAACAGCTGCACGTGCCACAGCTCGACGACGCCCGCCGTGACGACGACGCCCAGGATGAGCGCGAGGAGGCCCATCGCCGACTGGGTGACGATCAGCACCTTGCGGCGGTCGTACTTGTCGGCGATGAGGCCGGAGACCGGCACGAGCAGCAGCTGCGGGCCGAACTGCAGCGCCATGTTGATGCCGACCGCGGTCGCGTCGTTGGCGGTGAGCACCGTCAGCACCGTCCACGACAGCGCGGTCGACTGCATCCACGCGCCGACGTTCGAGATGAGCGCGCCGGTGAACCACGTGCGGTAGTTGAACAGCCGCAAGGACCGGAACATCATGCTTCGGCCAGCCGCTCGATGAGGGGCACGGCCTTCTCGAGGATCTCGCGCTCGGCGGGATCGAGCCGCTCGATGGCGGCGGCGAGCGCGCGGTTGCGGCGCTCGCGGGTCTCGGCGATCATCGCGTCGCCCTTGCCGCTGATGCGGAACACGACCATGCGGCCGTCGCTCGGGTGGTCGCTGCGCTCGACGTAGCCCATGGCCTCGAGGTGCTGCAGCGTCTTCACCATGCTCGGCGGCTTCACGCACTCGGCCGCGGCGATGCGGGCGAGGGTGGGCTCCTCGAGCTGCTGCATGGCGCCGAGCGCCGAGAGGTGGTGGAGCGAGAGCGACTCGTCGCCCCGCTCGCGCCGCATGCGGCGCCCCATGCGCACGAGCGCGACGCGGAGGGAGTCGGCGAGCGCGTTGGAGGGCATTTCGTTAGTCTACCTCACGACCTCGGGGGTCGTCCACCGCGGCGGCGGCCCCTCGGCGCCGACTGGGGCAGCTGCGCCCGACCGGGGCCGGCGCGCCCGCCCCCGTCGGGCGCAGGCGCCCCAGTCACCGGGCCGGCGGCGGGTCAGTCGTTCGAGGCGGCGGATGCGGCCGAGACGGCCGAGACGGAGTCGGCCGGAGGTGCGGGCACGGGCTGCGGGGCAGGCTCGGGGGCCGGGGCGGGCGCGGGCGCGGGGGCCGGGGCCGGAGCCGGGGCGGGCGCGGGGGCCGGGGCGGGCGCCGGAGCCGGCGCCGAGGACGCCGAGGGCGTCGCCGTGGCGGAGGGCGTCGCGGTGGGCGACGGCGCCACGATCGGGCTCGCCGCCGCCTTCTCGAGCATCGCGGCGACGGCATCGCCGGCGCCCTGGCTCACCGCGTCGCCGCGGATCTCGGCGCCCGCGATCGGGGTGCCCGTCGCATCCTGCACCGACATCGCGTTGGCCACGCCCATCGCGCCGATGCCGAGGGCGCCGAGGCTGAGCACGCCGGCGCTGCCGACGAGGATCCACTGGGAGCGCTGCATGGCTCAAGCATCCCCGCCGCGGGTGAGGCGCCGCCGAGGCGCGCATGAGAGCTCTCTCATGATCACCCGAGGGCAGCGGCATCGGCATCGGGCTCGAGGAGCCGCACGCCGAGGTCGAGCTGCGCGCGGGCGGTGCCGAGGTCGCCGCGCTCGGCGGGCCCGAGCGCGTGGGCGAGCACGTGCACGGCGGTGCGGTGCGCCACGCGCGCGGCGCCGGCGCGGTGCTCGGCGAGCCAGCGCGCCGCGGCCGCGTCGAGCAGCCGGCGGAAGCCCGCCGCGCGCCCGGCGTCGGCGCGGGCGAGCGCGATCGACGCCACCAGGTGCCCGAGGAACGCCGCCTCGTCGTCGGCCGGGTCCCCGAGTCCCGCCGTGTCGATGTCGATGAGCCCCGAGACGGCGCTCGCGTCGGCCCCGTCGACGAAGAGCTGCCCCACGTGCAGGTCGCCGTGCACGGTGCGCCGGGCGTCGTCGGGCACGGCGAGGGCGGATGCGTCGGCCTCGGCCAGGCGCGCCTCGAGCGCCGCGACGAGCGCGAGCGCGTCGCCCGCCTCCCCGTCGCGCCCGTCGGCGCAGCGCGCGAGCGCCGCCCGCAGCCGGGTCAGGTACCAGTCCTGCCGCAGGGCGAGCGAGTGCCGCGCGTCCCGCCCCACGTCGACCGCGCCCATCCGCTCGCGCAGGGCATCGATCGAGTCGAGCAGCCGCTCCGGGTCGAGCTCGTGCAGCCGCGACGTGAGCGGCACGCCCGCCGCGGTCTCGGTGAGCACGATGCCGAGCTCCGACCAGCCGGTGATGTGCGGCACGGGCACCCCGCCCTCGCGCAGCGCCTCCTGCAGCCGCACGATCGCGGCCGACGACTCGGGGCGCACGATCTTGAGGTACGTCTCCCGGTCGCCCGCGCGCATCCGGAACATCGCCCGCTTGCCGGGCCGGTAGACGAGCAGCTCTGGCCGCCGGTCGATCGAGACGCCGAGCCGGCCCATGAGGGTCGCCGCCGCCTCGGGGAACGACGCGGGGGCGAGCGCGGGCAGGCGCGGGTCGGCCGGGTGCAGCCAGATGCGGGCCTCGGGATGCTCGGGGTCGCCGAGCACGAGGCCGGTCTCGGCCTCGACGCGGCGGCCGGAGGTGTCGACGTACCAGTAGCGGGTGGCGGGGGAGCCCGCGGCGCCGTCGCCGGCGCCCACCTCGTCGCGCAGCTCCTCGAAGCCCGTGAGCGACCCCGCGCCGAAGGGCTCGCGGCTCAGCACGCGGAGGCGTCCCTGCAGCTCGTCGCCGAGCGCGTCGCGCAGCAGCTGCTCCTCGGCGCTCGCGCGCGCCGTCGACCGATCGCTCTCCACGCTCCGATCTCACCAGATCCGCGGGCCCGCCGGGCGCACGTGAGGCTTCTCTCACGCAGGCGCCCGCGCCGAGGCCCGCGCGGTTGAATGGGGGCATGCCCGCCGGAGCCCGACCGAGCCTGCGCACCTGGACGGTGCGCTCGCGCATCGTCGGGCTGCTCACGCTGCTGTCGCTCGTGACGGTCTTCGTCGCCGGCGGCGTCGCGTACGTCGTCGAGCGCAGCCGCGTGCTCGAGCAGATCGACCGCAACCTCGAGGCGGCGCTCGACGCGGGCGGCTTCACGGTCGCGCAGCAGGAGTGGGAGTCGGCCGACCAGGCGCTGCAGGCGATCGTGCAGCGCCTGGCGCCCGACGACAACACCGGCACGCTCGGCATCGTCGACGGCAGCGCCGCCTGGAAGCCGGGCGTGCAGACCGACGTGCAGCTCGAGGCGCTGCCGGGCTTCGTCGAGCGCATCGTCGCCGAGACGGCCGGCGGCGAGATCGTGATGGGCACCTACGCGCAGGACGGCCGCACCGTGCGCTACCTCTCAGCCCCCGTCATCATCGGCGAGCCGGCCGCGGGCGAGCCGCCGAGCGCGGTGTTCGTCACCGGCTACGACGTCGCCGCCGAGCTGGCCGAGCTCGACGAGGCCGCCCGGGTGTTCTCGCTCACGGCCCTGCTCGCGACCGCGGCGACCTTCGTCATCGGCCTGCTCGTCTCCGGCCGGCTGCTGCGGCCCATCCGCCGCATGCGCGAGGTCGCCGAGCGCTCCTCCGAGGCGAGCCTCACGGAGCGCATCCCCGTGGGCGACAGCCGCGACGACGTCTCGCAGCTCGCGGTCACCGTGAACGGCATGCTCGACCGGCTCGGCGGCGCGCTCGACAGCCAGCGCGACCTGCTGCGCGACGTGGGCCACGAGCTGAAGACCCCCATCACGATCGTCCGCGGCCACCTCGAGCTCGTCGACGAGCACGACCCGGCCGAGGTCGCCGAGACGCGCGCGCTCGTCATCGACGAGCTCGACCGCATGGCGCGGCTGGTCGACGACCTGCGGGCCGCCGCGCGGCTGCGCGACGCCGACGCCTTCGCGATCCGCGAGACCGACCTGGCCGCGCTCACCGAGCAGATCGCGATGAAGGCCCGCGGCGTCGAGGGCGCGGCGCTCGAGGAGCGCGTCGAAGCCGCGCCCGTGCTCGCCCGGCTCGACCCGGGCCGCATCACGCAGGCGATGCTGCAGCTCGTCGCCAACGCCGCCCGGCACGCGCAGGGCCCGATCGCGATCGGCTCGCGGCAGCGCGGCCGCGACGTCGAGCTCTTCGTGCGCGACCGCGGGCCGGGCGTGCCCGACGAGCTGAAGGCGGTCATCTTCGAGCGCTTCCGCCGCGGGGTCGCCGAGGGCCGCGGCGACGACGGCTCCGGCCTCGGGCTCGCGATCGTCGCGCTCATCGCCGAGCGGCACGGCGGCAGGGCGTGGGTGGCGGATGCGGGCGCCGGCTCCGAGTTCGTCCTCACGCTGCCGGGCACGGACGTCGCGCCGCCGGCGCAGGGCGCCGCCGCGGCGCCCGTCGCGCCCCCGCCCGTCGCGCCGCACCCGGCTCGCCCCGGTGCCGCAGCGCATCCGACCCCCGCCGCGCCGACCGGGGCCGCCCGCCCGGGTGCCCCGTCGCATCCGCCCGCCGACCCCGCCGCGGCCGCCGCGGCCCCCGAGGAGCAGCCATGGCATCGATCCTGATCGCCGAGGACGAGGCGCGCATCGCCGCGTTCGTCGAGAAGGGGCTCACCGCCGCCGGCTACTCGACGCGCGTCGCACCGACGGGCACCGAGGCGCTCGACCTCGCCCTCACCGACGAGTTCGACCTGCTCGTGCTCGACATCGGGCTGCCCGGCATGGACGGCTTCGAGGTGCTCTCGCAGCTGCGCGGCTCGGGCTCGACGATGCCGGTCATCATCCTCACCGCGCGCGCCGGCGGCGCCGACACCGTCGCGGGGCTCGAGGGCGGCGCCGACGACTACATGCCCAAGCCCTTCCGCTTCGACGAGCTGCTCGCGCGCGTGCGGCTGCGGATGGCCTCCAACGGCTCGGCCGCCCACGCCGCGGCCGCGCTCGCGCACCAGGGGCTCGAGCTCGACATCCGCACGCGCCGGGCCAGGGTCGACGGGCGCGAGGTCGACCTGTCGGGGCGCGAGTTCGCGCTCGCGGAGGAGCTCGTGCGCAACGCCGGCCAGGTGCTCTCGCGCGAGCAGCTGCTCAGCCGCGTCTGGGGCTACGACTTCGACCCGGGCTCCAACGTCGTCGACGTGTACGTGCGCTACCTGCGCAACAAGCTCGGCGCCGACCGCATCGAGACGGTGCGCGGCATGGGCTACCGGCTGGTCTAGCCGCTCGGCGTCGCCCCGCTCAGCGCGCGGCGACCCGGGCGAGCTCGAGCGCCCGGTCGAGCAGCAGCTCGGCGGTACCGGGGGCGCGCTCGGCGGCACGGATGCCGTGGCCGAGCAGGTGCAGCACCGTGAGCGCCGTCGTGTGCGGGTCGCGCAGCCAGCGGTCGGCGGCCGCGTCGGCGATGGCCCGCAGCTGCGCGGCGTCGCCGTCGCGCCCGGCCGCCTGGTTGCGGGCGGCGCTCGCGGTCGCGTGGCCGATGAAGGCGGCGCTGTCGTCGGCCGGGTCGCCGAGGCCGGCGGTGTCGACGTCGATCACCGACGACACCTCGCCGCCGTCGAAGAAGAGCTGGCCGATGTGCAGGTCGCCGTGCACGACCCGCGGCGGACCCTCGCGCCGCACGTGCTCGAGCACCGCGGGCAGCAGCCGCTGCGCGTCGGAGGCGCGCCCCGGCAGCCCGCCGGCCATGCGGTCGACGTGCCAGTCGACGCGCGAGCCGACCGACGCGCGCGCGATGCGCCGCGTCTCGACCGTCAGCAGCCGCTCGCGCAGCGCGTCGACCGCGTCGAGCAGCTCGCCCGCCGGCATCCGCGCCGCGGCGACGGGCCCCGGCGTGCCGGTCGCGTCGCGCACGACGACGACCCCAGCGGGGCTCCAGTGCGCCACCTCGGGCGCCGGCACGCCCGCGGCGCGGCACGCCTCGTGGATCGCCGCCAGATCCTCGGCCTCGCCCGGCCGCACGACCTTCACGAACAGGTGCACGCCGTGCTGCGTGAGCCGCACGACCGCGCGCCGGCCCGGTCGGTACGCGAGCACCTTCGCCTCGACGGGGCCGCTGCTGTCGGCGGCGGCAGAGATGCGGGCGATGCGCTCGGGGTCGACCGCGGTGCGCAGCGCGGGCAGGCGCGGGTCGAGCGGATGCTTCCAGATGCGGGCGACGACGACGCCGTCGCGCGAGCGGATCACGAAGCCCGTCTCGACGGGCACCGCCTGCTTCGAGCTGTCGACGAACCACTCGCCTGCGTGCTCACCGCTGTCGACCGTGAAGCGCGCGATGCTGCCCTCTCCGAAGGGCTCGACGGCGATGAGGCGACCGGCGACGCCGATCGCCTTCTCCAGCAGCCGCTGCTCCAGCACGGCTCCATCGTTCCAGTTCCGGGCTGGGACGCGCCCGTCCGCGTCCACAGGACGACGCGGATCCGTCCCGGCGCGTCAGCCTCTCGAACGCGCTGCGTCAGTCGTGCGCGTCGCCCGGGTCGCTCGCGCGCCCGTCGAGCAGCCGCGCCCGCAGCGGGCCGAACACGCGGTCGAGCACCTCGAGCGCCTCGCGGTCGAGGTCGCCGAGGAACAGCTCCTCGACGTGCCGAGCGTGCACGGGCCGCGCCTTGCGCAGCCTGGTGCGCCCCGCGTCCGTGAGCACCGCATCCGTGCCGCGCCGGTCGGCGGGGCAGGGCTCCCGCGAGACGAGGTCCGCCTTCTCGAGCGCCGCGACGCGGTACGTGAGCCGGCCAGGGGCGAACGCGAGCGCGCGTGCCAGGTCGCCCATGCGCATCCGCCCCTCCTCGGCCTCCGAGAGCACGAGCAGCACGTTGAAGTCGCCGAGGTCCATGTCGGCCGACTCCTTCAGGCGCCGCTCGAGCTCGTTCTCGAGCAGGCGCGACCCCTCGAAGTACCCGCGCCACGCCCGCGGCGCGAGGCCGCTCGTCACGCGTGCCCCAGCATCTGCTCGAACGACACGAACGCCTCGCCCGACTCGTCGAACGGGTCGGCCTCGCGGCGCCGCGGCAGCGCCACCATGAGGTCGGCGAGCTCGCGGCCCTCGCGGGCGATGCGCCGGTCGAGGCCGGAGTCGGAGCCCCAGTCCTCCGAGGCGGCGAAGACGCCCGTCGGCACGACCTGCGCCTTGAGGTAGGCGAACATGGGCCGCATCGCGGTGTCCATCACCATCGAGTGGCGCGCCGAGCCGCCGGTCGCGCCGAGCGCCGTCGGGATCGACGCGAGCTGGCCCTCCTCGATCACGTCGAAGAACGACTTGAACAGCCCCGAGTACGACATGTTGAAGGTCGGGGTGACGGCGATGATCGCCTCCGCGTCGACCACCTCGGCGATCGCCGCGGCGAGCGCCTCGGACGGGTTGTGCGTGAGCATGTGGCTCGCGATGTCCTGCGCGAGCGGCCGCAGCACCACGTCGACCGCCTCCGAGTGCTGGCCGTGGTCGGCGAGCGCCTTGAGCGTCGCGTCGCGCAGGCGGTCGGCGAGCAGCTTCGTGCTCGACGGCTCCCCGAGGCCCGCCGAGACGACGGCGATGCGCGGCTTCGTCATGCGACCTCCCGCCCCTCGCTGCCGCGGGCGCCGCCCGGCTCGCCGGCCTGCCGCGCGATCGCGGCTCCGGTGTCGAGGTCTCCGCGCGCGCCCTGCTCGCGCCAGGCGCTGCCCTGCTCGCCGAGCTGCGTGCCCGCCTCGCGGGCCGCGGCGACGCGCGCGGCGTGGGTCGGCGCATCCGGCACGCCCGCCTGCCGCACGCTGTCGAACTCGCGGCGCAGCACCGGCACGACCTCGGTGCCGAGGATCTCGATCTGCTCGAGCACCTCCTCGAGCGGCAGGCCGGCGTGGTCGACCAGGAACATCTGGCGCTGGTAGTCGCCGGCGTAGTCGCGGAACGCGAGCGTCTTCTCGATGACCTGCTCGGGCGTGCCGACGGTGAGCGGCGTCGCCTCGGTGAACTCCTCGAGGCTCGGCCCGTGGCCGTACACCGGCGCGACGTCGAAGAACGGCCGGAACCGCTCCTTCGCCTCGCGCTCGGTCGGCTTCATGAACACCTGGCCGCCGAGGCCGACGATCGCCTGCTCGGGCTCGCCGTGGCCGTAGTGCGCGAAGCGCGAGCGGTACAGGCGCACCATGCGCTCGGTGTGCTCCTTGTTCCAGAAGATGTTGTTGTGGAAGAAGCCGTCGCCGTAGTACGCGGCCTGCTCGGCGATCTGCGGCGAGCGGATCGAGCCGTGCCACACGAACGGCGCGACGCCGTCGAGCGGGGCGGGCGTCGAGGTGTAGCCCGTGAGCGGCGTGCGGTGCTTGCCCTGCCAGTTGACGACGGGCTCGTGCCAGAGCTTGCGCAGCAGCGCGTAGTTCTCGATCGCGAGCTCGATGCCGTCGCGGATGTCCTTGCCGAACCACGGGTAGACGGGGCCGGTGTTGCCGCGGCCGAGCGTGAGGTCGACGCGGCCCTCGCTCAGGTGCTGCAGCATCGCGAAGTCCTCGGCGATCTTCACCGGGTCGTTCGTCGTGATGAGCGTCGTCGCGGTCGAGAGGATGAGCCGCTCGGTCTTCGCGGCGATGTAGCCGAGCGTCGTGGTGGGGGAGGAGGAGAAGAACGGCGGGTTGTGGTGCTCGCCCGCGGCGAAGACGTCGAGACCGACCTCCTCGGCCTTCTGGGCCATGGCGACCCACCCCTGGATGCGCTCGTGCTCGGTGGGCGTGCGACCGGTGGTCGGGTCCTCGGTGATGTCGCTGACCGAGAAGATGCCGAACTGCATGCTGCTCATGGGGTGTCCTTCCGTCACGGGCAATTCTTTCAAATCTGAACGACTTGTGCAACGGTGCCGTCCCCCAGGCTATTCCCTGTGCCTCGACGCGCCCCGAGCGTCGTCCGTCAACCGGCTCAGTGCGTGTCCGGCCGGACTATCCGGCCGCAGGCGCGCGGAGCCGGTTGGCCGACGGTGCGCCCCGAGCGTCGCCCGAACTAGGGTCGAGGCATGCGAGCGGATGCGGTGGGCCAGCGCGTGGCGGACGTCGCGGTCGTGGGCCTCGGCGCGATCGGCTCGAGCGCGGCCTGGCGCCTGGCGGCGCGCGGCCTCGTCGTGGTCGGCATCGAGCAGCACGAGCCCGGCCACCCGTGGGGCGGCTCGCACGGGCGCACGCGACTGTTCCGCGTCGCCTGCCTGGAGCACCCGGGCCTCGTGCCCATCGCCCGACGCGCGCGGGAGCTCTGGCGCGAGCTGGAGGCCACGAGCGACGAGCAGCTGCTGCTCGACACCGGCGGCATCATGATCGGCCAGCCGGGCTCGCGCATCATCGAGGGCACGCTCGCCGCCGCCGCGGCGCACGGCCTGCCGGTCGAGCGGCTCGACGCCGACGAGCTCGCCCGCCGGCTCCCGGGCCACGCGCGGCTCGATCCGGGCGACGTGGGCCTGTGGGATCCGGAGGCCGGGGTGCTGCGGCCCGAGGCGGCGATCGTCGCCGCCGTCGACGCGGCGCGCGCGGCCGGCGCCACCATCCGCACGGGCGAGCGCGTGCTCGCGATCGAGCCCGACGCATCCGGCGCCACCGTGCGCCTCGCCGGCGGCGACGTGCGCGCGCGCCGGGTGGTGGTCGCGGCCGGGCCCTGGCTGCCGCAGCTCGTGCCGGGCCTCGCGATCACGCCCCACCGCGTGGTCATGAGCTGGTTCCGGGCGCGCGAGGGCGGCGACGCGTCGATCGAGCGCATCCCGCTCTTCATCCGCTCGGTGCCGGGGCGCGACGCGTGGATCTGGGGCCACGGCGCGCTCGCGGGCGACCTCGCGAAGGTCGGCCCCGAGTTCGACGGGCCCTTCGAGGCCGACGACCCCGACGCGATCGACCGCGAGATCCACGCGGGCGAGACCGACGGCATCCGTGACCTCGTCGCCGCGACCTTCCCCGACCTCGAGCCCGAGCCCGCCGAGCTGACGACCTGCATCATGGCCCACACGCCCGACGGGCAGTTCGTCGTCGGGCCGACGGATGCGTCGGACCGGGTGGTCGTCGCCGGCGGCTGCTCGGGGCACTCGTTCAAGCACGCCTCGGCGCTCGGCGAGCTCGCCGCCCAGCTCGCCGTCGACGAGCCGCCGTTCACGGAGATCGGGTTCCTGGACCCTCGTCGGTGACGCCCTCCGCGGCGTCGGCGGGGGAGCGCTGCGCGCGGCTCAGCAGCACGAACGGCACCGCCACGGCCGAGAGCGCGCCGCTCAGCAGCAGTGAGAGGCCGTAGCCGCCGAGGTCGGCGCTGCGGCCGAGGAGCGGCTGGAACGCCGAGCTGCCCGCCGAGCCGAGCAGCGAGTCGAACGAGAGCACGGTGGCCCGCTGCTTCGACGGGATCATGTCGTTGAGGTAGGCGCGGTGCACCGGGTCGTCGATCGCCGTCATCACGCCCCAGACGGCGACGAGCGCCACCGCGACCCAGAAGTCCTGCACGAGGCCGAGCGCGAGCAGCACCGCCGTGCTCGTGGCGGCGGCGAGCAGGATCGTGCTCGTGCGCCGCGCGAACAGGCGCCGCACGAGCGGTGCGATCGCGCCGCCGAGCATCGCCGCGCCCGAGAGCAGCGCGGCGGCGAGGCCCGCGATCGAGTAGGCCTCGGGATCGCCCCAGAGCTCGAGCAGGTGCGGCTGCAGGGCGTAGAAGACGTAGAAGCCGACGCCGGCCGTGAAGGGGCTCGCGAGCAGCAGCCACCGCACCGGTGCGCGCGCGAGCCCGTGGCGCCAGGAGGCGACGAGCACGGCGCGCGTCGCCCGCACCGGGCCCACGCCGCGCTCGGGTGCGAAGCCCAGGTCGCGCATGAGCAGCGCCGCGACGGCGAGCATGACCACGAGCACCCCGGCGCGCACCAGGAACGGCACGCCGAGGTCGGTCAGCTGCGCGATGACGCCGCCGAGCACCGAGCCCGCGAGCATCGCGGCGCCGCTCACGACGAGCGAGCGGCCGAACACCGCCTCGAGGCTGCCGCGGTAGCCGGTCGCCTCGAGCGCGTCGACGAGCCACGCGTCGACCGCGCCCGTGAAGAAGGTGAAGCCCAGGCCCAGCAGCACCGAGACCGCCGCCCACGCCCAGAAGGGCGCCTGCCAGAGCCACATCAGCCAGTAGAGCGTGGTCGTCGCGGCGAGCGTCGCCGTGCCGAGCAGGTAGGAGGCGCGGCGGCCGAGCGTGTCGGCGACGACGCCGGTGGGGATCTCGAAGACGAGCACGCCGACCGTGTAGAACGCGTTGGCCGCGAACGCCTCGAGGTTGGTCAGGCCCGCGTCGAGCAGGAACAGCGTGTTGATGCCCCAGATGAACGACGCGGCGAGCGTGTTCCCGAGCACGAGCACGTAGTAGGTGCCCTGCACGCGGCGCGGGCTGGGCAGCGCGCCGGATGCGGTCATGGCGCAAGCGTGGCACGGGCGGCGGTGCCTCACTAGCCGCGTGCGTGCGCGTGCACGCGCGTGCACGCGATAGCGACCGAACCTCAGAGCGCGTGTGCAGGCAGGTCGCTATCGTTGCCGACTTCGCGCCGGCGCCCTCCGCCGCGCCCTCGCACGCAGGCCGACACGCACGAGAAGAGACGACACGCACATGACGCATCACCATGCCCCCATGCCGCCCGGCAGCCCTGCCGCCGCGGGCGCATCCGACCCCGTCGCCGACACGGCCGCTGCCCCCGACACCGGCGAGCTCCGCCGGCTCGAGGTCGACGACGTGCTCGTCGTGAAGACGAGCCGCGTGAAGACCGCCATCACCGGCACGGTCGTCGGCAACTTCATGGAGTGGTTCGACTTCGGCATCTACGGCTACCTCGCCGTGACGATGACCGCCGTCTTCACCGCCGGCATGGACGAGGGCCTGGGCCTGCTGGTCGTGCTGCTCGGCTTCGCGATCTCGTTCCTCGTGCGCCCGCTCGGCGGCCTCGTGCTCGGGCCGCTCGGCGACCGCATCGGCCGCCAGAAGGTGCTCTTCTTCACCATGGCGATGATGGCGCTCGCGACCGCGCTCATCGGCGTGCTGCCGACCGCCGCGCAGATCGGCGCCTGGGCGATCCTGCCGCTCTACGTGCTGAAGATGCTGCAGGGCTTCTCGACCGGCGGCGAGTACGCCGGCGCCACGACCTACGTCTCGGAGTTCTCGCCCGACCGCTCCCGCGGCTTCTGGTCGTCGTGGCTCGACGCCGGCTCGTACATCGGCTTCGCCGCCGGCGCATCGGTCGTCGCCATCACGACCGGCATCGTCGAGGCGATCTCGGGCCCCGACGCGATGGTCGAGTACGGCTGGCGCATCCCCTTCCTCATCGCCATCCCGCTCGGCATCGTCGCCATCTGGTTCCGCTCCCGCATCCCCGAGACGCCCGCCTACGAGGTCGCGCACGAGGCCGAGCAGCGCGAGCACCTCGAGGGCCCGCTCGCCCGCCACGGGATCGTCGGCATCGTGCGCCACCACTGGCGCGAGATCCTCATCGCCATGGCGATCGTCGCCGCGACCAACACCGCCGGCTACGCGCTCACCTCGTACATGCCCACGTACCTCGAGACGACCGTCGGCACGAGCGGCCTCACCGCGGCGCTCGCGACCGTGCCGGTGCTCATCGTGATGGCGGCGTGCCTGCCGCTGCTCGGCCGCCTCTCCGACCGGGTCGGCCGCAAGCCCGTCTACCTGGCCGCGGCCGCCGCATCGGTGCTGCTCATCCTGCCCGCGTTCGCGATCATGCAGCTCGGCCAGCTGTGGGCCGTGATGATCGCGCTCGTGATGGTCGCGGTGCCGGTGGCGCTCTGGGTGGGCATCTCGGCGGCGTCGCTGCCCGCGATGTTCCCGACCGCGTCGCGGTTCGGCGCGATGGCGATCGCCTACAACCTGTCGGTGTCGCTCTTCGGCGGCACGACGCCGCTCTTCAGCCAGGCGCTCATCGACCTGACCGGCAACGAGTTCATGCCCGCCTTCTACATCTCGTTCTTCGGCGTGCTCGGCGGCATCGCGGTGCTCGGCATGCGCGAGACCGCGAAGCGGCCGCTCGTCGGCTCGGTGCCGACGGTCGAGACGCGCGACGAGGCGGTCGAGCTCGTGCGCGGGCAGGACGACAACCCGCTGATCGACACCACCTCGATGCCGCTCGTCGACGCGTCCGCCCCCGAGCCGGAGCCCGCGGGCACTCGCAGCTAGCGCCCGCGCCCGCCGCTACCGGTCGCCGGGCGCCGGCTCGGCGGGCGCGGCGGCGGGCGGCGCGTGGTCGTCGCGCGCACCCGCGCGCGGTCCGCGCAGCCGCTCGAGCGCATCCATCAGGTGGTAGATCACGAGCGTCGCGACCGTGCCGAGCACGATGCCCTCGAAGACGAGCTCGCCGGCGGTGAGCGTGTAGTTGGCGATCGCGACGATGAGGCCGACGCCCGCGGCGAACTGGTTGCGCGGGATCGAGAAGTCGACGCGGTTCTCGATCCAGATGCGCACGCCGATGATGCCGATGAGGCCGTAGAGGGCGGTCGTCACGCCGCCGAGCACGCCCGCGGGCACGGCGAAGATCACGGCGCCGACCTTGGGCGAGAGGCCCAGCAGGATCGCGGCGATCGCCGCGACCCAGTAGGCGGCGGTCGAGAAGACGCGCGTGGCGCTCATCACGCCGATGTTCTCGCCGTAGGTCGTGGTCGCCGAGCCGCCGAAGAGGCCTGCGAGCACGGTCGCGCCGCCGTCGGCCATGAGCGCACGGCCGGCGAGCGGGTCGAGGTCGCGGTCGAGCAGCTGCCCGACGCCCTTCACGTGGCCGAGGTTCTCGGCGATGAGCGGCAGCACGACGGGCACGAACAGCAGCAGGGCCGGCAGCAGCGCAGGGTCGAGGGTCGGCATCTGGAACTCGGGGAGCCCGATCCACGCGGCCTCCTCGACGCCCGACCAGTCGATGCCGCCCGTGGCCGCGGCGACGGCATAGCCGACCACCACGCCGACGAGGATCGCGAGCCGGCCGATCAGGCCGCGGAAGAGCACCGCGGTGACGATGATGGCGCCGAGCGTGACGACCGACAGCAGCGGGTCGGCGAGGAAGCTGTCGCGCGCGGCGGGCGCGAGGTTGAAGCCGATGAGCGCGACGATCGTGCCCGAGACGACCGGCGGCATGAGCGCGGCGATCCAGCGGGTGCCGGCCAGGTGCACGATGAGGCCGACGAGCGCGAGCAGCGCGCCGACGAGCACGATGCCGGCGAGCGCGAAGCCCTGCCCGCCGATCGCGGTCGCGGCGCCGATCGGCGCGAGGAACGCGAACGACGAGCCGAGGTAGCTCGGCAGGCGGTTGCCCGTCACGAGCAGGAACAGGATCGTGCCGATGCCCGAGAAGAGCAGCGTCGTCGAGGGCGGGAAGCCGGTGATGATCGGCACGAGGAACGTGGCGCCGAACATCGCGACGACGTGCTGCATGCCGAGGCCGATCGTGCGGCCCCAGCCGAGGCGCTCCTCGGGCAGGACGATGTCGGATGCGTCGAGTCGGCTCTCGTCGCGGCGGTGCCAGGTGGGCATGCGGCTCCTCGGTTCGGGTGTGCGGGTGCGGGGTGGGGCTGCGGGCCGCCTCCCGGATCGTACGGCAGTGCCGCGCGCGGCCGGGCGGCGGTACGGTCGACGCGTGGTCGAGCACATCAGCGTGCGGGGCGCGCGCGAGAACAACCTGCGGGGCGTCGACGTCGACATCCCGAAGCGGCAGCTGACGGTCTTCACCGGCGTCTCGGGGTCGGGCAAGTCGAGCCTCGTGTTCGGCACGATCGCGGCCGAGTCGCGCCGCCTCATCGACGAGACGTACGACGCGTTCGTGCAGGGCTTCATGCCGCCGGCGCCGCAGCCCGACGCCGACAGCCTCGAGGGCCTGACGGCGGCGATCCTCGTCGGGCAGGAGCAGATGGGCGCCAACTCGCGCTCCACCGTGGGCACGGCGACGGATGCGTACACGATGCTCCGCATCCTGTGGTCGCGGGTGGGCGAGCCCCGGCTCGAGTCGTCGGTGCTCTTCTCGTTCAACGACCCGCGCGGCATGTGCCCGGCGTGCGAGGGGCTCGGACGGGTGTCGACGATCGATGTCGACGTGATCGTCGACCGCTCGAAGAGCCTCAACGAGGGCGCGATCGACTTCCCCAACTACGCCGTCGGCGGCTGGTACTGGAAGCTCTACGCCGAGTCGGGCCTGCTCGACCCCGACAAGCGCATCGCCGACTACTCCGACGACGAGCTGCGGCTGTTCCTGCACGGCGAGGAGCGCAAGGTCGACTTCGCGGGCTTCACCAGGACCTACGAGGGCCTCATCCCCAAGCTCACGAAGAGCGTGTTCGTCAAGGACGTCGACTCGATGAAGCCGACGCTGCGCGGCATCGTCGAGCGCGCCGCCACCTTCGAGGCGTGCCCCGAGTGCGACGGCACGCGGCTCAACGCGGCGGCGCGCGAGGTGCGGGTGCAGGGCGTCACGATCGCCGAGGCGACCGCGATGCAGCTCACCGACCTCGCGCCGTTCGTCGCCGCGATCCCGCCCGAGGCGGGCGGCGCCGCGACCGCGCCGCTGCGGGCGAAGCTCGTCGACCTGCTCGAGACCTTCGATGCGATCGGGCTCGGCTACCTCTCGCTCGACCGCCCCGCCGGCAGCCTCTCGGGCGGCGAGGCGCAGCGCACCAAGATGGTGCGCCACATGGGCTCGGCGCTCACCGACGTCACCTACGTCTTCGACGAGCCGACCGCGGGCCTGCACCCGCACGACGTCGAGCGCATGAACGGCCTGCTGCAGCGCCTGCGCGACAAGGGCAACACCGTGCTCGTCGTCGAGCACAAGCCCGAGGTGATGGCGATCGCCGACCGGGTCGTCGACCTCGGCCCCGGCGCCGGCATCCACGGCGGCACCGTGGTCTTCGAGGGCACCTTCGCCGAGCTGCGCGCCTCCGGCACGCGCACCGGCGAGCACCTCGAGCACCGGCAGCAGCTGAAGGCCGAGGTGCGCACGCCGTCCGGCCGGCTCGAGATCCGCGGCGCGCGCGAGCACAACCTGCGCGGCGTCGACGTGGATGTGCCGACCGGCGTCCTCGTGGCCGTCACAGGCGTCGCGGGGTCGGGCAAGTCGTCGCTCATCCACGGCTCGCTGCCGCGAGACGGCGTCGCGTTCGTCGACCAGGCGGCGATCAAGGGCTCGCGGCGATCGAACCCGGCCACCTACACGGGCATCCTCGAGCCCATCCGGAAGGCCTTCGCATCCGCCAACGGCGTGAAGCCGGCGCTGTTCAGCGCCAACTCCGCGGGCGCGTGCCCCGAGTGCAAGGGCCTCGGGGTCATCTACTCCGACCTCGCCTTCATGGCGGGCGTCGTCACGGAGTGCGAGCTGTGCGGCGGCCGCCGCTTCACGGCCGAGGTGCTCGAGTACGAGCTGCGCGGCGCGTCGATCGGCGACGTGCTCGACATGTCGGTCGAGGAGGCGCAGCGGTTCTTCACCGAGCGGCAGGTGCAGCCGATGCTCGGCCGCCTCGTCGACGTGGGGCTCGGCTACATCCGCCTCGGCCAGACGCTCACGACGCTCTCGGGCGGCGAGCGGCAGCGGCTGAAGCTCGCGATCGAGATGGGCACGACCGCGGCGGTCATCGTGCTCGACGAGCCGACGACCGGCCTGCACATGGCCGACGTCGACAACCTCATCGGCCTGCTCGACCGCATCGTCGACGCCGGTCGCACGGTGATCGTGATCGAGCACAACCTCGACGTCGTCTCGCGCGCCGACTGGCTCATCGACCTGGGGCCGGGCGCGGGCGCGCAGGGCGGCGCTGTCGTCTTCGAGGGCACGCCGGCGGCGCTCGCGGCCGACCCGGGCGACTCGCTCACGGGCCGCCACCTGGCGAGGCGGCTCGCGCCGGCGTGAGCCCGCACCCTCACCCGCGCCCCGCAGCCGCGGCGGTCACCTCCCGCACGACCGCGGCGACCGCATCCGGCCGGTCGTCGGCGATGTAGTGCCCGGCGCCCGCCGCCGTCGAGACCCGCAGGTCGTCGGCCGTGCCGCGCCAAGGGCCCAGGGAGGCCTCGTCGAGGATCGGATCCTTGCCGGCGAGCACGATGCGCGTCGGCACGGCGAGGTGCCGGCCGTCCCACGGCCCGCGCGCGATGGCGGCCATGCCGGGCAGCACGAGCTGCCGGTAGATGGCCGAGAGCGCGTGCGCCGACGCGGGCTGCCGCCAGAAGGCGAGGTACCGGTCGCGGTCGGCGTCGTCGAAGGTGCGCTCGGGCCAGTCGAGCATGAAGGACACGGCGCGCTGCCGGCCGCCGCGCACGGCGAGCGGGCCGACGCCGGGCGCCGCGAGCACGGGCTGGAACCACAGCCGCCACACGTGCCGCAGCATGCCGGCGGTGGGGCGGCTCCACGGGTGGGGCGAGCCGAGCGCGACGAGCGCGCGCAGCCGCTCGGGGTGGTCGAACGCGATGCGCCAGCCCATGAAGCCGCTGTAGTCGTGCGTGACGAGCGTCGGCCGCTCGAGCTCGAGGGCGTCGAGCATCGCGAGCACGTCGCGCGTCTGCGTGTCGAGGTCGTAGCCGCCGGCCGGGGCGGATGTCCACCCGCAGCCGCGCAGGTCGGGTGCGATGACGCGGTGGTCGGCCGCGAGCAGCGGGATGACCCCCTGCCACTCGTACCAGTGCTGCGGCGAGCCGTGCAGCAGGAGCACGGGCGGGGCATCGGCCGGTCCCGCCTCGGCCACGTGCACGTCGACGTCGCCGGCGCGGATCCGGCGGTGCGTGACGCCCGCCACCTCGGGCATGAGTGCCGCTGTCTGGGCTTCCATGGCCGAACGCTACTACGATCGTAGTGAACGCGCCACTACCTCTGTAGTAACCTGCCCAGTCATGAGCACCACGCGCGATCGGGTCGTCGCGGCGGCCATCGAGCTGCTCGGGACCGAGGGGGCGCGAGCCCTCACGCACCGGCGCGTCGACGAGCGCGCCGGCCTGCCGGAAGGATCGACCTCCAACCACTTCCGCACTCGGGCGGCGCTCGTGGAGGGCGCCTCGGACGGGCTGGTCGCGGCCGAGATGCAAGGGCTGCGCGCGATGCGCGTCGAGAGCGCCGACGACCTCGTCGAGCAGTCGGCGCAGCTCATCGAGCTCGTCACGGGCCCCCTGCGGATCGCGACCGCGGCCCGCCACGTGCTCTTCCTCGAGGCGGCCCACGACGCGCGGCTGCGGGAGCGCATCAGCGCGTCGCGCGCCGGCTACGTCGCCGTCGTCGAGGGCGCGCTGCGCGACCTCGGCGCGCCCGAGCCCGAGCGCGCGGCCGAGGCGCTGATGGCCGCGAGCGAGGGCATCATCCTCCACCGCATCGCCCGCGGCGACGCATCCGACCCCCGGCCGGCGCTCGCGATCGTCGTGCGGGGTGCGCTCGGCTGACGGCGGGCGGTGCAGGGGCGGCGCCGGGATCGCCGTCGTAGACTCCGCACCATGCCGCAGTTCACCGCGATCCGGGAGGAGTCGACGTTCGTCGACCTCCAGGGCGTGACGATCCATCGCTACCGCTGGCGGCCGGGCAGGCCGAAGGCGGTCGTGCTCATCGCGCACGGCCTCGGCGAGCACGCGCTGCGCTACGAGCACGTCGCGCAGCGGCTCGTGCAGGCCGGCTACGCGGTGTGGGCCATCGATCAGCGCGGCCACGGCGCCACCGGCGTCACGCAGCACGGCGGCGACCTCGAGCGACTGGGCCGCCTCGGCCCGGGCGGGATGCGCGCGGTCGTCGGCGACCTCGTGCACGTGCTCAAGCAGATCCGGGCCGAGCACCCGGGCCTGCCCGTCGCCGTGCTCGGCCACTCGTGGGGCTCGCTGTCGACGCAGATCCTGCTCAACGGCTACAGCGACCTCGTCGACGCCGCGATCCTGAGCGGCACCGCCTACCGCATGCCCGGCTCGATGAACCCGGGCGACCTCAACGCCCGCCACGCGCACCTGGGCGACACCGGCTACGAGTGGATCTCGCGCGACCCGGCTGTCGTCGCGGCGTTCGCCGAGGATCCGCTGACGTTCCCGGCGAAGGTGCTGCCGCTCTTCGGCGTCGCCGACGGCCTGCGCCTCTACGGCGTCCCCAAGCGGATCGACCCGCCCATCCCGATGCTCATCGCCGGCGGCTCCGACGACTCGATGGCCGGGCCCAAGTCGCTGCGGCGGCTCGGCGACGCCTACCGCTCGCGCGGCGGCCTCACCGACGTCACCGTCACGGTCTACCCGGGCGCGCGGCACGAGATCCTCAACGAGATCAACCGCGCGAAGGTGCTCGACGACATCGTCGCCTGGCTCGACGCGCGCCTGCTGCCTGCCTGACGGGCGCCGGCTGGCCGGGTGCCGCACCCCCGCGGGTGCGCCCGCCGCTTCACCGACCCCTCCCACCGACACCGACCCGGTGCACCGGGTCGGTGTCGGTGCAACGGGTCGGCGGGGGCGCCGGGCCACGACCGCACGGCGTGCGCCCGACCGACCGCCGCCTAGGCTGGAGCGCATGCACGGCGAGTACAAGGTCCCCGGCGGCAAGCTCGTGGTCGTCGACCTCGAGGAGCAGGACGGCCGCATCGCCGGCTTCCGCCTCGCGGGCGACTTCTTCCTCGAGCCCGACGACGCGCTCGGCGCGATCGACGCCGCGGTGAACGGCCTGCCCGTCACCGCGACCGCCGTCGAGATCGGCGAGGCGATCAAGGCCGGCCTGCCCGAGGGGGCCGTGCTGCTCGGCTTCACCCCCGAGTCGGTCGGGGTCGCGATCCGCCGGGCGCTGCAGCACGCGAGCTCGTTCAGCGACTACGAGTGGACGATCATCGACGACGAGCCGCGGCTGCCGATCGTGCACGTCGCGCTCGACGAGGTGCTCACCGAGGAGGTCGGGGCGGGCCGCCGCGGACCGACGCTGCGATTCTGGAACCTCGCCGGCCCGGCCGTCTACCTCGGCTCGTTCCAGTCGTTCAAGAACGAGGTCGACCCTGAGAACGCCGAGCGCCACGGCATCCCCGTGCTCCGCCGCATCACGGGCGGCGGCGCCATGTTCTCCGAGCCCGACAACGCGATCACCTACTCGCTCTACGTGCCCGGCGACCTCGTGCAGGGCATGAGCTTCCAGGACTCCTACGCGTTCCTGGATGCGTGGGTTATCGAGGCGCTGAAGGGGCTCGGCATCGACGCGTTCTACGCGCCGCTCAACGACATCACGTCGGCGAAGGGCAAGATCGGCGGCGCCGCTCAGAAGCGGCTCGCCGGCGGCGCTGTGCTGCACCACGCGACGATGTCGTACGACATCGACGCCGACAAGATGACCGAGGTGCTCCGCATCGGCCGCGAGAAGCTCTCCGACAAGGGGACGACGAGCGCGAAGAAGCGCGTCGACCCGCTGAAGTCGCAGACGGGCATGGGCAAGGCCGAGGTGCAGGAGGCGCTGAAGGGCACCTTCCGCAAGCTCTACGGCGGCACCGACGGCGCGCTCACCGACGCCGAGCTCGCGACCGCGACCGAGCGCATCCGCACCAAGTTCGACACCCAGGAGTGGCTGCACCGCGTGCCGTGAGGTTCACCGCCTGCTCGCGAGCGCGACCGCGAGCGCGATGCGATCGGCCGCGACGAGGGCGTCGAGGCCGGCCACGGCGTGCACACGCGCGAGCCGCTTGCGCACGGTGTTCGCGTGGACGAACAGTGCGGCGGCGGCCTCCTGCACCGATGCGTCATGGGCGACGAACGCCTCGATCGTCTCGATGAGCCGCGCGTGGTGCCGCTGGTCGTAGGCCTCGAGCGGCGCCAGCACGTGCGAGCGGAAGGGCCCGAGCTGCTCGTCGGTGAGGCGCTGCAGCAGCCCCTCCCACGATGCGAGCTCGCGGGGGCCGGTCACCGCGCCGCTGCGCAGGCCGAGCCGGTGCGCCACGATCGCCTCGCGGATCGCGCCGACGAGCCCGCGCACATCGGCTGGGCCGCTCCAGCCCGCCGCTCCGCCGGCCGATGCGAGCGCCTGCTCGAGGTCGTAGGGCCGCAGGATCGCGATCGTGAGATCGCCCACCGTGCCGACGAGCGTCGCGCCGCGATCGGGCACGACCTCCGAACGGCTCGCGATGACCGACCACTCCTCCCCGCCCACGGCCTCGAGCAGCGGTAGGAGCACCGCGGCGCTCGCGAGCCCGCGGCGGACGGCGTCGATCAGCGCGCCGACGGAGTGCTGCTCGCTCACCCGGGCGTCGAAGCGCGCTCGCTCGGCCGCGATCCGCTCGGTGATCGACACGAACGCGACCGAGGGCGGCACGACGAGCACCGCCAGGCCGGCCCGGTTCGCCGCCGCGACCAGCGCATCGGGCACGGCGTCGGCGCCCGCGCCGATCGCGAATCCCACCGCCGCGGGGCCGGTCGGTGCGATCGCGGCGACGAATGCCGCGCAGTCGCGGGGCGTGCGCAGCGACATCCCCGTGGTGAGCACGAGCTCGCCGCCCTGCAGGTAGGGGCTCGGGTCGAGCAGCTCGGTCGTGATCGCCCAGCGGATGCCGCGGTCGAGCCCCACCGGGCTGCCGATGAGCCGCAGGTCGATGCCGCCCCAGGCGAGCGCGTCCGCGACCGCGATGCGAGCGGATGCGGTGGCTGGGGCGTGCATGTCGGCGACGCTATTGCTCGACCGTGTCACGAACGTTTCCGGGCCGTTGCAGCCCGGTGGAGCCTCCTCCACCCCGTCGCCCCTGACGGCGTCCGGTGCACCACACTTCGCGCTGCCGAAACACGATCGTGACGTGCAGGCGGTGCGATGGGTGCACTCCCGGAAGGAGCACCCCATGACCACCACCGCCAGCAGGCCCGAGGCGATCGTCCCCGAGCCCGACGACGCGCAGCCCGTGCGCATCGACACCGACTACCCGTTGACGCGCGTGCCGCTCTCCGCCCGCCAGGGCTGGTTCGGCGTGCTCGTCGTCGTCGCAGGATTCCTCTTCTTCACTCCGACCATGGTCACCGGCGGCGCCGTCGCGGGTGCCTTCGGCTTCGCCGGCTTCGTCGGCATCGCGATCGTCGCCTCGATCGTGCTCGCGCTCTACGTGGCCACGCTCGGTGCCGTGAGCGCCCGCACCGGCCTCTCGACCGTGCTGCTCGCCCGCCTCGTCCTGGGCCGCGTCGGCGGCAAGTGGGCGTCGATCGTGCTCGGCGGCACGCAGATCGGCTGGTACGGCATCACGGTCGGCATCTTCGCGAACCTGCTCGCGACCGCGCTCGGCTGGGACGTCACGTGGCCGCTGGCCATCTTCGGCGGCCTGCTGATGGCGACGACGGCCTATTGGGGCTTCAAGGGCATCGAGATCCTCTCGTGGGTGTCAGTGCCGCTCATGCTCGGACTCTGCTTCTGGGTGATGGGGCTCTCGGTCGGCGAGGTCGGCGGCTGGGCCAACCTGTGGGCCACCGAGGGTGATGCCTCCATCGCGCCCGGGATGGCGCTCACCATGATGATCGGGACCTTCATCTCGGGCGGCACGCAGATCGGCAACTGGACCCGCTTCTCGAAGAAGGCGGGAACCGCGTTCCTCACCTGCCTCGGCGTCGTCGTGGTGATCGAGTTCGCCCTGCTGTTCTTCGGCGGGATCGGCGCGATCGCGTTCGCGGAGCCCGACTTCACCAACCTGCTGCTCGGGCTCGGGCTGGCACTGCTCGCGGTGTTCATGCTGGTCTTCAACCTCTGGACGACGAACGACAACGCCGCCTACGCCTTCGGCGTCGCGGGCGCCGAGCTCTTCGGCGTCGCGAACAAGCGCCCGTTCATCATCGGCGGGGTCGTGATCGGCATCGCGCTCGCGGTCACGAACGCGGCGGATGCGATGACCGGCTTCCTCGTGCTGCTCGGCACCGTGATCCCGCCGCTCGGCGGCGCCGTGATCGGCACGTTCCTGTTCACGTGGCGGCTGCGGGATCCCGGCACGCACCTCGGCACGGTGCCCGCGTTCCAGTGGGCCGGCATCGCCGCCTACCTCGCCGGCACCGCCGCGGCGTTCTTCGGATCGTTCACCGGCATCGGCAGTCCTGCCCTGCAGGGCATCATCGTGGCCATCCTCGCCGTGCCCGTCGCCAGCGCGATCGCCCGCGCGGTCCGCAAGCCCGTCGCGACCGGAGCGGCCGCCTGATGGGCACCCTCATCCGCGGCGGCGACGTCGTCACGATGGATGCGTCGACCGGGTCGCGCGCGGTGCGTCGCGACATCCGGATCGCCGACGGCACGATCGTCGCGATGGCGCCCGCCCTCGAGGCGCAGCCGGGCGACGAGGTGATCGATGCGTCGGGGCTGCTGATCTCGCCCGGCTTCGTGAACGCGCACACCCACTCGTGGGAGTACCTCTACAAGGGCCGCTACGACAACCTGCCCCTCGAGCTGTGGATGCTGCTGTCGTACCCGATCCTCGGCGGCTCGCCGCTGACGCCCGACGTCATCCGGCTGCGCACCCTGCTGTTCGCGATGGAGTCGATGAAGAACGGCGTGACGACCCTCGTCGACGACGTGCTCGAGACGCCCGGCCAGGATGCGGCCCAGCTCGCGGCGGTCGTCGACGCGTACGAGGCGATCGGCATCCGCGCCAACGTCTCGGGCCACATCATCAACCGTCCGTTCGTCGACACGCTGCCGTTCGTCGTCGGCTGGCTGCCGGAGGACGTCGTGCGGCAGGTGCGGGCGCAGCAGGTGCTGACCGCCTCCGAGTACCTCGACTTCTCGAGGCAGGCGTTCGCGGCGCACCACGGCCGGGCCGACGGCCGCCTGCGCTACATGGTGGCGCCCTCCGGTCCGCAGCGCTGCACCGACGACCTGCTCGTGGGCGCCAACGCGCTCGCCCAGGAGTTCGACGCCGAGATGCACATCCACGTGCTCGAGACGAAGACGCAGGCGGTCACGGGGACGGAGCTCTACGGCCGCTCGCTCGTGCAGCACCTCGACGAGATCGGTGCGCTGTCGCGCAACACCACGTTCGCGCACGGCATCTGGGTGGACGACGAGGACATCGCGCGCATTGCGGCGAAGCACGTCTCGGTCTCGCACAACGCGATCTCGAACCTCAAGCTCGGCTCGGGCATCCTGCCGTGGCGCGACTACCACCGCCACGGGGTCAACCTCGGCCTGGGCACGGACGGCTGCTCGTCGAGCGACACCCCGCGGCTCATGGAGGTCATGAAGATGGCCGCGCTGCTGCACAAGGTGACGGAGCCCGACTTCGATGCCTGGCCGACGGTCGACGAGGTGCTCACGGCAGCGACGATCGGCGGAGCCCGCTCCGCGGTGCTCGACCACGCCGTCGGGTCGCTCGAGGTCGGCAAGCGAGCCGACCTCACGATGTTCGACACCAGCACGCTCGCGTTCCTGCCCAGGAACACGCTCGAGAACCACCTCGTCTACAGCGAGAACGGGTCGTCGATCGTGCGCGTCATGGTCGACGGCGTCGTCACGGTCGAGCACGGACGCCTGACCCTCATCGACGAGGATGCGGTGATCGCCGAGTTCCTCGCGGTGGCCGACCGCATCCGGGAGGAGCAGGACCGGCTCGACCGGATCAACCGCGTCTTCGTGCCCGCGTTCGCCCGGATGCACGCCGAGACGGCGCGGCGCGACGTCGGGGTGAACCGCTGGACGGGAGATGAGCGGTCCTGGCTGGCGGGGGCGCTCGCTCACTGACACCACCGCGATGCGCGGCGTCCGTCCGGTCGCCGCGCATCGCGGCTGTGAGGTTCTGGACACCTCGGATGCCTAGGCTTGGAACCACCATGGACTTCTCGCTCGAATTCACGCCCGACCTCATCGCGGTCTTCCTCACCCTGTTCGTGCTCGAGATCGTCCTCGGCGTCGACAACGTGATCTTCATCTCGATCCTCGCCTCGAAGCTCCCGAAGGAGCAGCAGGCGCGGGCGCGCAACCTCGGCCTCACGCTCGCGATGGTCATGCGCGTGGGACTCGTGCTGCTCGCCGGCTGGATCATCACCCTCAACGACGACCTCTTCACGCTCTTCGGCATGGGCTTCTCCGGCCGCGAGCTGATCCTCATCGCCGGCGGCGCGTTCCTGCTCTACAAGGCGGTGCACGAGATCCACCTGAAGCTCGAGGGCGAGGAGGAGCACGCCTCCTCCGCGGTGAAGGCCACCTTCGGCGCGGTGCTCGCGCAGATCCTGCTCATGGACCTCGTCTTCTCGCTCGACTCGGTCATCACCGCCGTCGGCATGACGAGCAACATGCTCGTCATCATCACCGCGGTGCTGCTGTCGTTCGGCATCCTGCTGTTCTCGGCGAAGTACATCTTCGAGTTCGTGAACCGCCACCCGACGGTGAAGATGCTCGCGCTGTCGTTCCTGCTGCTCATCGGCGTCTTCCTCATCGCCGACGGCTTCGGCATCCACATCGACAAGGCCCTCATCTACGGCCCGATGGCGTTCGCGGTGCTCGTCGAGGGGCTCAACCTCTGGGCCGCGTCGCGCCGCGCGAAGCGCAAGGGCAAGCAGGTCGAGCCCGTGCACCTGCACGACACCCTGCACGAGCAGGCCGACGGGGCCGCGGCTCCCGAGGCGCCCGCCGCCGAGTCGCGCTGACGCCCTTGTCGGCGGCGGGGCCGCCGGGGTTGGATGGGTCGCATGACCGAGCCCGCATCGCACGACGTCCACGTGGTGGTCGGCGACGACTCCGACCGCTCCCGCTACGAGGCCCACATCGGCGACCGGCTCGCCGGCGTGCTCTCGTACGCCGATGACGCCGACGGCAACCGCGTGCTGCAGCACACGGTCGTCGGCGACGCGTTCGGCGGCCACGGCGTGGGCAGCGCGCTCGCGCGCTTCGCGATGCAGGACGCGACGGATGCCGGCCGCATGATCGTGCCGCAGTGCACGTTCGTGCAGGGCTGGCTGGGCAAGCACCCCGAGCACCAGTCGCTCGTCGCCCACCCCTACGTGCCCTCGCCGCCCACGGCGTAGCCTGCTGCTCGCTGGTCGAGCCGCGCGGCGGAGCCGCGCGAGTCGAGACCACACCGCCTCCCCAGCGCTCCCTCCGCTGGTCGAGCCGCGCGTCGCAGCCGCGCGAGTCGAGACCACCCCGCCTCCCAGCGCCGTGCCGTACCATGGACCCCAGCCGGTCACCCGGCCGCGCGGATGTAGTTCAATGGCAGAACTTCAGCTTCCCAAGCTGATAGCGCGGGTTCGATTCCCGTCATCCGCTCCTCAGGACCCCGCCGCAGGCGGGGTCCTTCGTCGCTCCTGCCGGGAACCGAACGGTCGAGCGGCCTGCGGCCGCGCTGGTCGGACCTCGCGGAGCCCCACCGGGCCTCCGCGCCCGTCATCCGCTCCTCAGGACCCCGCCGCAGGCGGGGTCCTTCGTCGCTCCTGCCGGGAATCGAACGGTCGAGCGGCCTGCGGCCGCGCTGGTCGGATCACCCGGAGCCCCACCGGGCCTCCGCGCCCGTCATCCGCTCCACGAGACCCCGCCTGAGGCGGGGTCTTCGCCGTTCAGGCGCTCATGCGACGCCCCATCTACCCTCGACCTGTGATCCAGACGAGCAGCCTCGAGACCCCGACGCCCGACGGAGGCCGCCGATGACCGCCACCGCGAAGCCCCGCCGCAGCCCCGGCCGCGCGTTCTTCATCGTCGCCGCGATCCTCGTCGTCATCGCGGCGCTCCTCGTCGTCGCCGAGCTCGTCGCGCGGCAGATGGTGCCCGGCGTCATCCGCTCCACCGTCGTCGAGCAGCTGCAGCTGCCCGCCGACCACCCGGTCGACGTCGAGGTCGACGGCATCCTGCTGCCGCAGCTCGTCGCCGGCTCGCTCGCCGAGGTGCGGCTCGCCTCCGAGGACGTCACCGTGGGCTCGTTCAGCGGCGACGTCGCCGCCGAGCTGCAGGACGTGCCGATCCGCGCCGACCGCGCCGCGGCCGGCGGCACCGCCGACGTGCGGATGACGACCGAGCAGCTGCGCGCCCTGCTGTCGACGATCGACGGCTTCCCCGCCGAGACGATCGAGCTCGACGAGCCGAACGTGACGGCATCGACCGAGGTCGACGTGCTCGGCGCGGCCATCCCGCTCGGCATCGTGCTCGAGCCGGGCGCCGCCGAGGGCGACCTGGTGCTCTCGCCCGTCTCGGGCAGCATCGCCGACGCCACCGTCACCGCCGACCAGCTGCGCCAGCAGTTCGGCGGCCTGCTCGAGCCGCTGCTGCAGGACCGCAGCGTCTGCATCGCCTCCTCGGTGCCCGCCGCCCTCACCCTGCAATCGGTCGAGGTGGTCGGCGACGAGGTCGTGGCCGGCTTCGACATCGACGGCGGCATCATCGACGATCCCGAGCTGCAGGCGAACGGCACCTGCTGACCGCGAAGGCCCGTCAGAGCGCGAAGCCCGCGGGCGCCTCCGCGAGCGAGACGCTGTTGCCGTCCGGGTCGACGATCGTCACGTGGTGCACGCCGTTGGCGTACCGCTCCGCGTGCTCGGGCCGCACGCCGGCGGCGGCGAGCCGCTCGAGCATGGCGTCGAGCCCGCGCACCGCGATCGTGACCGTGCACGCGCCCGCCCGCGCCGGCCGCTCGTCGACGACGAGCCACGCATCCGCCCCGATCCGCCACAGCGCCTCCTCGCCCGCCATCGCGTCGGAGGGGCGCCCGAGGAGCGTCTCGTACCAGCGCATGCCCGCCGCCCGGTCGCGCACGCACGCGATCGCCAGCAGCTCGTCGAACCCCTCGCCCACGCTGTCCATGCCGGAACGCTAGCCCCGCGCGACATGCGGGCGAAACCTCCCATCTGCCACGGTTGAGGCATGGAGCAGTCGCCGATCACCGTCGCCATCGAGCGCACCGTCGACCCGAGCATGGAGCGCTACGCGCAGGCGTGGGTGCAGCACGGTGTCGCGCTCGCGACGCTCTTCCCGGGCTTCCTCGGCGCCGGCTGGGTGCGCGAGGAGCCCGGCAGCGTGCGCTGGCACATGATCTACCGGTTCGCCGACCGGGCGACGCTCGAGGCGTGGGAGCGCAGCGTCGAGCGCGCGCAATGGATCTCGGCGGGCGCGAGCTTCGCCCGCGAGTCGCGCGTCGAGCGCCGCACCGGCATCGAGGGCTGGTTCGACGCGCCGGAGGGCGTGGTGCTGCAGGACGACGCCCGCGTCGAGATCCGGCAGTCGACGCCCGCACCGCCCGTGTGGAAGCAGATGATCGTCGTCTGGCTCGCGTTCTTCCCCATGAACGTGCTCGTCACGTTCCTGCTCGGGCTCATCCCCGGCTTCGCCGAGCTCGCGCTGCCGCTGCGGCTGCTGATCTCGACCGTGATCCTGACGCCGATCATGGTCGGGCTCATCCTGCCGTTCATCACGCGGCTCGCGGCGCCCTGGCTGCACCCGCGGGCGCGGCCCGGCAGCTAGCGGCTCACTCCGGGGCGGGCACGTCCGGCACGGTCAGCGGCGCGAGCACGCCGAGCTCGAGCCAGAGGAGCGGCGCGATGACCGCGAGCGCGGCGGTCAGCAGCAGCGTCAGCACCACGACGACGTACTGCACGCGCCGCCGCCCGTGCGAGATGCGCCGGAACCCCCACGCGATAGGGATGCCGACGAGCGAGACCATGAGCGCGATCGTCGGCGCGACCCAGTGCGGGATGGACGCGAGCACCGCGAGCCCGGCGATGCCGGCCGCGATCGGCCACATGCGCGGCTCGCGCTCGCCGGACGCGCCCTGCTCGGGCGGCGCGTCCCACGGCGGCGCCGGCACGGGCACGGAGGAGGTGGCGGATGCGTCGTCCGGCCGCCGGGTCGGCCGGGCTCCGCGGGTCCACGGGGCCGCCGCCGAGGTGCCGGGCTGCTCGGGCGCGCCCCCGCCGCCGGCGCCGCGCGCGGCCGGATGCCCCGGCGGCGCCCACCGCCGGGCGTCCTCGTCGTGTCCAGCCACGGCTCCATGCTCCCACCGCGCCAGGTGATCGGCCCGCCGCGTGCGCGAGGATCCGGCCCGTGTCGCATACCCTGTGATGTATGACGCAGCACGTCGGCGCAGCTCTCGCGGGGGCTTCGCGCCTCCAGCCGGGGACGAGCCTGCGCGAGCAGGTCGAGGAGTCGCTCGCCTCCCAGATCATCGCCGGCATGCTCGAGCCGGGCACCGTCCTGACGGCGCCGACCCTCGCAGCGCAGTATGGCGTCAGTGCGACGCCCGTGCGCGAGGCACTGCTCACGCTCCAGCGGAGAGGATTCCTCGAGCCTCTGCGCAACAAGGGGTTCCGCGTCACCGATGTCTCGCTCCACGAGCTCCGACAGCTCGCCGAGGTACGACAGCTCCTCGAGTGCCCCCCGATGCGCGAGCTCGCCGGACACCTGCCGGAGAGCGCTCGCGCTGAGCTGCAGTCGCTCGCCGACGAGATCGTCGCGTCCGGCCAGGAGGGCCGTCTGCAGGACTACCTCTCCGCGGACACGCGCTTCCACCTGCTGCTCATCGACCTCGTCGGCAACGACCACCTCACGCGGATCGTGCGCGACCTCCGTCAGCAGACTCGGCTCGGCGGCCTCGCTGCGCTGTCGGAGTCACGACTGCTGGCCGAGTCCGCGGCAGAGCACCACGAGCTGCTCGCGCTGCTCGTGCGCGGAGACGGCGAGGCAGCCGAGGCCCTGATGCGGCGGCACATCGGGCATGTGCCTGGCATCTGGAGCGGCAATCTCGAGCACGGCGCCGGCTGAGCCCTCTCGCGTCGCACGCCCGCCTCACGGGATGGGCGGCATCCCGTCTGGCAGGTCGACCGGCCCTGTGACGGCTCGCGGCGCACGCGCTCGCGTCGCCGTGATCGCGACGCCGGCGGAGGCGATCGCGACCAGCGCGATCGCGATCGCGTCGAGGGCTCCGACGTGCTCCGACAGGAGCAGGAACCCGAAGAGCGCCGCGCTGGCGGGCTCGAGGGCCATGAACACGCCGAACGCGTGCGCGCTGATGCGCCGCAGCGCCAGCAGCTCGAGCCCGTAGGCGAGCACGCTCGACAGCAGTGCGACGAGCGCTGCCGGACCGAGCACGGCGGGCGATGCGGCGACCGCCGCCACCGCGGCCGGTGCGCCGAACGGCAGCGCCACGAGCGCGCCGACCAGCATGGCGGCGGAGAGCCCGCTGAGACCCGGCACCTTCGCGCCCACGCGCTGCGACAGCAGGATGTAGCCGCCCCAGCAGGCGCCCGCGAGGAGCGCGAGCACGCAGCCCACGATGTCGAGGCTCCCCTCGAAGCCCTGCGCGGCGATGATCGCCACGCCCGCCGCCGCGCACAGGACCCACGCGACGTCGGCGATCCGGCGCGAGTGCAGGAGCGCGACGGCGAGCGGGCCGACGAGCTCCAGCGTCACCGCCACCGACAGCGGGATCCGCTCCAGCGATGCGTAGTAGAGGAGGTTCATGGTGCCGAGCACCGCGCCGAACGCCACGACGTCCAGCACCGTCGAGCGCGCCCATCCCCCCGGTCGTGGTCGCGCCACGGCGAGCATCACCGCCGCGGCCAGGAGCAGTCGCACGAAGGTCAGGCCGGCGGGGGAGATCTCATCGAAGATCGACTTGCCGATCGCGGCGCCGAGCTGCACCGAGCTGATCGATGCGAGGACGAGCACGACGCCGATCAGCGGGGCGATCCAGGCGGCTGACGAGCGTCTCATCGGTGTCGACGATAGCGATGGTGGGCGCACGCGTCGGCGCGACGGCGAGAGCCGGATGCGGAGGCCCGCTGAGCCGGGAGGTCACGATTTGGTCTCGCGGTCTTCCGAGGGCGCCACACGTATGTAATATGTCACACACCGCCGCAAGGCATTGCAACGAAGCATCCTGAGGAGCCCCATGTCTGCATTCTCCCCGCGCCCCGCGCGCCTGATCACCGCTCTGCTGGCCGCGGGCGCCGTCGCGGTCACGGCCGGCTGCTCCGGCGGCCTCGCCGGGGGCGCCGGCGCCTCGGAGGGCGCAGAGGGCCCCATCACCCTCGGCATGCTCGCGCCCTTCTCGGGCAGCGAGTCCGCCTTCGGGGAGTACATGCAGAACGGCGCGCAGCTCGCGATCGACGAGATCAACGAGGCAGGCGGCGTCCTCGGGCAGCAGCTCGAGCTCGTCGTCGAGGACGACGCGTGCGACGCGACTGCCTCCGTCGCGGCCGCGAACAAGCTCGTGACGCAGGGCATCGTGGCCTCGGTCGGCGGCTACTGCTCGGGCGCCACGCTGCCGACGCTCCCGATCTTCGACGAGGCCGGCATCCCGATGGTGATCCCTGCGGCGAACTCCAACGACCTGCCCGACGCGGGCCTGCCCGGCGTCTTCCTCATCAACGGCACCGGTACCCAGCAGGCGCAGGCTGCTGTGCAGTACGCGCAGCAGGAGGGCGCGACCACCGTCGCGGTCATCGACGACGCGACGAGCTACTCGGCCGACCTCGCCGGCGCGTTCGTCGAGCAGGCGAACGAGGCGGGAGTCGAGGTCGCGTTCGAGGCGACCGTCACCCCGGGCGAGAACGACTACGCCTCCGTCGCGACGCAGCTGGCGCAGACTGCTCCAGACTTCGTCTACTGGACGGGCTACTACCAGGAGGGCGCCCTGATCAACCGTCAGGCTGCCGACGCCGGCTACGAGGGCGTCTTCATGGTGGCCGACGGCTCGATCGACGCCAGCTTCGCCGAGATCACCGGCGAGGGCTACACCGAGAACGTCGTGGGCACCTTCACGCAGACGCCCGACATGCTGACGGGCGCCGAGGACTGGATCGCCGACTACGAGGAGCTCGCGGGCGAGCGCCCGGGCCCGTACTCGACGCAGGCCTACGACGCCGTCCGGATCGTCGCGCAGGCGATGGAGGATGCGGGCAGCACGGAGTTCGAGGCCGTGGTCGAGGCGCTCGAGGGCCTCGACGGCTTCGAGACTTTCGCCGGACCGCTGACCTTCACCGAGAACCACACGCGTGAGAGCGGCGGCTTCGTGATCGTCTCGATCGACGAGGAGACCGGGGAGTTCGTGCTCGAGGACGACCTGCAGGGCTGACGACCGCGGAGGGCGGGGCTCGCGCTCCGCCCTCCACCATCCCTGACGACCCCGGAAGGAGCCGCACCACCGTGATGCAGCTCATCTGGAACGGCCTCATCGTCGGCTCGTTCTACTCTCTCGTCGCACTCGGCTACTCGATGGTCTACGGCATCATCAAGCTGCTGAACTTCGCCCACGGCGACATCTACATGCTCGGCTCCTTCGTGGGCTTCCTGGTGCTGAGCTCGGTCGGCGGCATCCCCGCCTCGGCCTCCATCCCGATGCTGCTCGCGATCCTGCTGCTCGCGATGGTCGTGACGGGCCTCATCGGCGTCGGCATCGAGCGAGTGGCCTACCGGCCCCTGCGCAAGAGCCCCCGGCTCGCGGTGCTCATCACCGCGATCGGCGTCTCCTTCACGCTCGAGTACGGCATCCGGCAGATCTTCGGCCCCAACCCGCGCGCGTTCCCCGTGCGGCTCAGCTCGGAGTCGTTCGACGCGCTCGGCATGCGCATCTCGATGTCGCAGATCGTGCTCGTCATCGTGGCTGCGGTGCTGATGTTCGTGCTCGCCCACATCGTCGAGCGCACTCGCGAGGGTCGAGCGATGCGAGCGATCGCGCTCGACCCCCAGGCCGCGCACCTCATGGGCGTCAACGTCAACCGCGTGATCGCCACGGTGTTCTTCATCGGCTCCGCGCTCGCCGGTGCCGCGGGCGTCATGGCCGGCGCCTACTACGGCTCGATCGACTTCCTCATGGGATTCGTCATCGGCCTGAAGGCGTTCACGGCGGCCGTCATCGGCGGCATCGGCAATCTCTACGGCGCGATGCTCGGCGGCCTCCTCCTGGGGCTGCTCGAGTCGTTCGGCGCCGCCTGGCTCGGCGGCGAATGGCGAGACGTCTTCTCGTTCGCCATCTTGATCCTGATCCTGACCTTCAAGCCGACCGGACTGCTGGGCAACCGCGTCGTGGAGAGGATGTGACCATGGCCACGCAGCTGGACCAGGCGCTCAAGCACGCGCCGCTGCGCGCTCCGGCGCCGCTCTTCGAGCGCAGCAGGCCGGCCTCGGGCCCGCGCTCGCAGCAGGGCTTCATGCGGATCCTCGGCCTGCTCGGCGTCGTGCTGCTGCTCGCGCTGCCCTTCATCGACGCGAGCGCGTACACGATCTCGATCGCGACGAGCGCGCTCATCTACATCATGCTCTGCATGGGCCTCAACGTGGTGGTCGGCTACGCCGGCCTCCTCGACCTCGGCTACATCGCGTTCTTCGCGGTCGGCGCCTACGTCTCCGGCATCCTCACGACGACCCTCGGCTGGCCGATGTGGGCGGCGGTGCCCGCGACGATCCTCGCCTGCGTGGTCGCCGGCATCATCATCGGCGGCCCGACGCTGCGGCTGCGCAGCGACTACCTCGCGATCGTGACGCTCGGCTTCGGCGAGATCATCCGCATCACGGCGAACAACCTCGACGTGACCGGCGGCCCCTCGGGCATCAGCGGCATCCCCACGTGGGAGTTCGGCGACTGGAGCTTCCGGGACGGGCTCGACCTCTTCGGGCTGCAGTTCTCCGGATCGATCATCTTCTACTACTTCGTCGCCGTCATCGTGGTGACCGTCGGCATCATCGGCCTCGGGCGCCTGTCGCGCGGGCGCATGGGGCGGGCCTGGAAGGCGGTCCGCGACGACGAGGACGCCGCCGAGGCGATGGGCATCAACACCTACGTCACGAAGATCTCGGCCTACATCATCGGTGCGGTCTGGGCCGGCCTCGCAGGCCAGCTCATGGCGACGCACCTGACGGCAATCAGCCCGAACTCCTTCCACTTCCTTTACTCGGCGCTCATCCTTATGGCCGTCGTGCTCGGCGGCATGGGGTCGACGCCCGGCGTGATCATCGGCGCGCTGTTCGTCTCGCTCGCGCCGGAGCTGCTGCGCGAGTTCTCGGAGTGGCGCTTCCTGATCTTCGGCGTGCTGCTGGTCGTGGTGATGATCTTCCGGCCGTCGGGGCTCTGGCCCGCGACCGCGGTCCTGCCCTGGGTGCGCGCCCACAAGCCGAGGGCATGGCCCGCGACCGCGCCGATCGAGTCGATCGACGACCGGGCGGTGAACGGTCCCGCACCGCTCGACGCCGGCCCGGACGATCCGTCTTCCGACGACCCCGCTGACGACAAGGAGGTCAGGCGATGACCGCGCTGCTCGAGGTCCGCGACCTCCACCTCCGCTTCGGCGGCGTCAAGGCCGTCGACGGGCTCTCGTTCGACGTCCGGGAGGGCGAGATCCTCGCGGTCATCGGTCCCAACGGCGCCGGCAAGACGAGCGCCTTCAACTGCATCTCCGGCTTCTATCGGCCGACGAGCGGCTCGATCGACTTCGAGGGCCGATCCATCATGAAGGTGCTGCCCTCGACGATCACCCGCCGCGGCATGGCGCGCACGTTCCAGAACCTCCGCCTCTTCAAGGAGATGACGGTCCTCGACAACGTGAAGACTGCCATGCACGGCAACCTGCGCGAGGGCTTCCTCGACAACCTCCTGCACACGCCGCGCTACCGCCGAGCCGAGGAGGCGTGCGCCCGCGAGGCGCGCGGCTGGCTCGACTTCGTCGGGTTCGAGGGCGATGAGCAGCTCTACGTCACGAACCTCCCGTACGGGGAGCAGCGGCGCGTCGAGATCGCCCGCGCGCTCGCCACGAGCCCCAAGCTGCTCCTGCTCGACGAGCCGGCGGCCGGACTGAACTACGGCGAGAAGCAGGGCCTCATGCGGCTGATCCGCAAGATCCGCGAGCTCGGTGTCGGCATCGTGCTCATCGAGCACGACATGGGGCTCGTGATGGAGCTCGCCGAGCGCATCGTCGTCCTCAACTACGGCAAGGAGATCGCCGACGGCACGCCCGCCGAGATCAAGGCGGATCCCGTCGTCATCGAGGCCTACCTCGGCGCCGACGATGATGGAGCGGTCGATGACACCACGCTCACCGACATGGTCGACGTCGTCGAGCCGGACGCCGAGGGCAACGAGGAGGATCCAGCATGAGCTGGCTCGAGGTCACCGAGGCCGACGTCTACTACGGCCGCGTGCACGCGCTGCGGCAGCTCTCCTTCGAGGTCGAGGAGGGCGAGATCGTCTGCCTGCTCGGCAACAACGGCGCTGGCAAGTCGACCACCATGAACGTCCTCTCGGGCCTCGTGCGCCCCAAGAGCGGCGTCGTGCGCTGGGACGGCATCGACCTCGGCACGGCCAAGCCCTGGGACATCGTCTCCCGCGGGCTGGTCCACGTGCCCGAGGGCCGCCGGATCTTCTCGACCATGACGGTGCACGACAACCTGCTGCTGGGCGGCTACACGGTCAAGGACCAGAAGGCGATCGCGGAACGCGTCGACCTCGCCTACTCGCTCATGCCCAGGCTCGCCGAGCGGCGCAAGCAGCAGGGAGGGACGCTCTCCGGCGGCGAGCAGCAGATGCTCGCCATCGGCCGGGCGCTCGTCGCCGGACCGCGGCTCCTGCTGCTCGATGAGCCCTCGATGGGACTCGCGCCGCTGGTCGTGAAGCAGGTGATGGAGATCATCTCCGCGGTCAACCGCCAGGGCACGACCGTGCTGCTGGTCGAGCAGAACGCTCGTGCCGCCCTCCGCATCGCCGACCGCGCCTACGTCGTCGAGACGGGGCATGTGACGCTGCAGGGAGCGGCGGCGGAGCTCGCGAAGGATTCGCGCGTCGTGGACGCGTACCTGGGCGCCTGACCGTGCGCGTCCTCGTGATCGGCGCCGGCGTGATCGGCGCGGCGTGCGCCCTGCGGCTCTCGCAGGCTGGCGCGGAGGTGCTGCTCGTTGACCGCTCGGGTGTCGCCGCTGAGACGTCGAGCCGCTGCGAGGGCAACGTGCTCGTGAGCGACAAGAGCGCGGATGCGTCACTGCGGGCCGAGGCGGAGCTCGCGATCGCCTCCAACGCGATGTGGCGAGAGCTCGCGGCCCAGCTCGACGCGGAGCGCGGCGACGGCCCGGCGACCGAGTTCGAGGCCAAGGGCGGCATCGTCGTCGCCTTCCCCGGCAACGCGGAGGCGCTCGAGCGCTTCGCCGACGGCCAGCGCTCCATCGGCATCCGCGCGCATGCCGTCGATCGCGCGGCGCTCGCAGACCTGGAGCCGGATCTCGCACCCGAGGTTGCGCTGGGCGTCCACTACCCCGACGACGCGCAGGTGCAGCCGTCGCTCGCGACGCAGTCCATGGCGGCAGCCGCGCTGCGCCGGGGCGCGCGACTCGTGCGGGCAGAGGTGACGGGTGCGCGGCTGCAGGGCGAGCGCATCGTCGGCGTCGAGACGACCGCGGGGCCGATCGACGCGGATGCGGTGGTCGTGTGCGCGGGCCCGTGGTCCGGCGAGGTGTCGGCTCGGCTCGGAGGGGCCATCGACATCCGCCCGAGACGCGGGACGATCCTCGTCACGACCCCGATGCCCCAGCGCATCCGCCACAAGGTCTACGACGCCGACTACGTCGGCGCGGTCGGATCGGGAGCGGCCGAGCTGCAGACCTCGACCGTCGTCGAGTCGACGCCCGCCGGCACCGTGCTCATCGGCTCGAGCCGGGAGCGCGTCGGCTTCGACGAGACGGGCACGCTGCCCGCGCTCGCCGAGATCGCCGCCAAGGCCACCCGGCTCTTCCCGTTCCTCGCCGACGTGCAGCTGCTGCGGACCTACTCGGGGTTCCGCCCCTATGCGCGCGACCACCTGCCGGTCATCGGCCCGGATCTCAGGGTCGCGGGCCTCTTCCACGCGGCCGGTCACGAAGGCGCGGGGATCGGCCTCGCGCCCGCCACTGCTGCGCTGATCGCGCACCATGTGCTCGGTGCCGCCGCCCCGCTCGACGCCGCGCCGTTCCTGCCGAGCAGGCCCAGCCTGATGGGAGCAGCGGCATGAGCGCGACGTTCGAGTTCGCGGGGGAGCCGATCGAGGCGCGCCAGGGCCAGACGATCGCGGGCGCCCTGCTCGCGGCCGGCCGCGTGTCCTGGCGCACCGCCGCCGGCGCCGAGCGCGGCGTGTTCTGCGGCATCGGCGTGTGCCACGACTGCGTCGTGACGGTCAACGGCGCGTCGGGCGTGCGCGCCTGCCTGCGCACCGCGAGCGACGGCGACGTCGTGCTGCCGGAGGAGCGATGAGCCAGCGGCACGTGCTCATCCTGGGCGCAGGGCCCGCTGGCCTCGCGGCCGCTCGGGGCGCGCTCGAGGAGGGTGCGCGCGTCACGCTCGTCGACGAGGGCGAGCGTCTTGGCGGCCAGTTCTGGCGCCACCACGAGCAGCTGACCGATCCCCGTCTCCAGCACGGCTGGTCGCGGTTCGTCGAGCTGCGCGGCGTCATCGCAGGAGCCCTCGAGTCGGGCAGCGCCTCCCTGCTGCAGCGCGCAGCGGTGTGGCGGGTCGACGCGGCCTCCATGCGCGTGCATGCCCTCGTCGGCATGGCGGATGCCCCCGGTCGCCGTCGCGTCGACGTCGCGGCCGACGCGATCGTGCTCGCGACGGGCGCGCACGACCGGGCCCTCCCCATCCCCGGGTGGACGCTGCCCGGCGTCACGACTGCGGGTGCGGCGCAGTCGCTCGCGAAGCGCGACGGCGTGACGGTCGGGAACCGCACGCTCGTGGCGGGCGCGGGGCCCTTCCTGCTCCCGGTGGCGGAGTCCATCGCGCTCGCGGGTGGCGAGGTGGTCGAGGTGCTCGAGGCCTCGCGTGTGCGCGCGCTCGTGCGCGGCTGGGGCGCCCGGCCGTGGGAGCTCGTCTCGGCGACCGGCAAGCTCGGCGAGCTGAGCGGGTACGCCGCTTCGCTCCTGCGCGGGCGCACGCCGTATCGCACGGGCCACGGCGTCGTGCGGATCCTGGGCGGACGTCGGGTCGAGGCGGCGGTGGTCGCGCGCCTGGATCACGACTGGCGACCGCTGCCGGGCACCGAGCGCGAGGTCGAGTGCGATGCCGTCGCGCTCGGCCACGGCTTCGTGCCCCGCATCGACGCGGCGCTGCAGGCGGGCTGCGCCGTCGGCGAGGCGCCGCCCGGGGAGCCGCGCTTCGTGCTGGTCGACTCGCTGCAGCGCACGAGCGCGGACGGGATCTTCGCCGCGGGCGAGATCACCGGCATCGGGGGCGCCGACGCGGCGCTCGTCGAGGGCGAGATCGCCGGACGAGCGGCCGCGGGCGGCCGCTCCCGGTCCCTCGATCGGGCGATCCGACTTCGGCGGCGCACGGATGCGTTCGCGCGGAGGCTCGAGGACGCCCACGGCATCCGCGACGGCTGGCGCACGTGGCTCGAGGACGACACGCTGATCTGCCGCTGCGAGTCGGTCGACACCGCGACGATCGTCCGCGCCGCGGGCAGCGCGTCGCGAGCGATGCGGCTCGCGACACGCGCGGGTCTCGGTGCCTGCCAGGGGCGCACGTGCGGCCTGAGCGTCGAGGCGATCTGCGGCGAGCGGCTCGGGCTCGATGCCCGCCCCGTGCTCGCGCCGATGCGCATCGGCGAGCTCGCCGCCGCCGCAGAGCCGGGGAGTTGACGGGCTCCGCGGTATGTAATATGTTACATACTACGGCCCCGCATCGGCGCGGGACCGCTTCAGCACCCTGCAAGGAGCAGTCATGAGCAGCAGCATGGATCTCGGCGGCGTCGTGGTCGCAACGACCCTCGCCTTCCAGGAGGACGCCTCGGCCCCCGCCGGCCTCGCGGTCGACTACGACCGCTTCGGCGAGCACGTCGACTTCCTCATGGCGAACGGCTGCCGCGGCGTGGGTCCGAACGGCTCGCTCGGCGAGTACTCCTCGCTCACCGACGACGAGCGCCGCAAGGTGATCCAGGTCGCGCGCGAGGCCGTCGGCGACCGCGGCATCGTGATCGCGGGCGTGCACGGCGTCGGCAGCCACCAGGCCCGCCACTGGGCAGAGCTCGCGGCCGAGGACGGCGCCGACGGCGTGCTCCTGCTGCCGCCGACGCTCTACCGCGCCAACGAGGGCGAGGTCATCGCGCACTTCGCGGAGGTCGCGAAGGTCGGGCTGCCGATCATGGCCTACAACAACCCCTTCGACACGAAGGTCGACCTCGTGCCGTCGCTCGTCGCCAAGCTCGCCGAGATCCCGGAGGTCGTGGCGATCAAGGAGTTCTCGGGCGACGTGCGCCGCGTGTACGAGATCCGCGAGCTGTGCGACATCGACGTCATCGCGGGCGCCGACGACGTGCTCCTCGAGATGATGATCAACGGCGCGGTCGGCTGGTTCGCCGGCTACCCCAATGCGTTCCCGAAGGAGGCCGTCGAGCTCTACGATCTGCTCGTGGCGGGCAGCTGGCAGCAGGCGAGGGAGCTCTACGAGCACCTCGTCCCCGTCTTCCGCTGGGACTCGAAGACCGAGTTCGTGCAGGCGATCAAGCTCTCGATGGACATCTGCGGCAACAGCTACGGCGGCCAGACGCGCCCGCCGCGCGGGCCGCTCTCCGAGGCGCAGCGCGCCCAGGTGACCGCCGACACCGAGCGGGCGCTGGCCGCGATCCGCGCACGCGCACTGGGCGCCGAGCAGGCGCTCGCGGGCGCCCGCTGATGCGGGCGAGCCGCGCCTTCCAGGCGGTCGACTCCCACACCGAGGGGATGCCGACCCGCGTCGTGACGGGCGGCGTCGGGGTCATCCCCGGCGCCACCGCCAACGAGCGGCGGCTCCACGCCATCGAGCACCTCGACGGCGCGCTGCGCGGCCTGCTCATGCACGAGCCGCGCGGCCACGCCGCGATGTCCGGCGCCATCCTGCAGCCCTCCACCCGTGAGGACTGCGACTGGGGCGTCGTCTACATCGAGGCGTCCGGCTTCCTGCCGATGTGCGGCCACGGCACGATCGGCGTCGCGACCGTGCTCGTCGAGACCGGCATGGTCGAGGTGACCGAGCCGGTCACCGAGATCCGGCTCGACGTGCCCGCAGGGGTGGTCGTCGCGCGCGTCGAGGTGGAGGCGGGGAAGGCCAAGCGCGTCACGATCGAGAACGTGCCGTCGTTCGTCGAGCGGCTCGACGCGCGCATCGAGGTGCCCGGCTACGGCACCGTCCCCTACTCGGTCGCCTGGGGCGGCAACTTCTATGCGCTCGTCGACCTCGACGACGTCGGCCTCCCCTTCGACCGTGCCCGCAAGGACGACATCCTCGCGTGCGGCCTCGCGATCATGGAGGCCATCAACGACCAGGCCCCGCCGATGCATCCGACCCTCGAGGGCTCGAACCACGTGCACCACGTCGAGTTCATCGCTCCGGGGTCGGATGCGGCGCGATCGCGCCATGCGATGGCCATCCACCCGGGGTGGTTCGACCGGTCGCCCTGCGGCACCGGCACGAGCGCGAGGATGGCCGAGCTGCACGCTCGCGGGGAGCTCGCGCTCGAGACCGACTTCGTGAACGAGTCGTTCATCGGCACGGAGTTCACCGGCAGGCTGCTGCGGCAGGCCACGGTGGGCGATCGCGACGCGGTCGTGCCCACCATCTCCGGCAGGGCGTGGATCACCGGATTCGGCACCTACCTGCTCGACCCGACCGACCCGTTCCCGCACGGGTTCGAGTTCTGAGACTGGAGTGAGCATGACCGAGATCGACATCGACGCCGTCGCCGCCCGCGCCGAGGCGGCCGCCCGGCCCTTCGCCGGCACCGCACCCCGCGAGCGGGCCGCCGCGCTCACCGCTGTCGCGGACGCGCTCGACGCGGCCGCGCCCCGCCTCATCGAGATCGCGATGCGCGAGACCGGCCTGACGGAGGCTCGCCTGACCGGCGAGGTGCGCCGCACCTCCAACCAGCTGCGGCTCTTCGCCGAGACGATCGTCGACGGCTCCTACCTCGATGCGCGAATCGACGCGCCCGACCCTGACTACGTGATCGGGCCGCGCCCCGACGTGCGGCGGGTGCTCGAGCCGGTCGGTCCGGTCCTCAACTTCGCGGCCAGCAACTTCCCCTTCGCGTTCTCGGTCGCCGGCGGCGACTCGGCCGCGGCGCTCGCTGCGGGTTGCCCGCTCATCGTCAAGGCGCACTCTGGCCACCTCGAGCTCTCGCGCGCCACAGCCGAGGTCGTCGAGCGGGCGCTCGTCGAGGCGGGCATGCCCGACGGCGTCTTCCAGCTCATCGAGGGGCAGGCCAACGGCACCGCGATGCTCGAGCACCCGGCGATCCGTGCGGCCGCGTTCACCGGATCGGGGCGCGTCGGGCGCATGCTGGCCGACATCGCCGCGGCCAGGCCGCGCCCCATCCCCTTCTACGGCGAGCTGGGCTCCGTCAACCCCGCCTACGCGACTGCCGGGGCCGTGCGGGCCGAGCCCGATCTGCTCGCGGGCTTCGTCGCGTCCGTCGCCGGCTCTGCCGGGCAGCTGTGCACGAAGCCCGGCTTCCTCTTCGTGCCCTCTGACGCCGACCTCGGCGAGGTGTCGCGCGCGGCGACCGGGCTCCCCGAGCACCGCCTGCTCAACCCCGGCATCGGCCGTGCCTTCGAGGGCCGCCGGGCCGAGGTGCTCAGCGCCGAGGGCGTGCACGTGCTCGCCGAGGGCGAGCTGCGGGTCGACGACGACGAGCAGCGCTGGGCGACCCCGACGATCGTCGAGGTCTCGGCGAGCGATCTCGAGGCGGCGGGCGACGCGCTCCTCGAGGAGTCGTTCGGGCCGCTGTCGGTCATCGTGCGCTACGACGACCTCGACGAGCTCCCGGCGCTGCACGAGCGGCTCTTCCCGGGCAACCTGACCTCCACTGTGCATGCGACCGACGACGAGGCTGACGCCGTGCGCCCCCTCGTCGACGCCCTCTCGGAGACGAGCGGCCGAGTGCTGTTCGGCGGCTGGCCGACGGGCGTCTCGGTCACGAGCGCGATGCAGCACGGCGGCCCGTACCCGGCGACCACGACCGACGCGACGAGCGTCGGGACGGCTGCCATCACCCGCTTCCTGCGCGGCGTCGCCTACCAGAACGCGCCGCAGTCGCTGCTGCCCGAGCCGCTGCAGGACGCGAACCCGTGGGGCGTGCCGCAGCGCCGCGGCGAGGCTGGCCTCTCGAGCGGCTGGGGCAGCCTGCAGGGCCGCTACTGAGCCGATGCCGTGAGGGCCGGGGCGATGCCTCGGCCCTCCACCGTCCCCGGAGCGGCGCTCAGCGCAGGCTGAAGCCCTGGGCGAGCGGGTCGCGAGGGTCGAGCTCGAAGGTGCTCGCGCCGACGCGGTAGGCCATGCCGGTCACCTCGGGCACCACGGCGCCGGGGAGGACCTCGGCGACGCGGGCGGTGAAGCGGGTCCCGATGATGGAGTCGTGCGTCAGCACCTCGTCCTCGGCGAGCAGCCCGCGCTCGTGCAGCAGCGCCACGCGCGAGGCGGTGCCCGAGCCGCACGGGCTCCGGTCGACCTCGCCGTCGGCGAAGACCGTGACGTTGCGCTGGTGGGGACCCACAGCATCCGCCCCCTCGAGCCGCCCGAGGTCGTCGACCAGGATCGTGCCGTAGACGCCCGAGAGCCGATCGTCGTCGAGCTGCGCGGCCGGGTGCCGGTCGAGCGCCCACTTGATCTCGCGGCCGATGGCGATGAGCTCGGTGGTGTCCCGAGGCTCGACCGAGAGGCCCACGGATGCGGCGGGCAGCGTCGCGTAGACCGCCCCGCCGAAGACGAGGTCGACCGCCACCTGGCCGCGGCTGGTCTCGAGCGGGATGCCGCTCGCGAGCACGCGCGAGGGGACGTTGCGGAAGACGACCTCGACGGTGCGCCCGCCGTCTCGGCGCACGACGGCCTGCACCCGGCCGCTCGGCACGTCGATCGTCACGGTGGCCTCGCCGTCGTCGGGAGCCGCGACCCGACCGGTCTCGACCGCCCAGGCGCCGAGTGCGATCGTGCCGTGGCCGCACGCGGTCGAGAAGCCGTCCTTGTGCCAGAAGAGCACGCCGAAGTCGGCGCCGTCGTCGTCCGGCGGCGTGATGAACCCGCCGTACATGTCGTCGTGCCCGCGCGGCTCGAGGCACAGGAAGCGGCGCGCCGCGTCGGGCTCGCCCGTCATCGCGCGCACCCGCCGCTCGGCGACGGTCGCGCCCTCGGTCTCGACGCTCGTGACGATGCGGAACGGCTCGCCCGCGGTGTGCCAGTCCTCGGTGCTGATGCGCATCATCGCTCCTTCGCGCTCGGCGCGACGGCGAGGGCCGCCACGCACAGGTCCTGCCAGCCCATGCCGCAGGTCTTGATGACCCGCGGCCGGGAGCGGTCGACCGGCACGGCGCCCGCGACGATGTCGCGCATGGGCGCGAGCTGCTCGAACGCGATGCGGCCCTCGCCGACGGCCATGATGACGTCGCCCGCCTCGGCCCGAGCCACCGCATCCGTCTCGACGACGACCTGGCTGCGGCCGATGAGGCCGCCGGGCAGCTCGCGCGCGCCCGGCTCGTGCGAGCCGACTGCCGCGATCACCACATGGTCGCCCACCAGCCTCTCGTCGAAGAGCGGCTCGCGGGCGGTCGTGGCCGCGACCACGATGTCGGCTCGACGCACGTCGTCGGGCGACCCGACACGCGCGTCGAGCCCCATCGCGCGCACCGCTGCGGCGGCGTGCTCGGCCTTCGCGGGGTCGCGCCCGACGAGCGTGACGCGAGCGAGCGACGGCCGGATCGCCGCCATCGCCTCGGCGTGCCGGATGCCCTGGGGCCCCGTGCCGAAGACGACGAGCTCGGTAGCGTCGGGCTCGGCGAGGAGGTCGAGGACCGCGGCGCTCACAGCGGGGGTGCGGATGCTCGTGAGCTCTGTGCCGTCGAGGATGGCGGTCGGCGCGAGCGTCTCGCCGTCGAGCAGGATGTAGATGCCCTGGATCCGCTCGAGCCCGCGCGCTGGGTTGCCGGGCGCGACGGTGGCGAACTTCTGCCCGGCCCAGCCGCCCGCGGCGGCGGGCATCAGCAGCAGCTGTCCGTGCGCGACGTCGAGCAGCTGGCGGGGGAGCGCGTCGGCGGGGTCGAAGCCGGATCGCAGCAGCTCCTGCAGCCCGCGGATCGCGTCGAGCATGGGGACGCGCTCGGCGAGCTGGTCGCCGTCGATGAGCTCGACGCGCTCGAAGATGCCTGCCATGCCCACTCGTCCTCCATCGTCGAGGTCGCGCCGTCGCGCGGGCCGCCTACCAGTAATGTGTGCCACATTACCGTCCCGTCCGCACGGTGCGGCGCTCCTCGCTCACCGGGGCGCCCGCGCGTCGCGAGACGAACGCGAGCGCGTCGACGAGGATCGAGCCGTGGCAGCAGCCTGGAGGCGACCGTGACGTTCCCCGATGACCAGTCGTCGGTGCCCGGCGCGCCCGAGCCGATCCCCGCATCCGCCCCGCCCGTCTTCGCCGACCCGCTCGACGGCGCGGCCGGGCGCCCGCCGCTCGACGCCGACGGCATCGTCGTCGACGAGGTGGCGCGCAGCTTCGGCAGCGTGCAGGCCGTGCGGCAGATGACCTTCCACGCCAGGCCCGGCCGCGTCACCGCGCTCATCGGGCCGAACGGCGCCGGCAAGACCACCCTGCTGCTCATGCTCGCGTCGCTGCTCGCGCCGGACGCCGGGCAGATCCGCATCGCGGGCGCCGACCCGATGCGCGACCCGCGCGCCGTGCGGCGAGCGATGGGGTGGATGCCGGATGTGCTCGGCACGTGGCGCACGCTGTCGCCGCGGCAGATCCTCACGACCGTCGGCCGGCTGCACGGCATGCCGACGGCGGCGGCGCGGGCACGGGCCGACGAGCTCATCGTGCAGGCGCGGCTCGAGGAGCTCGCGCGGCGCCCCAGCCGCGTGCTCTCGCGCGGCCAGCAGCAGCGGCTCGGCCTCGCCCGCGCGCTCGTGCACCGCCCGCGCGTGCTGCTGCTCGACGAGCCGGCCGCGGGGCTCGACCCCACCTCCCGCCTCGAGCTGCGCGAGCTGCTGCGCGGCTTCGCCGCCGCCGGCGGCACGGTGCTCATCTCGAGCCACGACCTCTCCGAGCTCGACGAGATCGCCGAGGACGCCGTCTTCGTCGACCGCGGCGAGGTCGTCGGCGGCGAGCGGCTCGTGCTCGCCCGGCAGGCCGCCCGCGAGTGGCGCATCCGCGCGCTCGACCCGCAGGCGCTCAGCTACCAGCTCGCCCACATCGGCGTCGCCTTCGACCGCGTGCGCATCGACGGCGACGTCGCGCACGTCGCGCTCGATCGCGAGGAGGACGCCGCCGACGTGCTCGCCCGGCTCGTCCGCGCCGGCGTCCCCATCACGCACTTCGCGCCCGCCGTCGGCGACATCGAGCGCACCTACCTCTCGCTCGCCGGAGGCCGACGATGAGCCGCACCGAGACCCCGCCCGTCGCCGACGAGGCGTCCCGCCCGGCTCCGCCCGACGCATCCGGAGCCCTCGGCTGGCTGCGGCTGCTCGGCGTCGTCGTCGGGCTCGAGCTCGCGCAGCGCGTGCGCAGCGTCGCCTGGTACGTGCTGCTCGGCGTCGTCGCGATCGTCGTCGGCGGCGTGATCACGGTGCTGTTCCTGTCGCTGCAGGGTTACCAGCGCGACCTCGGCGGCGCCATCTTCGCGATGACGATCTTCCTCGTGATGCTCGTCACGTCGCTCGTCACGCCGGCGCCCTCGGGCAACGCGATCAACGGCGACCGCGACGGCGGCACGCTCGCGTCGACGCAGGTGACGCAGGTGACGGCATCGCAGCTCGTGCTCGGCAAGGTGCTGGGCTCGTGGATCGCCTCGCTCGGCTTCCTCGCCGTGTGCACGCCGTTCATGCTCGCGTCGGCGATGCTCGGAGGCCTCCGCTGGGAGGCGGTGCTCGTCGCGATCCCCATCGTGGTGCTCGAGATCGGCGTCATCTCGGCGATCGGCGTCGGGCTCTCGGGCCTCATCCGCCGGCCGGTGCTCTCGACGGTCGTCAGCTACCTCGTCGTGGCGCTGTTCAGCGTGGGCACCCTCATCGGCTTCGGCGTCGCGACGATCGCCTTCCAGACCGAGGAGGAGCGGCAGGAGATCAGCTGGGACTACGACGAGCAGACCGGCAACGCCACGTGCGTGGAGACCGACCGCACCTACACGACCGTCGTCGCCCGGCCCGACCGGGTGTGGTGGATGCTCGCGGCCAACCCCTACGTGATCCTCGCCGACGCCATCCCGCCGCACTTCGGCGGCGACAGCTACCCCGACGACGTCTTCGGCCAGATCGGGCTCGGCGTGCGCGGGCTGCAGGAGCCGCCGCACGTCGAGTCGTGCGCCGACTACGACCCCATGGGCGGCTACCAGGGCGACTCGCCGCGCGAGATCTACGAGCGCACGGTGCCCAGCTGGTTCGTCGGGCTCGGCATCCACGTGGCGCTCGCGGCCGCGGCCGTGTGGGGCGCGATCGCCGCCGTGCGCGCCCCGGCCCGCCGGCTCGCCCCCGGCAGCCGCATCGCCTGACCCGCCGCGCCCATCCGCCCGCCCCATCGGCCCGCCCCATCCGCCCGACCCGCCGCCTCTGCTCGCGCCCTCGAGCACAACGCAAGCCCCGATCGCCCGGATGGCGGGCTGCCCGGCCCCGCGCCGCCTCCGCCCGCGGAACGCGCACGCCGGGCTTGCGTTGTGCGCGAGCGGCCCGGGCAGGATGGGGGCATGACGCTTCCGACCAGGGCCGCCGGGATCCAGGCGCAACTGCGCGAGCTCGGCATCGACCGCGACGTGATCCGCTTCGACGAGGGCACGCACACCGCGAAGGCCGCCGCCGCGGCGCTCGGCATCGAGGTGGGCGCGATCGCCAACTCGCTCATCTTCTGGATGGCGGATGCGCCGCTGCTCGTGATGACGTCGGGCCGGCACCGCGTCGACACGGCGATGCTCGCCGAGCAGCTCGGCGAGGGGCCGATCGAGCGCGCCACCCCCGAGCAGGTGCGCGCCGCGACCGGGCAGGTGATCGGCGGCGTCGCGCCGCTCGGGCACCCCGCGCCCATCCGCACGATCGTCGACGTCGCGCTCCGCGACCACCCGGAGCTCTCGGCAGCGGCAGGCACCGCAGACACCGTCTTCATGCTCACGTACGACGAACTGCTGCGCATCACCGGCGGCGAGGAGCTCGTCGTCGGCGACTGATCGCCGGCCCCACTGCGGCGCCGGCTCGCACCTTCCCCGAAGCATGCCCGGCCTACACTCGGGCACGTGACTGACACTGCACCCACCCCCGCCCCCGCGCTCGAGGTCTGGCCCGGCGAGGCATACCCGCTGGGTGCCACGTTCGACGGCACCGGCACGAACTTCGCCCTCTACACCGAGTCGGCGGAGAAGGTCGAGCTGTGCCTGTTCGACGACGACGACGTCGAGACCCGGGTCGAGCTGACCGAGGTCGACGCGTACGTCTGGCACGCCTACCTCCCGAGCGTCCAGCCGGGCCAGCGCTACGGCTATCGCGTGCACGGCGCCTACGACCCGCAGCAGGGCCTGCGCCACAACCCGGCGAAGCTGCTGCTCGACCCCTACGCGAAGGCCACGAGCGGCACCATCGAGTGGGGCCAGCCGCTGCACAGCTACAACTTCGGCGACCCGCTGAGCCGCAACGACGACGACTCCGCGCCCAACATGGTCAAGGGCGTCGTCATCAACCCGTTCTTCGACTGGACGGGCGACCGCTACCCGCGCACGCCCTACAACGAGTCCGTCATCTACGAGGCGCACGTCAAGGGGCTCACGCAGACGCACCCCGACGTGCCCGAGGCGCTGCGCGGCACCTACGCCGGCCTCGCGCACCCGTCGATCATCGCCCACCTGCAGAAGATCGGCGTCACCGCGCTCGAGCTGATGCCGGTGCACCAGTTCGTGCACGACGCGACGCTCGTCGAGAAGGGCCTGCGCAACTACTGGGGCTACAACACGCTCAGCTTCTTCGCGCCGCACGCCGAGTACGCCGGCACCGGCGAGCGCGGCCAGCAGGTGCAGGAGTTCAAGGCGATGGTGAAGGCCATGCACGCCGCCGGCATCGAGGTCATCCTCGACGTGGTCTACAACCACACCGCCGAGGGCAACCACATGGGCCCGACCCTCAGCTGGCGGGGCATCGACAACCGCGCCTACTACCGCCTGGTCGACGGCGACGAGCAGCACTACATGGACTACACGGGCACCGGCAACAGCCTCAACGTCGGCCACCCGCACTCGCTGCAGCTCATCATGGACAGCCTGCGGTACTGGGTCACCGAGATGCACGTCGACGGCTTCCGCTTCGACCTCGCCGCGACCCTCGCCCGCGAGTTCTACGACGTCGACAAGCTCTCCACCTTCTTCGAGCTCGTGCAGCAGGATCCGGTGATCAGCCAGGTCAAGCTCATCGCCGAGCCGTGGGACATCGGCCCGGGCGGCTACCAGGTGGGCAACTTCCCGCCGCAGTGGACCGAGTGGAACGGCAAGTACCGCGACCAGGTGCGCGACTTCTGGCGCGGCGAGCCCACGGCGCTCGGCGAGTTCGCGAGCCGCCTGGCCGGCTCCGCCGACCTGTACGAGCACTCCGGTCGCCGGCCCGTCGCATCCATCAACTTCGTCACCGCCCACGACGGCTTCACGCTGCGCGACCTCGTCAGCTACAACGAGAAGCACAACGACGCCAACGGCGAGGGCGGCAACGACGGCGAGAGCCACAACCGCTCCTACAACTACGGCGCCGAGGGGCCCACCGACGACCCCGAGATCCTCGCGATCCGGGCGCGACAGCAGCGCAACTTCCTCGCGACGCTGCTGCTCAGCCAGGGCGTGCCGATGATCCTGCACGGCGACGAGCTCGGCCGCACCCAGCAGGGCAACAACAACACCTACGCGCAGGACTCCGAGCTCAGCTGGATCGACTGGTCGTCGATCGACCAGCCGCTCATCGAGTTCACGGCCGCGGTGGCGCGGCTGCGCCACGACCACCCGACGTTCCGCCGCAAGCGCTTCTTCACCGGCTCGACGGTGCGCACCGGCGACGGCGAGCGCCTGAACGACATCGTCTGGCTGCGCGTCGACGGCACGCCTATGGAGTCGTCCGACTGGGATGCGGCCGCGAGCGAGAAGGCCGTCGGCATGTACCTCAACGGCCACGGCATCGCCGGTCGCGGCATGCGCGGCGAGCGCATCACCGACAACCACTTCCTCATCTACTGCAACGCGTCCGAGGACGAGCTCGACGTGGCGATCCCGCCGGCCGAGTACGCCGAGGCGTGGGATGTCCTCATCGACACGGGCGCGCAGGAGGCCGTCGAGGGGCCGGTGCGCGCCGGCGAGGTCGGCAAGCTCGCGCCGCGCTCGGTCGCGGTGCTCCGCGAGCACATCCCGCCCGTCGACCAGGACTTCTCGGTCGCCGCGTCCATCGCCGCGGCGAGCTCGTCGGCGCCGGGACCGGTGACGACGCCCGACTCGCGGACGACCGACGCGAGGCCGCTCCACGCATCCACGCCCCAGGCCGGCCCGGGCGAGCCGCTCGAGCCCGGCCGCGAGGGCACCGTGCCCGACGAGCTGCCCGCCGACGGCGCGTCCGACGACCATCCCGCCAGCTGACCCGAGGAGACCCGTGCGCACGCCGCAGAGCACCTACCGACTGCAGATCAGCGACGAGTTCACGCTCTTCGACGCGGCCGCGCGGCTCGACGCGCTCGCCGACCTCGGCGTCGACTGGGTCTACCTGTCGCCCATCCTCGAGGCCGAGCTCGGCTCGAACCACGGCTACGACGTCGTCTCGCACGCCCGCGTCGACCCGGCGCGCGGCGGCGAGGCGGGGCTGGATGCGCTGGCCGAGAAGGCGCGCGGCCTCGGCATGGGGGTGCTCGTCGACATCGTGCCCAACCACATGGGCGTGGCCGTGCCGGAGCACAACGCCTGGTGGTGGCAGCTGCTGCGCGAGGGGCGCGAGAGCGCGATCGCGCCGGCGTTCGACGTCGACTGGGAGGCGGGCGGCGGCAAGCTGCTGCTGCCGATCGTCGGCGACGACGACTGGTCGGAGGACGGCGCCGTCGCCCGCCTCGAGCTCGAGCGGGGCGACGACGGCGAAGCGCACGCGCTGCGCTACTGGGACACGCGGCTGCCGGTCGCGCCCGGCACGGGCGAGGGGACGGCGCAGGAGGTGCTCGAGCGGCAGCACTACCGCCTGGGCCACTGGAAGACCGGCGACGACCAGCTCAACTACCGCCGCTTCTTCGCGGTGACGACGCTCGCCGCGGTGCGGGTCGAGCTGCCCGAGGTGTTCGACGCGACGCACGCCGAGATCGGCCGGTGGTTCGACGAGCGCCTCGTGCAGGGCCTGCGCGTCGACCACCCCGACGGCCTGCGCGACCCCGCCGGCTACCTCGAGGACCTCGACCGCCTCACGGGCGGCGCCTTCGTGCTGGTCGAGAAGATCCTCGAGCCCGGCGAGCAGCTGCCGCGCTGGGCGACGGCGGGCACGACCGGCTACGACACGCTCGGCGAGATCGACCGCGTGCTCACCGACCCGGCCGCGGCCGAGTCCCTCGATGCGCTCGACGCGCGCCTGCGCGGCGGCGAGCCGGTCGACTGGGCCGAGCTCACGCACCGCACGAAGCGGCGCATCACCGACGGCATCCTGCGCGCCGAGGTGCTGCGCCTCGAGCGCGAGGTGCGGGCGGCGGATGCGTGGGGCGACCGGGGCGCGCCCGACGACACCGCTGACGCGATCGCCGAGCTGCTCGCCTGCTTCCCCGTGTACCGCTCGTACCTGCCCGACGGCCTCGAGCACCTCGGCGCCGCGGCCGAGCGCGCGAAGCAGCACCGGCCCGAGCTGGCCGAGACGATCGACGCGCTGCTGCCGGTGCTCGGCAACCCGCGGCACGAGGCGGCGCTGCGCTTCCAGCAGACGAGCGGCATGGTGATGGCGAAGGGCGTCGAGGACACCGCCTTCTACCGCTACTCGCGCCTGACGAGCCTCAACGAGGTGGGCGGCGACCCGGATGTCTTCGACATCACGGTGCACGACTTCCACACGTCGATGGCGAAGCGGCAGGCGGAGTGGCCGCACGCGATGAACGCGCTGTCGACGCACGACACGAAGCGCGGCGAGGACGTGCGCGCCCGCATCACCACGATCGCCGAGGTGCCCGAGCTCTGGGAGGGCTTGCTCGACAAGCTGCTCGTCTTCGCCCCCACCAAGGGCCGGGCGTTCGCGAACCTGCTGCTGCAGGCGGTCGTCGGCGCGTGGCCGGCGAGCGAGGAGCGGCTCGTCGCCTACATGGAGAAGGCCGCGCGCGAGGCCGACGCGATCACGCACTGGACCGACCCCGACACCCGCTTCGAGGGGCACCTCGCCGAGCTCGTGCGCAACGTGATGGCCGAGCCCGCGAGCCGCGACGTCGAGGCGTTCCTCGCCGCGACGGAGGAGGGCTTCCGCTCGAACGTGCTGTCGGCGAAGCTGCTCAATCTCATGATCCCGGGCTTCCCCGACGTCTACCAGGGCTCGGAGGCGCTCGAGCAGTCGCTCGTCGACCCCGACAACCGCCGGCCCGTTGACTGGGAGCGGATGGATGCGCTGCGGTCGTCCGCGCGCGAGCCCGTCACGGGCGCGTGGGACCTCGAGGTCGCCAAGGTGCGGCTCGTGCGCGAGGCGCTGCGCCTGCGCCGCGAGCACCCGGAGCGCTTCGAGCACTACGAGCCGGTGCTCGCCTCGGGCGACGCCGAGCAGCACGTGCTGGCGTTCAACCGCGGGGGAGCGATCGCGATCGCGACGCGGCTGCCGATCGGGCTCGCCGCCCGCGGCGGCTGGGGCGAGACGACGCTGCACCTGCCGCCGCGCGGCGACGACGCGGTGCGCTGGCGCGACGTGCTCACGGGCCGCGTCGTCGAGGGCGGCGAGGCGCGGATGGCCGACGTGCTCGGCACGCTGCCGGTCGCGCTGCTCACCCTCGCCGACTGACCCGCGTGCCGTCATGACCGACATCGGCACCGCATCCGCACCCCGCGCACCCCGCGCCGGGCGGCCCTGGACGGCGCTCGTCGCGCTCGTCCTCCTCTGGGGCGCCTTCCTGTCGGTCGCCCGCTTCGCCGTCGTGCTGACGCTCTGGTACGTCGCGACGCTCGGGCTGCCGACGGAGGATCCGGGCGGCGAGGCGGCGACGGCCATCGCGCTCGGCGTCGGCGTGGTGCTCGTGCTCGTCGCGCTCATCGCGGTGAGCCTCCGGCGCCGCTGGGCCCGCTGGCCGGTCGTCGTGCTCGGCGCCGTCGGCGGCGTGGCAGGGCTCGGGATCCTGGTCGCCACGGCCTCGCCCGCGCTCGAGACGGTGCTCATGTCGCTCGCGCCGCTCGTCGGCGCCGTGCTGCTGGCGCTCCCGGCGTCGACGCCGTGGTTCCGGCCCCGCTCGCCCGCGCGCCCCGTCGCGGCCGCGCCCCGCGCCTGAGCGCCGGGGACCCCCCGCACTCAGCCGCCGCTCCGCTTCGCTTGCGAGGATCGACGCATGAGCGAGCTGCACGAGTACCGGGTCTGGGCGCCGAACGCGCAGCGCATGCGCGTCGTCGCGGGCCGCGAGAGCGTCGAGATGACGAGCGCCGAGGGCGGCTGGTGGCACGCGCTCGCGCCTGCGGGCGACTACGGCTTCCAGATCGACGACGACGACGCGGTGCGGCCCGACCCGCGCAGCCGCCGGCAGCCCCACGGCGTCCACGAGCGCTCCCGCACGTGGGACGCATCCGCCCATGACTGGGCCGACGCCGACTGGACGGGCAGGCCGATCGCCGGCGGCGTGCTGTACGAGCTGCACATCGGCACGTTCACGCAGGAGGGCACGCTCGACGCGGCGGCCGAGCGGCTCGACCACCTGCTCGAGATCGGCGTCACGCACGTCGAGCTGCTGCCCGTCAACGGCTTCAACGGCACCCACAACTGGGGCTACGACGGGGTCGCCTGGTACGCGGTGCACGAGGGCTACGGCGGCCCGGCCGCCTACCAGCGGTTCGTCGACGCGGCCCACGGCGCCGGCCTCGCCGTCGTGCAGGACGTCGTGCACAACCACCTCGGCCCCTCCGGCAACTACCTGCCGCTGTTCGGCCCGTACCTCTCGAGCGAGGGCCGCTCCACGTGGGGAGAGCACGTGAACGTCGCCGAGCCGGCCGTGCGGCGCTTCATCCTCGACAACGTGCGCTTCTGGTTCGAACAGATGCACGTCGACGCGCTGCGGCTCGACGCCGTGCACGCGCTGCGCGACGAGGGGCCGCTGCACATCCTCGAGGAGATGGCGGTCGAGACCGCCGCGCTCGCGGCGCACCTCGGGCGGCCGCTCGAGCTCATCGCCGAGAGCGACCTCAACGACCCCACCCTCATCACCCCGCGCGAGGGCGGCGGCTACGGGCTCGACGCCCAGTGGTCCGACGACTTCCACCACGGCGTGCACGTCGCGCTGACGGGCGAGACGGAGGGCTACTACGCCGACTTCGCGCCGCTCACGGCGCTCGGCAAGGTGCTCGAGCGCGGCTTCTTCCACGACGGCACCTACTCGTCGTTCCGCGAGCGCGACCACGGGCGCCCGATCGACACCGACCGCTCGCTGTCGTGGCGGCTGGTCGTGAGCGCCCAGAACCACGACCAGATCGGCAACCGCGCCCGCGGCGACCGCATCACCGAGGTGCTCACCGAGTCGCAGCTGCTGTGCGCGGCGCTGCTGCTCTACGCCGGCCCCTACACGCCGATGCTCTTCATGGGCGAGGAGTGGGCGGCGTCGAGCCCGTTCCAGTTCTTCACCTCGCACCCGGAGGAGGAGCTCGGGCGCCTCACCGCCGAGGGCCGGCTCGCCGAGTTCGAGCGGATGGGGTGGGACCCGGCGGTCGTGCCCGACCCGCAGGACCCGGCCACCTTCGAGCGCTCGAAGCTCGACTGGGCCGAGGCGCGGCGCGAGCGGCACGCGCGGGTGCTCGACGGCTACCGGCAGCTCGCCGGGCTGCGCCGCGAGCTCGAGGCGCTCACCGACCCGCACTACGCGCGGAACGCCGTCGAGGTCGACGAGGCCGCGGGCGTGCTGCGGCTCGTGCGCCGGGCGGGCAGGACGGATGCGGTCGAGATCGTCGTGAACGTCGGCTCCGAGCCGCAGACGGTGCCGGTGACGAAGCGGCGGCTGCGCTTCCAGACGCACCCCGACGTCGCGGTCGCCGAGCAGCTCACGCTGCCGCCGGGCAGCGGCGCCCTCCTCGACTGACCCCGCCCGCCCCGCTCCGCTGGTCGAGCCGGTCGCGCAGCGACCGAGTCGAGACCACACCACCGCGCCCGCCCCGCCCCGCCGCCGGTCGAGCCGGTCGCGCAGCGACCGAGTCGAGACCACCCCGCCCCGCCCGCCCCGCCCATCCGCCGGTCGAGCCGGTCGCGCAGCGACCGAGTCGAGACCACCCCGCCCCCACCCCGACTACCGTTGACCCCGTGACGCCCACCGTCGAGACCCTCGACCTCCCCGTGACCGGCTACCTCCAGACCCGCCGCGGCGAGATCGCCGAGGTGGCGATGTCGGCCGAGCCCGACGGCCCGCTGCGCCTCTACCTGCGCCTGCCGGAGGGCGCGGGCGAGCTGTCGCCCGGCCTCTACAGCACGTCGGTCGCGGCGCTGCTCGACGACGACCCCGACGAGGGCTGGCTGCTCACGGTGGTGCTCGAGCCGGAGGAGCCGGGCGCCGAGGTGCGCCGCGACCCGGTGTTCGACGCCCGCTACCCCTGGGAGGAGACCGACCTCGCCATCGCGCAGCACCGCGAGGATCTCGAGCTCGACGGACCGGTGCCCGAGCGCGAGTGCGAGGTCGACCCGTTCGGCCTCTGGGCCGTCGACGAGCAGGGGCGGGCGTTCGTCGTCGAGGGCGGCGTCGACGACGAGAGCGGGCTGCTGTGGCTGCACCCGGTCTCGTCCTACGGCCGTGCGCTGCACCCGGGCGTCTACGACGCCGTCGCGGCCGACGACGCGCAGGCGCCGGCGCTCGACGACGACGACGCCCTCGTGCCGGCGTCGGCGGTGCAGGCGCTGCAGGTGTACCTCTACGACGGCTTCCCGGATGCGCCGCACGGGGTCTGGCGCATCGGGTCGCGCGCCGCGCTCGAGGCCGAGGCCGAGGCCTCCCTGCCCGAGTACGACCCGACCGACTGGCTGCGCTGGCTCGTGCCGGTCGACGGCGGCGACCCGGTGCCCGTGCTGCTCGCCGACGCCGCCGACGGCTCGGTCGCCTTCGAGGTGCTCGGTGCGCGAGCGCCGTCGTGGGCCGCCGGCCGGGCGGTGATGGCCGCCGCGCCGCGCCCCGACCAGGCGCCGGGGGATCGCCGCGAGCTGTCGCTCCTGTCGAAGCCGGTCGCCGAGCTGCGCTCCTCGAATGCGAAGATCCGCAAGCGCGCGCCCTCGCGCGTCGGCCGCTTCGTGCTCGAGGCAGAAGGCTGGATGCCCGAGGGCTGGAGCGCGCTCGGCTGACGCCGCCGTCGGGCGGGCGGGGACTCAGGCGTCGACCGTCTCCGAGACCGCGAACCGGCGGCGGTACGCCGATGGCGCGACGCCCAGCTGCCGCGTGAAGTGGTGCCGCAGGAGCGCGGCTGTGCCGAACCCCGCCTGCTGCGCCACCGCATCCAGCCCCAGGTCGGTCGCCTCGAGCAGCGCCTGCGCGCGCTGCACGCGCTGCGAGACGAGCCACGCGGCGGGCGTCGTGCCGAGCTCTTCGCGGAACCGGCGCGCGAAGGTGCGCTCGGAGAGCCGAGCGCGGCGGGCGAGCGAGGCGATCGTGTGCTCCTCGTCGAGCCGCGCCGCCACCCAGTCGATGAGCGGCGCGAGGGTGTCGGCGCGCTGCTCGGCGACAGGTCCGACCGCGTACTGCGACTGCCCGCCGTCGCGCAGCGGCGGCACCACCATCGAGCGCGCGATGATGGCCGCCACCTGGGCGCCCTGCAGCTCGCGGATGAGGTGGAGCGAGGCGTCGATGGCCGCCGCGGTGCCGGCGCTCGAGGTCACGGGGCCGTCGTCGGCCCAGAGCGCGTCGCGCTCGACGACGATGTCGGGGAACTGCTCGGCCAGCTGCTCGACGTGCCGCCAGTGCGTCGCGACCCGTCGGTCCGAGAGGATGCCGGCGCGCGCGGCGACGAAGGCGCCCGTGCACAGCGTCAGCACGCGGGCGCCGCGGGCGACGGCCCGCTGCAGCACGTGGGCGATGCTCACCGAGCAGGCCGCGTCGATGCAGCAGTCGGCGTAGGGCGCGACGATGACGACATCGGCCTCGTCGGCGAACGCCAGCCCCTCCTGCACCATGATCGGCAGGCCCAGCCCACCCTCGACGCGGATCGGGCCCGGCGTGGGCGTCACCACCCGGAAGTCGTTGCGGGGCACGCCGCGGTCGGTGCGGTCGGCGCCGAAGACCTCGGCCGCGACCGCCAGCTCGAACGCGCTCACCTCGTCGTCGACGATGCAGGCCACCTGCAGCACGGCTTCCTCCGCTCTCCCTCGGGACCGATCCGCCTTGGCAGGATCTTGTCGAGTGTTGACCATCCTGCCACTGGTGGCAGGATCTTGGCAAGCGCAGACTTCCTGCCATGGAAGCACTCTGGATCATCCTCCTCATCGCCCTCGCGATCGGCGCCGTCGCCGGCACGATCGACGCACTGCTGCGGCAGCGCGCCCCCCGCACCCCCGTCGACCCCGAGCGGCTCGCCCGGCTCCGCGAGCGCGTCGAGGACGCCGATGCCCGCCGCATCGCCGCCGAGGTCGAGGAGCGCATCGCCCACCGGCTCGACGCCCCCGGCAACGGCCTCGCCCCGCAGATGGGCGACGCCCGCGTCTGGGCCGGCGCGTACTGAGCCCCGCCGCCGCCGTCCGATCCGCCTCTGGCGCGGGCGGCGGCGCAGGCGCATCATCGGTGCCATGGAAGCCACCTGGATGAGCGCGGCGACGGCCGATCCCACCTGGATCGTGCTGCTCGCCGCCCTCGGCGTCGTCGGCGCAGCCGCCACCGTCGTGCTGCTCGTGCTGCAGCGGGAGCCGCGCACGCGCGCCGACCGCGAGCGCATCGCCCGACGCCGCGAGCCCCGCGGCGCGCACTGACGCCGCCCGGGGCCTCGCCCCGGTAGCGTGCGAGGCATGCGCCTCGCGAACGCCCGCCTGCTCGACGGCACCCTCATCGACCTCGACATCCTCGACGGGGGCATCGAGCGGGTGAGCCCCGCCGGCACGACGCCCTCGACCGGCGCGCGGCACGACCTCGAGGGCGCGACGGTGCTGCCGGGCCTCTGGGACGAGCACACCCACATGGGCCAGTGGGCCCGCCACCGCACGCGCGCGAGCGTGCTCGACGCGGCGAGCGCCGAGGAAGCCGCCGCGCTCGCGGGACGCCACGCCCGCGCGCACCGGGGCGGCGAGCCCGTCGTGCTCGTCGGCATGCGCGACGGCCTCTGGCCCGCGCCGCCCACCCGCGCGCTGCTCGACGCGCAGACGGGCGACGTGCCCACGCTCGTGGTCTCGAGCGACGTGCACTGCTCCTGGCCGAACACCGCGATGCTCCGCCGCCTCGGCATCGACCTCGACGCGCCGCTGCTGCGCGAGGAGGCGGCGTTCGACGCGCTGAGCGCGGTCGAGGGGATGCTCGACGCCGACGCGCTCGACCGTCACGTCGTCGACGCTCTGGCCGCCGCCGCCGAGCGGGGCGTCGTGGGCGTGGTCGACCTCGAGTTCGACGACGCCGTCGGCGCCTGGATGCGCCCGGGCCGCTCCACGCCCCTCCGAGTGGAGGCGGGCGTGTACGCGAAGGACCTCGAGCTCGCCGCCGAGCGCGGCCTGCGGACGGGCGACGCGATCGCACGTCGGGCACGCATGGGGCGGCTCAAGGTGATCTCCGACGGCTCGCTCGGCACCCGCACGGCGTGGACGGCCCATCCCTACGGCTCTTTCGAGACGGGGGAGGAGGGCACCGGGGTGCGCAACGTCGACGACGCCGCGCTCGACCGCCTGCTCGCGCGCGCGGGCGAGCTCGGCATCGACGCGACGATCCACGCGATCGGCGACGCCGCCGTGACGGCCGCGATCGACGCGTTCGAGCGCGCCGGCACCGGCGGCCGCATCGAGCACGCGCAGCTCGTCTCGGGCGTCGACATCCCGCGGCTCGCGCGCCTCGGCATCACCGCCTCCATCCAGCCCGAGCACGCGCTCGACGACCGCGAGCTGACCGCGGCGCTGTGGGCCGACCGCAGCCGCGACGCGTTCCGCATCCGCACCCTCGTCGACGCGGGCGTGGATGTCGTGCTCGGCTCCGATGCGCCCGTCACGCCGCTCGACCCGTGGCTCGCGATCGCCACCGCCGTCACGCGCACCCGCGGCGACGAGCACCCCTGGCAGCCCGAGGAGGCGATCTCCCTCGAGCAGGCCGTGCGCGCCTCGAGCCGGTCGCGGCTGGCCGCCGAGGAGCCCGCCGACATCGTCGTGCTCGGCGCGGCACCGCCCGTGCCGTCGGCCCACGACGACCCGGCCGCCGTCGCCGCGGCGCTGCGCACCATGCCGGTGGCGCTCACGATGGTCGCCGGCGAGGTCGTGCACGGCGCCCTCTGACGACGGGGCAGCGCGCCGCAGGCCATCCGCCGCAGGTCATCCGCCCGGGGGCATCGGCCGCCTGCCATGATCGGCGCAGGCGAGAGGGCGACGATGGCGATGCAGGATCGGATCACGCTGCGGTTCCTCGCGGCGCCCACGGATGCCGCGCACGGCGGCGGCACCGTGCAGGCGGGCCGGGTGCTCGAGTGGATCGACAAGGCGGGCTTCGCGTGCGCCGCCGGCTACTCCGGCTCGTACTGCGTCACCGCCTACGTCGGCAACGTGCACTACACCGCGCCCATCCGGCCAGGCAGCCTCATCGAGGCGACCGCCCGCATCACCCACACCGGCCGCACGAGCATGCACGTGTTCGTCACCGTCGAGGCTGCCGATCCGCGCACCGGCGAGTTCGAGGTCGCGCTCGACTGCCTGCTCGTCTTCGTCGCGGTCGACGAGCACGGCAGGGCCAAGCCGGTGCAGCCGTGGCGGCCCCGCACGAGCGACGACGAGCTGCTCGCGCGCGGGAGCGAGGAGCGCGTCGAGGCGCGCCGCCACATCCACGACCTGCTGCGGGAGATCGAGTTCTCCGACGACATGACGACGCCGGCCGAGACCTTCCGGTTCCTCGCGAACCCCGGCGACGTCAACTGGGGCGGCAACGCGCACGGCGGCATCGTCATGCGCGCACGCGCTCCGGCGACCCGCGCACGGGCGAGCTCGAGCTCGCCACCCAGTGCATGTCGGTCTACGTCGTGCGCGGCGACGACGGCGACGCGATCGCGCTGCCGCAGCTCGCGCTGACGAGCGATGCCGATCGCCGCGCCGACGCGCAGGTGCGCGAGATCGTCGCGCAGCGCGCGGCGCTCGCCCCGCTGCCCGTGCCGAGGCGCTGAGGCCGCGACAGGGTTCGCACAGCGGATGCCCCGGGCCGTTGTGGATGCGGCACAACCGGTCGCGCCGGCCCGCGCCCGTCGTTGCACGGGCGTCCAACCCCTGACCGCACCCCTGGTCGACGCGCCTACCGTGGGGGCGCATCCGTCCTGAAGGGGGAACCATGGCCGACCGCACGTCCGCACCCGCCCGCGCCGACCGTCACCGCGCGAGCGCCGAGACCCGCCCGCGACTGCAGGGCCAGGTCGACGTGGAGTGGCTCGGCCGCGACCTGCTCGGCACGTGGGCCGAGCGCCGCCTCGCCGCCCGCGCGAAGGTCGCCGACCCCCGCTACCAGCGCATCGACGACCTCACGGTCGCCGAGCACCGCGAGCGCGTGCTCGGCCAGATGCGGCAGCTCGTCGACGACGGCGCCGTGCTCGCGGCCTTCCCGTCGCACCTCGGCGGGCAGGACGACCACGGCGGCAACATCGCCGGCTTCGAGGAGCTCGTGCTCGCCGACCCGAGCCTGCAGATCAAGTCGGGCGTGCAGTACGGCCTGTTCGGCGCCGCCGTGCTGCACCTCGGCACGCAGCACCACCACGACACGTTCCTGCCGCCGATCATGCGGCTGGATGTGCCGGGCGCGTTCGCGATGACCGAGACGGGCCACGGGTCCGACGTCGCGTCGATCGCCACGACCGCCACATACGACGAGGCGACCGAGGAGTTCGTCATCCACACGCCCTTCCGCGGCGCGTGGAAGGACTACCTCGGCAACGCCGCGCTGCACGGCAAGCACGCGGTCGTCTTCGCGAAGCTCATCACCAAGGGCGTCGACCACGGCGTGCACGCGTTCTACACGCCGCTGCGCGACGACGAGGGGAGCTTCCTGCCCGGCATCGGCGGCGAGGACGACGGCTACAAGGGCGGGCTGAACGGCATCGACAACGGCCGCCTCCACTTCACGCACGTGCGCGTGCCGCGCACCAACCTGCTGAACCGCTACGGCGACGTCGCCCCCGACGGCACCTACTCGAGCCCGATCGCGAGCCCGGGCCGGCGCTTCTTCACGATGATCGGCACGCTCGTGCAGGGCCGCGTGTCGCTCGACGGCGCCGCGGTCGTGGCGCAGGAGGCGGCGCTCGCGATCGCCATCCGCTACGGCGCCGAGCGCCGCCAGTTCAACGCGTCGAGCGAGACGCAGGAGGAGGTGCTGCTCGACTACCGCCGCCACCAGCGGCGCCTGTTCACGCGCCTCGCCAAGGCCTACGCGCAGCGCTACGCGCACGAGATCCTGCTGGCGAAGTTCGACGGCGTCTTCTCGGGCCGCAGCGACACCCCCGAGGAGCGCGAGGACCTCGAGACGCTCGCCGCCGGGCTCAAGGCGCTCTCCACCTGGCAGGCGCTCGACACGCTGCAGGAGGCGCGCGAGGCGTGCGGCGGCGCCGGCTTCCTCGGCGAGAACCGCCTCGTGCAGCTGCGCGCCGACCTCGACGTGTACGTCACGTTCGAGGGCGACAACACCGTGCTGCTGCAGCTCGTGGGCAAGCGCCTGCTCGGCGACTTCTCCAAGCAGTTCAAGGGCGCGTCGAAGGCCGACATCGCCCGCTTCGCCGCCGACCAGCTCTTCGACCGCGCGACGGCGCTCGTGGGCCTGCGCGCCCTGTCGCAGGACGTGCGCGACCTGCGCAACGTGAAGAAGTCGTCGATCGCCCTGCGCGACCGCGACGTGCAGCGCGACCTGCTCGAGGACCGCGTCGAGACGATGGTCGCCGACATCGCCGGTCGCCTGCGCCACGCGCCGAAGGACCAGGCGCAGGCCGCGGCCGCGTTCAACGACGAGCAGCACGAGCTCATCGAGGCCGCCCGCGCCTGGGTCGAGCTGCAGCAGTACGACGCGCTCGCTGCCGCGGTCGAGCGGATGCCCGAGGCGACCCGCAAGGTGATGACGCACGTGCGCGACCTCTTCGCGCTCACGATCATCGAGGAGCACGCGGCGTGGCACCTCGAGCACGGCCGCCTCTCGGGCGCCCGCTCGAAGGCCGTCACCTCCACGATCGAGCGACTGCTGCAGAAGCTGCGCCCGCACGCGCTCGATCTCGTCGCGGCCTTCGGGCTCGGCGACGAGCACCTGCGCGCGCGGATCGCCACCGGCGCCGAGGGCGCCCGCCAGGCCGAGGCGATGGCCCACTACGCGGCGCTCCGCGCGGCGGGCGAGCTGCCGGTGCCCGAGAAGCGCGCGAAGGCGACCGACCCCGACGCGCAGCCGATCGTCGAGGCGGGCGCCGCGCCGCTGCCCCCGTCGGCGTTCGACTCGGCCGCCTCGGCGCCGTCGGTCGACTCGGTCGAGGCGGTGCCGACGGATGCGTCGGCCGACGCCGAGGAGGCGCACGTCGCGACCCGCTGACCGAGCGGGAGGAGAGGGGGATGCCGGCGCCGGCATCCCCCTCTCGCCACCCGCCCCTCATGGCCGACTCATAGGGGTACATACCGCGAGCGGAATTGCGTACGCCATACGCTGAAGGAATGATCACCGCCGGAGCACTCCGCTCGACCATTCCCGCCAGCGAGCGGCAGACCGACGCGCCGCGGGCCGACTTCCGCGTCGTGGCCCGCGCCGTGCGCGACGCCGGCCTGCTCGAGCGAACCGTCGGCTTCTACGGATGGCTGATGGCCGGTCTCGGCGTCGCCCTCGTCGGCCTGCTCGTCGGCTCGATGCTGCTCGGCGACTCGTGGTGGCAGCTCGCCATCGCGGCCGCCCTCGGCGTCGTGCTCACCCAGATCTCGTTCATCGCGCACGAGGCGTCGCACCGCCAGGTGTTCAAGTCCGGCCCCGCGAACGACCGGCTCGGCCGCATCCTCGCCGCGGGCGTCGTCGGCATCAGCCACCAGTGGTGGCAGACGAAGCACTCGCGCCACCACGCGAACCCCAACCAGATCGGCCGCGACCCCGACATCGAGATCGACACGATCTCGTTCCTCCCGAGCGACGCCAAGCGAGCCCGCGGCGCCCAGCGCTGGATCACCCGTCGGCAGGGCTGGCTCTTCTTCCCGCTGCTGACGTTCGAGGGCATCAACCTGCACGTGCGGTCGATCGCCACGCTCTTCGAGCGCCGCGAGGTCAACGGCCGCTGGCTCGAGCTCGGGCTCATCACGCTGCGCTTCGCGCTGCTCATCACCTTCCTGCTGTGGGTCATGCCGCCGCTCATGGCGCTCGCGTTCCTCGGCGTGCAGCTGGCCGTCTTCGGCGTCGGCATGGGCGCATCCTTCGCCCCGAACCACAAGGGCATGCCGACCGTCAGCCGCGACGCCCGCCTCGACTTCTTCACGAAGCAGGTGCGCACCTCCCGCAACATCGGCGGCTGGGGCATGACGATGCTGCTCGGCGGCCTGAACTACCAGGTCGAGCACCATCTGTTCCCCAACATGGCGCGCCCGCACCTGCGTGCCGCGAGCGAGATCGTGCGCGCGCACTGCGCCGAGCACGGCATCCCCTACACGGAGACCAACCTCGTCGAGGCCTACGGCTCGGTCGTGCGGCACCTGAACCGCGTCGGCCTCGCGGCCCGCGACCCGTTCGACTGCCCGATGCTGGCGACGAGGCGATGACCGGAGGCTCCTGCCGCCCGCAGCCCGTGCGGCACGCGATCGCGCAGCTGCACTGGCGGCTCAGCCCCTGGCGGCTCGTGCGCGAGCAGCCGGCGCACGTGGGCCCGCGCCTGCTGATCGGCGCACCGCACACCTCCAACCGCGACTTCGTGCTCATGCTCGCGATCACGTGGGATGCGCGGCTCCCGGTGCGCTGGCTCGGCAAGCGCGAGCTGTTCCAGGGCCCGTTCGGCCGCGTCATGCACTGGCTCGGCGGCATCCCCGTCGACCGCGACGACCCCGCGGGCCTCGTCGAGCGCGTGGTCGAGCTCGTGCGCCACGACCCTCGCGCCGCGATCGTCGTCACGCCCGACGGCACGCGCAGCTCGACGCACTGGCGCAGCGGCTTCTACCGCATCGCGTACGACGCGGGGATCCCCGTCACGCTCGGCTTCGTCGACTCGATCACCGGCACCACGGGCCTCGGCCCGACCATCCGTCTCACAGGGGATGTCCCGGCCGACATGGACCGCATCCGCGCGTTCTACGCCGGCAAGGCGGGCATCAACCCCGAGCGCACGACCGAGCCGCGCCTCGCCGACGAGGCAGGGCTCGCCGCCCGGCTCGCGCAGGAGCGCCTCGAGCCCTGACCGGCGGGGGTGGTGCGCCGCGGCCCGCGATGCCACGATGACGGCATGGACGAGAACCCGGTGCACGAGATCAGCGAGGCGGAGTGCCACAAGCTGCTGGCCGCGTTCGAGTTCGGGCGCATCGCGTTCCGAGTCGGCGAGGCCCTTGAGGTGTTCCCGATCAACTACCACGCGGCCGGCGGCGCGATCACGTTCCGCACCGCGCCGGGCACGAAGCTCGCGGGCGTGCTGCTCGCCGACGACGTGGTCGTCGAGATCGACCACATCGGGGCGAAGGAGGCGTGGAGCGTCATCGGCCACGGCAAGGCGCGCCGGCTCGAGTCGAGCAGCGAGGTCGAGGCGGCCGAGCGGCTGCCCATCCATCCGCTCGTGCCGACGGTGAAGCGCGAGTTCGTGCGCATCGACCTCGCGCGCGTCAGCGGGCGCCGCTTCCACCGCTTCGCCGAGCCGGACGCGGCGAGCGAGCCGCTCGTCGACTCGACCGACTGAGCTCAGCCAGCGGCACCGCTCGCGCCGCCGCCGTAGCCCGACATCGCGATGCGCGTGCCCGGGCGTCGCATCTCCATGCGGTACGCGGCCCACAGCACGAAGACCGCCTCGGCGTGCGTCAGGCCGGCCTCGAGCGCGAGCTCGGGCCGGTAGCGCCACGGGCCCGCCGGCGCGACGGAGCCGATCCTCGTGCCGCGCTGCTCGAGGTCGAGGCAGAGCGCGCCGAGCAGCCAGTTGGTGGTGCGCACGAGCTCGGTGGCGCCGCTCGGACCCTCCATGCGCCATCGCGACGCGAGCAGGCCGCCGCGCTCCAGCGCGATCGCGACCTCGCCGTCCCGCGCGGCCGCGAGGCCGCTCGGCCCGTGCTGGAACGCCCAGTCCTCGCCGAGCACCTCGACCTCCGCGGACTCGCTCCAGAAGCGCGCGCCCGTGCGCGCGACCTCCTCGCCGTCGACCTCGACCGCTCCCGCATCCCACCGGTACCGCATGCGACCACCGTACGGTGGTCGGTGGGTGCCGGGCCGCACGCGGGAATCGCCGCGCGCCCGCGGGCGTTGTCGGATCCGAGAGCCACAGCAGGGGGAGCAGCCGCATGCCGCATGAGGTCGAGACGACCACCGCCACGATCGACCGACCCCGCGAGACCCGCACGGTCGCGATCCTGGGTGCGGGCAAGATCGGCACGGTGCTCGCGCGGCTCTCGCTCGCCGCGGGCCACCGCACGCTCATCGCGGGCTCCGGCAGCCCGGAGCGCATCCGGCTCATCGCCGAGTACCTGGCGCCGGGGGCGGAGGCGATGCGGTCCGCGGATGCGGCTGCCGCGGCCGACGTCGTCATCCTCGCCCTGCCGCTTGGCCAGCACCACCGCCTGCCCGTCGAGGCGCTCGAGGGGCGGCTCGTCATCGACGCGATGAACTACTGGTGGGAGACGGACGGCATCCGCGACGAGTTCACCGATCCCGAGCGGCCGACGAGCGTGATCGTGCAGGAGTCGATGCCGCGGGCTCGGGTCGTGAAGGCGTTCAACCACATGGGCTACCACGACCTCGCCGACTGGCCGCGGCCGGCGGGCCACCCGCAGCGCCGGGCGATCGCGGTCGCCGGCGACGACGCCGACGCGGTCGCCGAGGCCGCCGCGCTCGTCGACGGCTTCGGCTTCGACCCGGTCGTGCTCGAGTCGCTCGCGGCGGGGCTGCGGCTCCAGCCCGGCTTCCCCGCGTTCGGTGCGAACGAGGATGCCGCGACGCTGCGCGGGCTGCTGGCCGACTAGAGCCTGAGCGCGAGCAGGAACGCCGCGTAGCAGGCGAGGCTCGCCCAGGCGAGCGCGGAGCGGAGCCGCGGCGCGGCATCGAGGGCGACCAGCGCGCCGACGACCGCGAGCAGGGCCCAGGTCGCCGCGTGGCCCCAGCGCAGCGCCAGCTGCTGCACGCCCGTCGCGGTCGCCGCCTCCTCTGGGACGACGAGCGTCCACAGCACCGCCATCGCCGCGGCGACGGCCGCGCCGGCGAGCCCGAGCGCTCGGCGGTGCCGCGCACCCCAGGCGCGTGCGGGGGAGGGGCGGGCCGTCCCGGATGCGTCGCCCGACGCATCCGTCGGCGGCATCGGCGTCGTCACGGTCGAGAGCCTAGGTCGCGTCGCGGGCTCGCGCCAGACGGGCCGGCGCCGCGGACGGCGGGCGGCTGCGGCGTGTCGCACGATCAGGATTGCCGCACCAACGACGAAGCCCCCGCTTGGCGGGGGCTTCTGCTGTGGCTCCGACGGGCGTCGATCCCGTGACCTCACGATTTTCAGTCGTGCGCTCTACCAACTGAGCTACAGAGCCTGGCTCTCTCGAACCCGGCGGACCGGAGCCCGCCCTTGCACAAGGCCCTCTCGTGAGAGAGGGCCAGGGCAATGGCGACCCTGACGGGACTTGAACCCGCGACCTCCGCCGTGACAGGGCGGCGCGCTAACCAGACTGCGCTACAGGGCCATACCGGTAGTCCCATCGTACAGAGTGAATCCGCAGTGAGTGACCCCAACGGGATTCGAACCCGTGCTGCCGCCGTGAAAGGGCGGTGTCCTAGGCCGCTAAACGATGGGGCCATGCGCCGGAGCACATGACTACCGAGGGATGACGTTACAGCACGCGGAGGCCGCCGTGCAAACCGGGGCCGACCCGCGCGGCGAGCTCCTGGTGCGACCCGGGCGGCGGTTCCGGCGACACGCCCGCCTCAGTGTCGGCTGAACGGAACCTTCAGGTGGAACATGAAAGTTGATAGCGTGGCTCCCGATGTGTGTCGTGACACGGGCGCAGCCCGGGTGCACGATGTTGACTGATGCAGCCGCGCGCTGCTCGAACGGAGCGACATGGCCCACCCCAGCCGGCCGGCCCCAGGCCTCGCGGATCGGTCGCGCCTGCGCGCCGTCCGCCACGGCCTCGCCACGGCTGCGGCAGTCGCCAGCCTCGTGCTCGTCATGGTCGTGCCCGGCGCCCCGAGCGCCAACGCCGGAGGCCACGAGGATCAGTGGGGATACCCCACGTGGGCCGAGGTCGAGGCGGCACGCGGCAACGTGACCGCGAAGAACGCGCAGATCGAGCAGATCCGCGGACTCATCGCGCAGCTCGAGGCCGAGGCCGTGGACGCGCAGGCGTTCTCCGACCAGAAGGCCGCCGAGGCGATCGAGGCGCAGCGCGTCTACGACGAGGCCGTCGCGGTCGCCCAGCGCCTGCAGGAGCAGGCCGACGAGGCGTCGGCCCGGGCCAGCGAGTCGGAGCTCGCCGCCGGTCAGCTCGCGGCGCAGCTCGCCCGCAGCGGCGGCACAGGCGACATGAGCGCTGAGCTCTTCGCCAACCCCGGCTCCGCCGACAGCTGGCTCTATCGCCTCGACCTCATGGACCGTGCAGCCGGCACCGCCGACTCGCTCTACCAGCAGGCGCAGCAGGACTCCAACACCGCGCAGGCCCTCCAGGACCAGGCGGCCGTCGCGCGCGACGCCCTCGGCCAGCTCAAGGAGGAGGCCGACGCCGCCTACCTCGCCGCGCAGGAGGCCGCGATGGCCGCGCAGGCCGCGGTCGAGGAGGAGCAGAACAACCGCGTCGTGCTCGAGGCGCAGCTGTCGGTGCTCGTCGAGAACCGCGCCGCCACCGAGGCCGACTACCAGGCCGGCCAGCGCTGGCAGGCGTACCTCGCCGAGCAGGAGCGGCTGCGCATCGAGCGCGAGCGCCGCGAGGCCGAGGAGGCGCGGCAGCGCTGGCTCGCCGAGCAGCAGCGCCAGCGCGAGGCCGCGGCGCAGGCCGCCGCGGAAGCCGCGGCTCGGGCTGCGGCTGGCGGCGGCTCGGGAGGAGGCGGCTCGTCGAGCGGTGGCGGCAGCTCCGTCCCGGTGGCGCCCCCCGCCAGCAGCGGCTGGCAGACTCCCCTGTACGGACGCTTCACGTCGGGCTACGGGATGCGCAACGACCCGGTCGGCCAGCTCGGCCGCAAGCTGCATGCCGGAGTGGACATCGCAGGCGGCTGTGGTTCGCCCATTTACGCCGCGGCCAGCGGCGTCGTGACGCTCCGCTCCCGCGACATCTATGGCGCGAACATGCTCTACATCGACCATGGCGGCGGCGTGCAGACCGAGTACTACCACATGATCAGACCCGCCAGCGTCGTTCCCGGTCAGCGCGTGAGCGCCGGACAGGTGATCGCCTACGAGGGCAGCACCGGCTGGGTGACCGGCTGCCACCTGCACTTCCAGATCCGCGTCGGCGGCACGCTCGTCAACCCCGAGTCGTTCCTCAACGCCCGCGGCGTCTACCTGCGCTGACCGGCCCGGCGCATCCGTACTCCGCTGGTCGAGCCGCCGGCCCTCCGGGCCGGCGAGTCGAGACCATGAGACGGTCGGCTGCGCCGACCTCCTCGACGAGCGGGGTGCGGGATGCGCCGACCAGGCGACGAGAGAGGGGGCGCACCTCGCGGTGCGCCCCCTCTCTCCGTGCGTCTGCGTCAGTCGGTGACGTCGCGCCCGCCCTCGGGCTTCTCGACCGACTCGCCCGACTCGTCGCCGTGCTCGGCGTCGAACGCGGCGATGCCGGCCTGGACGGTCGCCTCCGCGGCCTCCGCGCCCTCCCAGTCGCCGAGCTTGGCCCACTTGCCGGGCTCGAGGTCCTTGTAGTGCAGGAAGAAGTGCTCGATCTCGTTGCGGATCTGCTGGGGCACGTCGTCGATGTCCTGGATGTGGGCCCAGCGCGGGTCCTTGTCCAGCACGCAGATCACCTTCGTGTCGATGCCGCCGTCGTCCTCCATGTTGAGCTGGCCGACCGGGCGCGCACGCACGAAGACGCCCGGCGGCACCGGGTACTCGAGCAGCACGAGCGCGTCGACCGGGTCGCCGTCGAGGCCGAGCGTGCCCTCGAAGAAGCCGTAGTCGGTGGGGTAGACGAAGGTCGTGAACAGCACCCGGTCGAGGTAGACGCGGCCCGTCTCGTGGTCGACCTCGTACTTGTTGCGGCTCCCCTTGGGGATCTCGATGACGACGTCGTAGGCGGCCAACGGCGGCTCCTTCTCGTGGGGGTGGGGAATCGGCATAAGGTTACTTCATGCCCGAAAGCGACCGTCGACCGCGGCTGACGCCCGCCGTCGCCGACGTCCGCCGGGCGGTGCGCGAGGCCATCGACGACCTGCCCGAGGGGGCGCTCGTGCTGGTCGCGCTCTCCGGCGGCCCCGACTCGCTCGCCCTCGCCGCCGCGACCGCCTTCGAGGCCCAGCGGTCCGGCCGCCGCGCCGGCGCCGTGGTCGTCGACCACGGGCTGCAGCCGGGCAGCGCCGCGATCGCCGAGCGCGCCGCGGAGCAGGCGCGCGAGCTCGGCCTCGACCCCGTGCACGTGCTGCCGGTGCAGGTCGCGCACGACGGGAGCCCTGAGGCGGCCGCCCGCCAGGCCCGCTACGCGGCCCTCCTCCAGGCGCGCAAGGAGGCCGGCGCATCCGCCGTGCTCCTCGGCCACACGCTCGACGACCAGGCCGAGACCGTGCTCATCGGGCTCGCGCGCGGCTCAGGCCCCGAGAGCCTGTGGGGCATGCACCCGCGCATCGGGTTCCTGCGGCGCCCGCTGCTGCAGGTGCGGCGCGCGACCACGCACCAGGCGTGCCGCGACCAGGGGCTCGAGCCGTGGAGCGACCCGCACAACGACGACGACCGCTTCCTGCGCGTGCGCGTGCGGCACCGCGTGCTGCCGATGCTCGACGAGGTGCTCGGCGGCGGCGTCGCGCTCGCCCTCACCCGCACCGCCGACACGCTCCGAGAGGACGCGGAGGCGCTCGCGCACTTCGCGCAGGAGCAGATCCTCGACCTCGTCGAGCACGCCGAGGGCGGCCTCTCGCTCGACGCCGGTGCGCTCGCGGCCAACCCGCCGGCGCTGCGCCAGCGCATCATCCGGCTCGCGGTGCAGAGCGAGTTCCACGTCGCGCTCTCGCGGCAGCAGACGCTCGAGGTCTCGCGGCTCGTCACCGACTGGCACGGCCAGGGGCCCATCCACCTGCCCGGCATCCGCGTGAGCCGCGAGGGCCGCAGGCTCGTCTTCGTCGCGGCCTGACGTGGTCCAGGCGACGCGCGTCCCTCCGCGTCGCCGGTAGGTTGGTCGCACCGCCGATGCCGACCGCTCAGGAGCGCACATGGACTTCACGCACGTCGAGGCAGACCTCTCGAAGACGCTCGTCACCGAGGAGGAGCTGCACGCGAAGCTCGAGGAGCTCGCGCGCCAGATCGAGGCCGACTACGAGGGCAAGGACCTTCTGCTCGTCGGCGTGCTCCGCGGCGCGGTCATGGTGATGGCCGACCTCTCGCGAGCGCTGCGCCGCCACATCGAGATGGACTGGATGGCCGTCTCCTCCTACGGCTCCGGCACCGTCTCCTCGGGCGTCGTGCGCATCCTCAAGGACCTCGACAGCGACCTCACGGGCCGCAACGTGCTCATCGTCGAGGACATCATCGACTCCGGCCTCACGCTCTCGTGGTTGCGCGGCAACCTCGAGTCGCGCGGCGCCGCCTCGGTCGAGATCTGCACGATGCTGCGCAAGCCCGACGCCCTGAAGGTCGAGGTCGACGTGAAGTACTGCGGCTTCGACATCCCCAACGAGTTCGTCATCGGCTACGGCCTCGACTACGCCGAGCAGTACCGCAACCTGCGCGGCATCGGCGTGCTCGCGCCGCACGTCTACGAGTGACGCCGCGATCGTGACCTGATCGTGACCCGCCGGGTGTGACCGGCGGGCAGGATCGGACATGTCGGTGAGCACGGGCCGCCCGGTCCGCCCGAAGGAGTCACGATGTCCCGCACCGCAGTCCGCGCGCTCCGCGCATCCGCCGCCGTCCTCGCCGCGCTCGCGCTCGCCGCATGCGCGCAGCCCGCCGCGCCCGCGGCTCCCTCGAGCCCCGCTGCCGAGCCCGCGCCCACCGGCGCGCCCACCGCATCCGCGACGCCCGCGCCGAGCGCCTCCGCCGAGCTGTGGCGGGCGTTCGAGTCGCAGGACGGCGCCGTGCGGCTCAGCCTGCCGCCGGGCTGGACCGTCGAGGACCGCAGCGCCGTCGAGCCGGAGAGCGAGATGTACAACACCGGTCCGGGCTGGCTGAACGACCTCGTGGTGCGCGACGGCGAGGGCGACGCGATGCTCGTGTACCAGGAGCACTACGGCAACGACTCCTTCGTCTGCGCAGTGCCGCCGACGCCAGACATCGCTTTGCCCGTCGACCCCTACGCATCGTCGCTGCGGACGGAGATCGATGGCGAGCGAGCGCAGCACGGCCTCCCGGCAGCAGCGGTGCAGGTGCGCAGCGGGCTGCAGGAGGAGGTCGCGTGGGACGGCGAGCGCGACGTGCCGACCGGCGAGTGGAGCGCGTCGCTCGGCATGATGATGCGCACCATCATCGACGGCGAGGACTGCGGCTGGGCCCCTGAGATCTGGGCGGGCAACCGCATCGTCATGGTGGAGGCGGTCGCCGACCGTCTGCGCGACGACGGTACTGGCGACCGGATCCTCTTCGGCAGCGAGCAGGCCGCGCGCGACTGGCTCGAGAGCGAGGAGGTCGCGACGCTCATCGACGTGCTCGAGTCGCTCGAGCTCACCGGCGCCCCGGTGCTCGAGGAGGCGCCCTGAGCACGGCACTCGGTCGGCTCCCAGGCACGGGCGCGCGATCGTTTGGGAGGATGCTGGGATGAGGTCCTCCGCACGCGCGCTCGCGCCGCTCGCCGTCGCCGCCGTCGCTGCAGCGCTGGTCGGCTGCTCGACCGCGCCGACGCCGACGCCGCAGCCGTCGATCCCGCCCGGCATCACCGCGCCGCCGCCCACCGCGCCCGCCGAGCCTCCGGCCCCGGAGGTGGAGTCGTCGCTGCCGCCCGAGATCGCCGGCGTCGACACGAGCGCGTGGCAGCAGGTGCCCGTCGCCGATGTCGCCACCTTCCGCATCCCGCCCGAGTGGTCGACCGAGGAGATCTCGGGCGGCCTCGCGGTGCTGCGCGCCGACGGCGAGCGGCAGCTCGCGCTCACGATCGGCGCGGCCGGCGAGACGCTCGCGTCGCTGCCGACCGGCTGCGTCGACGCCGCGGGCACCCCGGTGGGCTGGCGCACCCTCGGCCTCGACCGGCAGGACGTCACGATCACCGGTGCCACCGGCGTGGCCTTCGGCGCGGCGGCGCTCCAGCTCGGCGAGCAGTGGATCGTCAGCATGGGGCTGCGCCCGGCCGCCGAGGCGCAGTCGCCGCGCTGCCCGATCATCAACGCCTTCGACTCCGAGCAGGGGCTCGTCTCCTTCGGCTCGGAGACGATCGTCACCGGCTCCGGCGAGGGCGCCCCGTGGGCGGTCGGCTCGCTCGCCGATGCGCAGGCCTACGTGGGCTCCGAGGAGTTCGCGACCATCCGCGCGATCCTCATGTCGCTCGAGCTGCTGCCGTAGCCCGCGCCCTCAGCGAACAGGCCGGTCCCGTGCGGATGCGCGGGGCTAGCCTGGTGGAATCCGACCAAGAAGGACGTCATGGACTTCAAGAAGTTCCTGCGCGGTCCGATCCCCTGGATCGTGCTCGCGCTCGTCATCGTCGCTGTAGCGTTCAGCTTCTTCATGACGCCGCAGTTCCGGCCCGTGCAGACCGACGTCGGCATGCAGATGATCGAGGACGGCCGCGTCGAGCAGGCGCGCATCGTCGACGGCGAGCAGCGCGTCGACCTCATCCTCACCGAGCCGGACGCCGAGTTCGGCAAGCAGGTGCAGTTCTACTACGTCGAGCCGCGCGGCGAGGAGCTGGTGGACGCGATCACGGCCGCCGACCCCGCCGAGGGGTTCATCGACGAGGTGCCGCAGAGCAACTGGCTGCTCTCGCTCATGGGCATCCTGCTGCCCGTGCTGCTGCTGGCGGCGCTGTTCTACTTCTTCATGACGCGCCTCTCCGGCGGCAACCGCGGGGTGATGCAGTTCGGCAAGTCGAAGGCCCAGCTCATCACCAAGGACATGCCGCAGGTGAAGTTCTCCGACGTCGCCGGCGCCGACGAGGCGGTCGAGGAGCTCGGCGAGATCAAGGAGTTCCTGCAGGATCCCTCGAAGTTCCAGGCGGTCGGCGCCCGCATCCCGAAGGGCGTGCTGCTCTACGGCCCTCCCGGCACCGGCAAGACGCTGCTCGCCCGCGCGGTCGCGGGCGAGGCGGGCGTGCCGTTCTACTCGATCTCGGGCTCCGACTTCGTCGAGATGTTCGTCGGCGTCGGCGCGAGCCGCGTGCGCGACCTGTTCGAGCAGGCGAAGCAGAACGCGCCGGCGATCATCTTCGTCGACGAGATCGACGCGGTCGGCCGCCACCGCGGCGCCGGCCTCGGCGGCGGGCACGACGAGCGCGAGCAGACGCTCAACCAGCTGCTCGTCGAGATGGACGGCTTCGACGTGAAGACCAACGTCATCCTCATCGCCGCCACCAACCGCCCCGACATCCTCGACCCGGCGCTGCTGCGCCCGGGCCGCTTCGACCGCCAGATCGGCGTCGACGCCCCCGACATGAAGGGCCGGCAGACCATCCTCACCGTGCACGCCAAGGGCAAGCCCATGGCCGAGGGCGTCGACCTCGAGGTGCTCGCGCGCAAGACGCCGGGCTTCACCGGCGCCGATCTCGCGAACGTGCTCAACGAGGCGGCGCTGCTCACCGCGCGCACCAACGCCACGCAGATCACCGACGAGGCGCTCGACGAGGCGGTCGACCGTGTGATGGCGGGCCCGCAGCGGCGCACGCGCGTGATGAACGACAAGGAGCGGCTGATCACGGCCTACCACGAGGGCGGCCATGCGCTCGCGGCGGCGGCGATGCGCCACTCCGACCCGGTCACGAAGGTGACGATCCTGCCGCGCGGCCGCGCGCTCGGCTACACGATGGTGCTGCCGGTGAACGACAAGTACTCGGTCACGCGCAACGAGCTGCTCGACCAGCTCACCTACGCGATGGGCGGCCGCGTCGCCGAGGAGATCGTCTTCCACGACCCGACCACGGGCGCCGGCAACGACATCGAGAAGGCCACCGGCATCGCCCGCAAGATGGTCACCGAGTACGGCATGACGGCGGCGATCGGCGCGGTCAAGCTCGGCGCCGCGCAGGGCGAGGCGTTCTTCGGCCGCGACATGGGCGGCGGGCGCGACTACTCCGACACCCTCTCGGAGGCCGTCGACCGCGAGGTGCGCGCGCTCATCGAGCAGGCGCACACCGAGGCCTGGCAGGTGCTCAACACCAACCGCGACGTGCTCGACCGGCTCGCGGGCGAGCTGCTCGAGAAGGAGACGCTCGACCACGTGCGCCTCGCCGAGCTCTTCGCCGACGTGCAGAAGCTGCCCGAGCGCCCGCAGTGGCTCTCGCACCCCGACCGCCCGGTGAGCGACCGCCCGCCCATCGAGCTGCCGGTCTCGCAGCACGTCGACGAGGTCGTCGAGCCCGACGTCGAGACCGAGCCCGCCAGCTGATGGCCGTCGACCGGGAGAGGATCGCGGCGGCAGTCCGCGAGCTCCTCGCGGCGATCGGCGACGACCCGGCGCGGCCCGGCCTGGCCGAGACGCCGCGGCGGGTGGCGGAGGCCTACGCCGAGTACTTCTCGGGCGTCGGCGAGGATCCGACGGCGCACCTCGACTCCGCCGACCTCGCGGGCGAGTCGGGCGAGCTCGTCCTGCTGCGCGACATCGAGTTCCGCTCGATGTGCGAGCACCACCTGCTCCCGTTCACGGGCGTCGCGCACGTGGCCTACCTGCCGAGCGACCGCATCGTGGGCCTCGGGCGCATCCCGCGCGTCGTCGAGACGATCGCCTCGCGCCCGCAGATCCAGGAGCGCCTCACCGACGAGATCGCCGACGCGCTCGTCGCCGGGCTCGACCCGCGCGGCGTGCTCGTGGTGGTCGAGGCCGGCCACGGATGCGTCGCGGCGAGGGGCGCGCGGCAGGCCAAGTCGTCGACGGTCACGGTGGCGAGCCGCGGAGCGCTCGCCGAGCCCATCGAGCGCGCCGAGATCATGGCGCTCATCGGGGAGCGCCGATGAGCGAGGTGTGGGGCGTCCTCAACGTCACGCCCGACTCGTTCAGCGACGGCGGCCGCTACGTCGACGCGGGCGCCGCGATCGCGCACGCGCGGCGGATGCGCGCCCAGGGCGCCGACGTGATCGACATCGGCGGCGAGTCCACCCGGCCCGGCGCGACGCCGCTCGATCCCGCCGAGGAGCTCGCGCGCATCCTGCCGGTCGTCGAGGAGCTCGTGCGGGAGGGCATCCGCGTCTCGGTCGACACGATCCACGCCTCGACCGCGCGCGCCGTGATGGCCGCCGGTGCCGAGATCGTCAACGACGTCACCGCGGGACTCCACGACCCCGACATGCTGGCAGCCGTCGCCGAGGGCGGCGCCCGCATCGTGCTCATGCACTCGCGCGGCATCGACGTGACGCAGGACACGCACTACGGCGACGTCGTCGCCGAGGTCGTGGCGCACCTTGAGGAGCGCGTCGCCGCGGCGGAGGCCGCCGGCATCGCGCGCGAGCGCATCATCCTCGACCCCGGCTTCGGCTTCTCGAAGCAGCCCGGCGACAACTGGCGGCTGCTCGCGGGCCTCCACCGCGTGATCGAGCTGGGGCTGCCGCTGCTGGTCGGCACGAGCCGCAAGCGCTTCCTCGGCGCGCTCGTGCCCGAGGGCGCGCCGCCCGAGGAGCGCGACGCCGCGACCGCCGCGACCTCGATGCTCGCGGCGCAGCGCGGCGCCGCCGCCGTGCGCGTGCACGACGTCGCCTCCACCGTGTCGGCGCTGCGCGCGCTCGACGCGGTGCGCCGCGCCGACGGGCCGGACTGGGACGTCGTGCTCGACGACGTCGAGCGGCTCCACGGCACCATCCGCCTGCAGGGCATCCGCGCGCGCGGGCACCACGGCGTGCTGCCCGAGGAGCGCGAGGCAGGGCAGGAGTTCGTCGTCGACGTCGAGCTCGGCCTCGACATCCGCGACGCGGTCGCGAGCGACGACGTCGCGCGCACCGTCCACTACGGCGACCTCGCCGAGCGCATCGTCGCCGAGGTCGAGGGCGACCCGGTCGACCTCATCGAGACGCTCGCCGACCGCATCGCCCACGCGTGCTTCGACGACCGCCGCGTCGCGCACGCGGTCGTGACCGTGCACAAGCCGAGCGCGCCGATCGCCGTGCCGTTCGCCGACGTGTCGGTCACGGTGCAGCGAGCGCGGCTGCGCCACGGGACGGGCATCCGATGAGGCTCGCGCTCGAGCGTCGCGCGGTGCTCTCGCTCGGCGCCAACCTCGGCGACCGCCTCGCGACCATCGACGCGGCCGTGCGCGCCCTCGATGCGATCGACGGCATCCGCGTGCTCGAGCGCTCGAGCGCGTGGGAGTCGCCGTCGTGGCACCCCGACGGCGAGGGGCTCTCGCCGGACTACGTGAACGTCGTGCTCATCGTCGGCACGACCCTCGAGCCGCTCGACCTGCTCGACGCCGTCAACGCGGTCGAGGATGCGCTCGGCCGGGTCCGCGCGGAGCGGTGGGGGAGCCGCACGATCGACATCGACATCGTGACGATCGGCGGCGTCGAGCGCGCCGAGGACCGACTGGTGCTGCCGCACCCTCGCGCCCACGAGCGGCAGTTCGTGCTGCAGCCGTGGCTCGAGCTCGAGCCCGAGGCGTCGCTCCCGGGCCACGGCCCGATCGCCGAGCTCGCGGAGTACGCCGACGGCGACGTGTGGCGGCTCGCGTGACCCGCACGACCGCCCCGGTGCTGATCGTCGCGACCCTGCTCGCGGCGATCGCCGCGTGGGCGCTCGAGACCATGCTCGTGATGTCGGGGCGGCCGGCGATCGTGCCGCCGATCACGCTCGGGCCCGCGCTCGGGGTGCTCGGCGCGGTGCTGCTGCTCGTCGCGTGGCCGGTGCGGCAGGCCGCGCACGGCAAGCGCCGCATCGGCTACCGGCACGCGACGAGCGTGCTCGGCTTCGCGAAGGCGTCGTCGCTCGTCGGCGCGCTGCTCGGCGGCGCGGCGCTCGGCGCGCTCGCGTTCTTCGCCACCCGCGTCGTCGTCGCCGACGACGCCGTGCTCGCGCTCGCGGTCGTCGCGGTCGGCGGGCTGCTGCAGCTCATCGCGGGCCTCGTCGCCGAGCACTGGTGCGTGCTGCCGCCCGACGACGAGGACGAGGCGGGCGCGGCGGTGCGCGGCGCCGCCTGAGGCGCGCCTAGCGCTCGGGCGCCGGCTCGAAGGTCGTCATCGACTCCTCGTCGAACGCCGCGCGGATCTCCTCCACGCCGTCCCAGTTGACGTAGACGACCGACTGCGAGCCCTCCATGCCGACCCCGAGGGTGGGCATCGTGAAGGTGCGCACGTCGCTCGAGTCGAGCGATGCCAGCTGCGGCCCGAGGTCGATGACCGTCGGCAGCGAGAACGTGTCGCTCGTGGCCATGTAGGGCGAGACCTGCGCGAGGATGTCGGCCATCCGGTCGGGGTTCGTGAGGTTCTCGCGCGTCATCAGCTGCTCCATGAGCCCGCGCAGGAACGCGCGCTGGTTGTAGGTGCGCTGGTAGTCGCTGTCGGGGAAGGGCGAGCGGGCGCGCACGTACATCAGCGCCTCCTCGCCCTGGATCGTGATCTCGCCCTGCGGGTAGTCGTAGCCCTGGTAGCCGAAGGCGATGTCGTTCTGCAGGGTCACCCCGCCGAGCGCCTCGGTGAGCCCCTCGAAGCCGTCGAAGTCGATGATGGCGATGTGGTCGATGCGCTGGTCGATCACGCCCTCGACGGTCTGCACCATGAGCGGCACGCCGCCGAGCGAGAGGGCGGCGTTGATCTTGCTCATGCCGTGGCCCGGGATCTCGACCCACGAGTCGCGCATGATCGACATCAGCTGCATCGTCTCGCGGTCCGGCGGGATGTGCGCGACGAGGATCGTGTCGGCGCGGTCGCCGAGCCCCGTGAGCAGCGAGCCGTCGGCGGCGCGCGAGTCGCTGCCGAGGAGCAGGACGTTGATGGGCGCGGCCCCGTCGGTCGCGGCCTCGGTGGGGCGCAGCGACTCCTCGGGGAACGCCGTCTCGATGGTCTCGACCTGCTGCAGCGACGGGTTGACGCGCAGGAAGTACCAGCCGATCGCCGCGAGCAGCGCGAGCACGATGACGCCGACGATCCCGACGGCGACCCATCTGCCGGTGTGCCGCGTGCGCTCTTCCGTCTCTGCCTTCACCGCGGCAGTATCCCAGACCCGCCCCTCAGCCGCCTCGCACTAGCCTGGAGGCGGGTCCGCGGGGGCCTCCGGCTGCCCGCCGGACGACGGGGGAGGGAACCGTGGCCGAGCGCCTGGACGTCACCGGAGAGTGGCAGCGCGTGAGCATGCGCTACGCGGTCGTCGAGTCGATCGGCTCGGTCATCGGCTGGCTGATCGTCGCCCTCGGCGCCACCGTGCCCATCTGGCTCGCCAACGACCAGCGCATGCCGTGGTGGGGCTGGCTGCCGCTCGCCGCCGCCGGCGCGCTCGCGCTCATCGGCGTGGTCTGGGCGTTCCTGCGCACCCGCACCATCGGCTACCTCCAACGGCCCGACGACCTGCTCGTGCGCCGCGGCATGCTGTTCCGCCGCTTCGTCGCGGTGCCCTACGGCCGCATGCAGATCGTCGACATCACGCAGGGGCCGATCGAGCGGATGTTCGGGCTCAAGACCCTGAAGTTCGTCACGGCGGCCGCGTCGAGCGCGATCACGATTCCCGGCATGCCCGGCTCGACGGCGGAGGAGCTGCGCGACCGGCTGGTCGCCGTGTCGGAGTCGCGGCGGGCCGGCCTGTGACGACCGCCCCTCCGCCGCAGGCGCCCCCGCCTGCCGCGCCCGTCCCGAGCGCCGCGCAGCAGGCGCGCGCGCGGGCGATCGGGCTCGTCGACGGCGAGTGGCACCGCCTGCACCCAGCGACGCCGCTGCTGCGCGGCGGGCTCGCGCTCATCATCTTCCTCGGCATCGTCGTCTCCTCGTTCCGCGACCGCATCATCGGCATGTTCGTGCCCGACGAGTGGGACGCCGACTTCGACCAGGACCCCTTCGGCGACTTCGTGCTCGACCAGCTGCTGTGGGTCTCGCTCGGCGTCGTGGGCCTCGTGCTGCTCGGCATCGTGCTCTTCTGGCTCGCCTGGCGCGTGCACCGCTTCCGCATCACGGGCGACGCGGTCGAGGTCGAGCAGGGCATCCTCTTCCGCCGGCACCGTCGCGCGCCCCTCGCGCGCATCCAGGCCATCAACATCCAGAGGCCCTGGTTCGCGCGGCTGCTCGGCGCCTGCAAGCTCGAGATCCAGCAGGCCGGCAACGACTCCAACGTCGACCTCGACTACCTGAGCTCGTCGGTGGCGGATGCGCTGCGGTTCGAGATCATGGACCGCGCGTCGGGCAGGTCGGCCGCCGACGCCCAGCGCCTCGCCGCGCAGCGGCAGGCGGGCGCACCCGGCGGCGTCGTCGACGAGCTGCTGCGACCGGACGCCGAGATCGCCCACCTCGCGCCCGACTCGCTCGTGCGCATCCCCGTCGTGCGCATCGTCATCTCGTCGCTGCTCGACGGCTGGATCGTGTGGGCGATCGCCTACGTCGTCGCCACCGGCGTCGCGATCATCGGCTTCCAGCAGTTCTGGGCGATCTTCGCGTTGCTGCCGGGCGCCATCGCCTTCTTCGCGGCGGGCGTGAAGTCGCTCGGGTCGAAGCTGCGCTACTCGATCGCGGCGACGCCCGACGGCATCCGCCTCGCGTACGGGCTCGCGTCGACGACGACCGAGATCATCCCGCCCGGCCGCATCTTCGCGCTGCAGGTGAAGCAGCCGCTGCTGTGGCGGCCGTTCGGCTGGTGGCAGGTGACGTTCACGCGCGCCGGCAAGATCAAGCCCGACGGGTCGGGCACAGGGCAGAGCAGCCAGATGGCGAGCTACCTGCTGCCGGTGGGCGACCTGCGCGACGTGCGCACGGTCGTCGGGCTCGTGCTCCCCGAGCTCGCCCACTCGCCGCTCATCGACCAGGGGCTCTTCGGCCAGGCACCCGACGCGTTCGTCGTCAGCCCGCCGCGCGCTCGGGTGTTCCGCTGGTTCTCGGTGCGCCGCAACGGCTTCCACGTGCACCCGGCCGCCTTCCTGCTGCGGCACGGCCGCATCTGGCGCTCGCTGCAGCTCGTGCCGCAGGCGCGCGTGCAGTCGGTGGCGCTGCAGCAGGGTCCGCTCTACGGCCTCGCGCGCCTCGGCAAGGTGCAGCTCCACGTGCCCGACACCGTGCTCTCGCCGGGCATCGGCGCGATCGACCAGCGCGACGCGGCGCTGCTCTTCGACCACGCGATGCGCACGATCAAGGTCGCGATCGACCGCGATGGGTCGGAGTCGTGGGCGTCGTCGCTGTCGCGCCACGCGGTGCTCGCCACCGCGCCGGCCGTGCAGGACGGCCTCATGCGGCCGCCGACGGTCACGCAGACCGCGCCGCCCGCTTCCGCCCCGCCCTCCTCCGCCCCGCCGTCCTTCGCCGGTCGAGCCGAGCCGGTCGCCGCGCGTCCGGCCCGAGTCGAGACCACCCCGCCCCCGATCCCACCGCACCAGCACCCCGCCGCCCGCTGGCAGCGGCCCGGGGACGAGCGATGAGGCCCGGCCGCCTCGGCGTCGGCATCATCGGCGCCGGCCGCGTCGGCCCCGTGCTCGGCGCGGCGCTCGCGGGCGCCGGCCACGCGATCGTCGGCATCGACGCCACGGGCGATGAGGCGGCCGACCGCGCCGAGGCGGTGCTGCCCGGCGTCGCCATCCTCGACGCGCCCACGATCGTCGAGCGCAGCGAGCTCGTGCTCATCGCCGTGCCGAGCGACGAGCTGCCGGGCCTCGTCGCCGGCCTCGCCGCGACCGGCGCGTGGCAGCCCGGGCAGATCGTCGTGCACACCGCGCCCGAGCACGGCATCGAGGTGCTGCGCCCGGCCGCGGCGCGCGGCGCGATCCCCATCGCGCTGCACCCGGCGATGACCTTCTCGGGCACGTCGCTCGACCTCGCGCGCCTGCTCGAGGCGACCATCGCCGTGACCGCGCCGGGCCCCGTGCTGCCGATCGGCCAGGCGCTCGCGGTCGAGATGGGCGGCGAGCCGATCGTCGTCGAGGAGGCCGACCGCCCGGCGTACGCGGAGGCGCTCGAGGCCGCGCGCGGATTCGCCGAGGGGATCGTCGCGCAGGCGCTGCGCCAGCTGCACGAGATCGGCGTCGAGCGGCCCTCCCGCGTGCTCGGCGGCGTCGTCCGCTCGGCGGTCGAGACCGCGCTCGCCCGCTACCCCGACCCGCCCGTCGAGCCCTGAGCCCCTCGGTCGAGCCCTGAGCTCGCCGGTCGGACCCTGCCCCGTGCGCCCGCGCGCCTAGGCTGGCCAGGTGCCCGAGCCCATCCAGACCCTGACCACCATCGACGCGGTGCGCGCGCTCGTGCGCGATGCCCGCGCCGACGGACGGCGCATCGCGCTCGTGCCGACCATGGGCGCGCTGCACGAGGGCCACGCCGAGCTCGTGCGCACCGGCCTCGAGCGCGCCGACCTCGTGATCGCCTCCGTGTTCGTCAACCCGATGCAGTTCGGGCCGCACGAGGATCTCGACCGCTACCCCCGCACGCCCGACGCCGACACCGCGGCGCTCGCCGAGCTCGGGGTCGCCGCGGTCTTCATGCCGACGGTCGACGAGATGTACCCGGAGGGCGGCCGCAGCGAGACGCTCGTCACCGCCGGCCACCTCGGCATGGTGCTGGAGGGCCGGAGCCGGCCGGGCCACTACGACGGCGTGCTGACCGTCGTCACGAAGCTGCTGTCGATCGTCGGCCCCGACGTGGCGCTCTTCGGCGAGAAGGATGCGCAGCAGCTGTTCCTCGTGCGGCGCATGGTGCGCGACCTGAACCTGCCCGTCGAGGTGGTGGGCGTGCCCACCGTGCGCGAGCCCGACGGGCTGGCGCTCTCGAGCCGCAACCGCATGCTGCGGCCGGGGGAGCGGGCGGATGCGCTGGCGCTGTCGCGCGCGCTGGCCGCGGCGGGCTCGGCCGCCGACCGTGGCGTCGAGGCGATGCTCGCCGCCGCGCAGTCGGTCTTCCAGTCCGACACAGGCGTGCAGCTCGACTACCTCGCGATCGTCGACCCGGCAACGTTCCGCCTCGCGCCGGCCGAGCACCACGGTCCCGTGCAGGTGCTCGTCGCGGCGCGCGTCGGCGCGGTGCGGCTCATCGACAACGCCGTCTTCACGATCGCCTGACCGGCGGGCACGGCGCGCCCGCCGGTAGGATCGGACGTCGTGACCGAGACGACCGAGACGCCTGACGACAGCACTGCCGAGCACGAGCGCGCCGACTGGGTCTCCCGCCTGGCCGACGAGGTGATCGCCGAGGCCGAGCGCCGCGGCACGCGCCCGGTCGCGGCATCCGGCATCTCGCCCTCCGGGCCCATCCACCTCGGCAACTTCCGCGAGGTCATGAGCCCGCACCTCGTCGTCGACGAGCTGCAGCGGCGCGGCGTCGACACCGAGCACATCATCTCCTGGGACGACTACGACCGCTTCCGCAAGGTGCCGGCCGGCATCGAGGGCGTCGACGAGACGTGGGCCGAGCACATCGGCAAGCCTCTCACGAGCGTGCCCGCCCCGCCCGGCAGCGAGCACGACTCGTGGGCCGCGCACTTCCGCAGCGCCGCCGAGGCGTCGTTCGCCGAGGCCGGCGTGCGCTACCGCGGCATCAGCCAGACCGAGCAGTACCGGGCCGGCGCCTACACCGAGCAGATCCTGCACGCGATGCGCCACCGCCGCGAGATCGACGCGATCCTGGCGCAGTTCCGCACCCTGCCGGCGGCGAAGGACGAGGACGAGGCGCTGCAGGCGGCGCTCGACGCGGGCTCCGGCGCCGCGACCGAGGACGACGGCTCGAGCGGCGGCGAGTACTACCCCTACAAGCCCTACTGCACGCGCTGCGGCAAGGACCTCACGTCGATCGAGGCGTACGACGACGACTCGACCGAGATGACGTACTCGTGCACCTGCGGGCACCGCGAGACGGTGCTGCTGCGCGAGTTCCGCTCGGGCAAGCTCGTCTGGAAGGTCGACTGGCCCATGCGCTGGGCGTACGAGCGGGTCGTCTTCGAGCCGTCCGGCGTCGACCACCAGTCGCCCGGCTCGTCCTTCCAGGTAGGGCTCGAGCTCGCGCCGGTGTTCGGCTGGCAGCGGCCGCTCGGCCCGATGTACGCCTTCGTCGGCTTCGGCGGCGTCGCCAAGATGTCGTCATCGCGCGGCGGCGCCCCCGTGCCCGCCGACGCGCTCGCCGTGATGGAGGCGCCGGTGCTGCGCTGGCTCTACGCGCGTCGCCGCATGAACCAGTCGTTCGACGTCGCCTTCGGCTCCGAGCTGCAGCGCACCTACGACGAGTGGGACGCGCTCGCGCGGAAGGCCGCCGCCGGCACCGCGCAGCCGGCCGAGCTCGCCGCGCTCGAGCGGGCGGTCTCGACGGCGCACGAGCGCCTGCCCGAGACGCCGCGCCGCGTGCCCTACCGCACCCTCGCATCCGTCGTCGACATCACCTTCGGCGACGAGGCGCAGATCCTGCGGATCCTCGGCGGCCTCGACGCCGACGACCCGATCGTCGACCTCGACCCGCTGCGGCCACGCCTCGACAAGGTCGAGGCGTGGGTCGCCACGCACATGCCCGCCGACGAGCACACGGCGGTGCGCGACGCTCCCGACCGCGAGGCGCTGCTCGCGCTCACCGAGACCGAGCGCGACGCGATCGCGCTGCTGCTCGACGGCGGGCAGGGCCTGCCGCCGCTCGAGGAGGCCTGGACGCTCGACGGCCTCACGCACCAGGTGTACGGCGTCGCCAAGGTGCAGCGCGGGCTCGAGCCCGACGCCATCGTCAAGGGCGACAAGGAGCTCTCGGCCGCGCAGCGCGCCTTCTTCGCCCTGCTCTACCGGCTGCTCGTCGGCCGCGAGACGGGTCCGCGCATCCCCACGCTGCTGCTCGCGATCGGCCGCGAGCGGGTGCGCGCGCTGCTCACCCCGTGAGGGGCGGATGCGCGCGGTAGGCTGGGGGCATGCCTGAGAGCTGGTGGGGGAACGCGATCTTCTCGCTCATCCCGACGATCATGCTCGGACTCATCTTCTGGATGGTGCTGCGGATGATCATCCGCGGCGACCGCACCGCCCGACGCGAGTACGACCGCATCGAGGCCGAGGAGCGCGCCAAGGCCGGGCTCCCGCCGAAGGGCGAGCGGCCCCTGGCGGCGGCCGATGCCGCGGCTGAGGCCGACGCCCCGCCGCAGGTCGCGACGACGCCGCCGGGCGACGCCCCGCCGCGCGCCTAGCTGTACTGCCCAGGGACGTTGTTCGAACGTGGAGTGGTGACGTAGCGAGAACCTCCGGGCAGGGTGGTGGTGTTCAAGCAGCCATCCGCCAGGAGGTTCTCGTGGCCCACGGTAATGCGGCGCTGACGCCGCGCCAACGTCTTAGGCTCGCTCGCGCGGTCGTCGATGACGGCTGGACGGTCGCAGCGGCCGCGGACTACTTCCGGGTCTCCTGGCCGACCGCGGCGAAGTGGTCGCGTCGGTATCTCGAGCTGGGCGAGGCCGGAATGGCTGATCGTTCGTCGCGGCCGCTGTCCTCGCCGAACCGGACCCGGCCTGATGTGGTCCGGCGGATCGTGCAGCTGCGGATCCGGAAGCGGCTCGGGCCCGTGCAGATCGCTGGGATGGTCGGCATGCCGGCGTCGACGGTCCACGCAGTGCTCGTGCGTTGCAGGCTCAACCGGCTCAGCCATGTCGATGTGAAGACCGGCGAGCCCGCCAGACGCTACGAGCACGACCGTCCCGGTTCGCTGATCCACGTCGACGTGAAGAAGCTCGGCAACATCCCCGATGGCGGCGGTTGGCGCTACGTCGGACGCCAGCAAGGACGCAGGAACCGGCGCCAGACGCCGGGGCTTGCTCGGAACAAGTATCGCCACGAGCTGCTGCGCCACGCGTTCGTCCACACCGTCATCGACGACCACTCCCGCGTCGCCTACGCCGAGATCCACGACGACGAGACCGCCGCAACCGCGACCGCCGTGCTCCGCCGCGCGACGTCGTGGTTCGCAGCCCGCGGCGTCACCGTCGAACGCGTCCTCTCCGACAACGGCCCCGCCTACCGCTCGCACCTCTGGCGCGACACCTGCCGAGAGCTCGCGATCGTCCCCAAGCACACCCGCCCCTACCGGCCCAGACCAACGGCAAGATCGAACGCTTCCACCGCACCCTCGCCGATGGATGGGCCTACGGACGCCACTACCGCTCAGAACGAGCCAGACGCGACGCGCTCCCCGCCTGGCTGCACCTCTACAACCACCACCGACCCCACACCGCCACCGGCAAGCAGCCACCGATCACCCGATTGAACAACCTGCCTGGGCAGTACACCTAGCTCAGCGCGCGCCGACGGGCTCGGGCGCGGCGATCGGCGCCCGCGGCTCGAGCAGGTCGGCCGCCGGCGTGCCGGTGGTCCACCGCTGCTCCTTGGCGAGGAAGAAGTGCACCGCGAGGTAGGCGACCGCCAGCGCCAGCGCGGTGACGCCGAACGACAGCCAGTCCTCGCCCGCGACGGGCTGCGCCGAGAAGGCCGAGGTGCCGGTGAGCGCGAGCGGCACCATGATGAAGACGTTGTTGGCCGTGTGCAGCACCGACGCGGCCTCGAGGCCGCCGGTGCGGAAGGTGAGCATCGAGCACGTGAAGCCCACGAGCGCGAGCTGCAGCGTGGCCGAGACCGACGGATGCATGTGGGCGGCGCCGAAGACGGCCCCGGTGAGCACGCCCATCGCGATCGACGCGACCCACTGATTGCGGATCCAGCCGCCGAGCATCTGGGTCAGGAACCCCCGGAAGGCGAACTCCTCGCCCGTCGCCTGGAGCGGCGTGGTCAGCAGCACGATGGCGACGAGCGCCCAGTTGGGGTTCCACCGCCACTCGACCGACGGGTCCATCCAGAGCGAGATGCCGATGTAGACGGCGAAGATCGGCAGCAGCACGATCGCCGACCTGCCGACGGCGCGCCAGCGCCAGCGCCCGGCGACGCTCGACGCGAAGCCGGCGGCGCCCTTGCCGAACGCCGCCATCGCGACAATCGTGCCGGGGATCATGGCCGCCCAGGAGAGGTTCACGCCGGCCATGCCGAGCGGCGAGCCGACGACCTCCATGAGCCCGTCGAGCACGTCCTGCTCGGTCGGGGCGCTCGTCGGGTCGAGCTGCGAGAAGATCTCGACGACGCCCGGCATCAGCAGGGCGAGCGCGACGATCTGGCCCGCGGCGAAGAAGCCGATGGCGATCGCCCACGCGAGGAACCAGCGGCCCACCCGCTTCGACAGCGGCCGGAAGGCGCCGACGAACGCCTGCCCGCGCATCGGGAGCGCCGCCGGCAGCAGCGCGGGCCGCGTGGGCGCGGGCGGCTGCCACGGCTGGCCGTAGGGGAGGGGCGCTGCGCCGTACGGCGGCTGGCCGTACTGGGGCTGCCCGTACTGGGGCTGCCCGTACGGCGGCTGCCCGTACGGCGGCTGGCCGTACTGCCCGTAGGGCTGCTGGCCGTACTGCGGCTGCCCGTAGGGCTGCTGGCCGTACTGGGGCTGCCCGAGCTGGCCGGGCGGCGCGCTCCAGGGCTGCGCGGGCTGATCGGTCACCGTGCTCCTCGTCGTCGTCCCTCCGAGGCTATCGACGTCAGCCCTGCGTTCCGTGAGCGCCGACCGTGAAGATGTCGCCGGGCTGGCACTCGAGCGCGTCGCACAGCGCGATGAGGGTGGAGAAGCGGATGGCCCGGGCGCGGTCGTTCTTCAGCACCGAGAGGTTGACGAGGCTGACGCCCACCGCCTCGGCGAGGGCGGTGAGCGTCATGCCGCGGGACTCGAGCAGCTCGTCGAGCCGGCAGTGCAGCCGCGAGAGGTCCTCCTCGGCCGGCACTAGACGAGACCGTCGGCGTCCCGCTCGGCGCGGTCGGCGACGCGGAAGACCGTCATCAGCGCCGCGACGACGAGGCCGAAGAAGATGGCCGCGGGGTTGAACGCCGCGACCGCGCCGTATCCGGCCGGGGTGCCCATCGCCTGCCACGTGCCCATGCTCACCCAGCCCTCGAGCGCATCCGCCACGATCGGCCCGGCGGCTGCGCCGATGAGCACGAGCGCGAGCGGCAGCTGCGCAGCCTGGAGGAATGCGCGTCCGCGCAGCAATCGGCCGGCGAGCATGGCGATGCCGACGAGCACGAGCGCGACGCCGGCCGATCGCGCGACGAGCGCGGCAACCATGGCGAGGGTGAGGTGCGTCGGCTGGCCGGTGAGGAAGACGACCGTGTCGAGCGACTGGGTGCTCACGACGGCGATGCCCTCCGTCGGCCCGGCCAGCGGCTCCGGCAGCTCGGGCTGCACGAGCAGCGGCGCCGCCCCCATGCCCTGGAGGAGCGGGAGCGTGGCGTTCAGCGCGGTCGTCACGGCTGTGAGCGCCGCACCGATCCACGCCGCGATCTGCACGAGCCGCAGCACGGCGCGATCGGTGCGGGAGAGGGCTCTGGCGGTCTGTGCGGTCATCGCGAACTCCTTCGTTCAGCGTATCGAATGTCGATAAGTTATCGATGATCGATACGCGCGTCAAGCGCGCTGCGCGCTCGAGCGCTGCGAGCCATCCGCCCGGTGCCGCCGACAGCGAACACGGCCGCGTCCGCGAACCCGCGCGGCTACGCTCGAATCTCAAGGAAGGGAGGCAGCGATGTTCGAGAGGTTCACCGACCGCGCTCGCCGGGTCGTGGTGCTCGCCCAGGAAGAGGCGAAGCTGCTCAACCACAACTACATCGGCACGGAGCACATCCTGCTCGGCCTCATCCACGAGGGCGACGGGGTCGCCGCGAAGGCGCTGGAGCAGCTCGGCATCTCGCTCGACGCCGTCCGCGCGCAGGTGCAGGACATGATCGGCACCGGCAGCCAGCAGACCACCGGGCACATCCCGTTCACGCCGCGCGCCAAGAAGGTGCTCGAGCTGAGCCTGCGCGAGGCGCTGCAGCTCGGCCACAACTACATCGGCACCGAGCACGTGCTGCTCGGCCTCATCCGCGAGGGCGAGGGCGTCGCCGCGCAGGTGCTCGTCAAGCTGGGCGCCGACCTCAACCGGGTGCGCCAGACGGTCAACCAGCTGCTCGCGGGGTACCAGGGCAAGGAGTCGACGACGGTCGGCGGCGACCAGACGCAGCAGACCGACGCCAAGGGATCGCAGATCCTCGACCAGTTCGGCCGCAACCTCACGCAGGCCGCGCGCGACGGCAAGCTCGACCCCGTCATCGGCCGCGAGAAGGAGATCGAGCGGGTCATGCAGATCCTCTCGCGCCGCTCGAAGAACAACCCCGTGCTGATCGGCGAGCCCGGCGTGGGCAAGACCGCCGTCGTCGAGGGGCTCGCGCAGGCGATCGTCAAGGGCGAGGTGCCCGAGACGCTCAAGGACAAGCAGGTCTACACGCTCGACCTCGGCTCGCTCATCGCGGGCAGCCGCTACCGCGGCGACTTCGAGGAGCGCCTCAAGAAGGTGACGAAGGAGATCCGCACCCGCGGCGACATCATCACCTTCATCGACGAAATCCACACGCTCGTCGGCGCCGGCGCGGCCGAGGGCGCGATCGACGCGGCCAACATCCTGAAGCCGCTGCTCGCCCGCGGCGAGCTGCAGACGATCGGCGCGACGACGCTCGACGAGTACCGCAAGCACTTCGAGAAGGACGCCGCGCTCGAGCGCCGCTTCCAGCCGATCCAGGTCAACGAGCCGTCGGTCGCCCACACGATCAACATCCTCAAGGGCCTGCGCGACCGCTACGAGTCGCACCACAAGGTGACGATCACCGACGGCGCGCTCGTCGCGGCGGCCAACCTCGCCGACCGCTACGTGCAGGACCGCTTCCTGCCCGACAAGGCGATCGACCTGATCGACGAGGGCGGCGCCCGACTGCGCCTGTCGATCCTCTCGGCCCCGCCCGAGCTGCGCGAGTTCGACGACCGCATCTCCGACGTGCGCACGCGCAAGGAGGCCGCGATCGAGGGCCAGGACTTCGAGGCCGCGGCGCGCCTGCGCGACGAGGAGAAGGAGCTGCTCGGCGAGCGGCTCCGCACCGAGAAGCAGTGGCGCTCCGGCAACGGCGGCCCCACGGGCGTGCTCGACGAGGGCGTGATCGCCGAGGTGCTCGCGAACGCGACCGGCATCCCGGTGTTCAAGCTCACCGAGGAGGAGTCGGCGCGGCTCATCTTCATGGAGAAGGCGCTGCACCAGCGCGTCATCGGCCAGGACGAGGCGATCAGCGTGCTCGCCAAGACCATCCGCCGGCAGCGCGCGGGCCTCAAGGACCCCCGCCGCCCCTCCGGCTCGTTCATCTTCGCCGGGCCCACGGGCGTCGGCAAGACCGAGCTCGCGAAGGCGCTCGCCGAGTTTCTCTTCGACGACCAGGACGCCCTGATCTCGCTCGACATGTCCGAGTTCAGCGAGAAGCACACCGTCTCGCGGCTCTTCGGCGCCCCTCCCGGGTTCGTCGGCTTCGAGGAGGGCGGCCAGCTCACCGAGAAGGTGCGGCGCAAGCCGTTCTCGGTCGTGCTCTTCGACGAGATCGAGAAGGCGCACGTCGACATCTTCAACTCGCTGCTGCAGATCCTCGAGGAGGGTCGTCTCACCGACGGCCAGGGCCGGGTGGTCGACTTCAAGAACACCGTCATCATCATGACCACCAACCTCGGCACCAAGGACATCTCCGGCGGTCCCGTCGGGTTCGTGCTCGAGGGCTCGAGCGAGAACGACTACGAGCGGATGCGCGCGAAGGTCCGCGAGGAGCTCAAGAAGAACTTCAAGCCCGAGTTCCTCAACCGCGTCGACGAGACGATCGTCTTCCCGCAGCTCAGCCCCGAGGAGCTGCTGCAGATCGTCGACCTGTTCATCAAGCGGCTGCAGGAGCGCCTGCTCGACCGCGACATGACGATCGAGCTGACCGAGGCAGCCAAGCGCCGCCTCATCCACATCGGCCACGACCCGGCGCTCGGCGCCCGGCCGCTGCGTCGAGCCGTGCAGCACGAGATCGAGGATGCGCTGAGCGAGCGGATCCTGCACGGCGAGCTGGGCTCGGGCGAGCACGTCACGGTCGACTTCGTCGACGACGAGTTCGTCTTCACCCACACGTCGCCGGAGCCGCACGAGCCGGAGCTGGCGCCCGCCGACGCCTGACGGCGGCGCGGCGAGCCAGGCCGCACGAAGAGGGAGGGGACCCGCCGGGTCCCCTCCCTCTTCGTCGTGCTCGGACCGTTACCGGATGTTCACCAGGGGGACGCGATCAACCCTCGCGGTTCGCGAGAGAACTTCATAGGCTCGCGAGTGGCGTGCCTCGCGCGCCTCACATCCCCTGCAACGGAGAACCACAGTGAACAACCACTTCAAGCGCAACCTGGCGGCCGGCGCCGCCTGCGCGGTCGGACTCGGGCTGCTCGTCGCCCCGTCCGCGGCGCTCGCGACGGACGGCGGGGGCGACACCCCGGCCGACGCGCACGGCACCGTCGTCAACCTCATCCACTTCAACGACTTCCACGGCCGCATCGACAGCAACACGGTGAGCTTCGCCGGCACCGTCGAGCAGCTGCGGGCCGAGCAGGGCGACGCGAACTCGCTCGTCATCTCGGGCGGCGACAGCATCGGCGCGTCGCTGTACGCCTCGGCCGTGCAGCAGGACAACCCCACGATCGACGTGCTGAACGCGCTCGAGCTCGGGGCATCCGCCGCAGGCAACCACGAGTTCGACCGCGGCATCGACGACCTGCAGGGCCGCGTCGACGAGCGGGCCGACTTCCCGATCCTGGCCGCCAACGTGACGCGCGACGGTGCGCCGATCGGCGACTCCTACGCGACCTTCTCCGTCGGCGAGGGCGATGCCGCCGTCACCGTGGCCGTCATCGGCGCCGTCACCGAGGAGACCCCCTCGCTCGTCGACCCGTCCGGCATCGCCGGGGTCGAGTTCGGCGACCCCGTTGCCGCGGTCAACGCGGTCGCCGCCCAGCTCTCCGACGGCGACGCCACCAACGGCGAGGCCGACCTCATCGTCGCCGAGTACCACGAGGGCGCGCAGGCGACCCTCGCCCCGAACGCTCCGCAGGAGGAGCAGGCCGCGGCGCTCACCGCCGCGATGGCCGACAGCGACGCGTTCCGCGCGATCGTCGAGGACACCGCCCCCGAGGTCGACGCGATCTTCAACGGCCACACGCACCAGTCCTACTCGTGGCTCGCGCCCGCTCCGGACGGCAGCGAGCAGGACGTGCGCCCGATCATCCAGACGTCGTCCTACGGAGCGCAGCTCGGCCAGCTCGTCGCGACTGTCGACCCGGCCTCGAGCGTCGCCAGCTTCGACCTGGCCCGCATCGTGCCGCGCACGCAGACGCCGCAGGACGAGCTGATCGCGACCTACCCGCGCGTCGCGGCCGTGGCCGAGATCACCGAGGCAGCGCTCGAGCAGGCGGCCGTCATCGGCCAGGAGCCGCTCGGCGAGATCACCGGCGACATCACCACCGCCTTCACGGGCGACGAGCGCGACGACCGCGGCAGCGCATCCACCATGGGCACGCTCGTGGCCAACATGCTGCGCGACCAGCTCGCGCCCGAGAACCGCGGCGGCGCCGAGATCGGCATCACCAACCCGGGCGGTCTGCGCGCCGAGCTCCTCCACGAGGCCGGCGAGGGCGAGACCGAGGACGGCATCGTGACGGTCGGCGAGGCCGCCGCCGTGCTGCCCTTCGCGAACAACCTGTGGACCACGACCCTCACCGGCGAGCAGCTGCGCGTCGTGCTCGAGCAGCAGTGGCAGCGGAACGCCGCGGGCGAGGTGCCCTCGCGCGCCTACCTGCAGCTGGGGCTCAGCGACAACGTCGAGTACACCTACGACTCGACGCTCGCCGAGGGCTCGCGCATCACCGGCATCTGGGTCGACGGCGCCGAGGTGGCCGCCGACGACACGTACCGCGTCGCGGTGCCCAGCTTCCTGCTCTCCGGCGGCGACAACTTCCGCGGCCTGATCGCCGGCACGGACGACCGCGACTCGGGTCTCGTCGACTCCGAGGCCTTCGCGGCGTACATCGAGGCGCAGTCGCCGATCTCGCCCGACTTCTCGCGCCGCCAGCTCGAGGTCGTCGGCCTGCCCACCGCGCCCGTCGCGATCGGCGCTCCCGTGTCGCTCACGGTGAACGAGATCGACCTGACGTCGCTCGGCACGCCGGTCAGCACCGAGCTCGAGCTGCACTACGGCGACGAGCTGCTGGGCACGTTCCCCGTGGTCGACGACTCGGCGACCGTCGAGTTCGAGGCGCCGCTGCCCGTCGCGGGCGACCGCTTCGAGCTGCGCACCGCCTCGGGCACCGCGGTGCCGTTCTCGATGCCGATCGCGCTCACGACGGAGCGCCTCGACGGCGTCAACCGGTACGAGACGGCCGTGCAGGTGTCGCAGGACGCCTACCCCGGCGGCGCTCCGGTCGTCTACGTCGCGAGCGGCCAGCTCTTCCCCGACGCGCTGACGGCCGGCCCGGCCGCCGCGCACGAGGGCGGACCGGTGCTGCTGACGCGCCTCACCGAGGCCCCTGAGGTCGTGCTCGACGAGATCGAGCGCCTCGGCGCCGCTCGCGTCGTGATCGTCGGCGGCGAGCCGTCGATCAGCGCGGAGACGGAGGCGCAGATCGCCGCGATCGCGTCGGTGGAGCAGGTCGACCGCCTCGGCGGCTCCGACCGGTACCACACGAGCCGCCTGGTCGCCGAGTACGCCTTCGAGGGTGCTGAGGGCGCGTACGTCGCCGCCGGCACGCGGTTCCCGGACGGCCTGTCGGCCGGTGCCGCCGCCGGTCACCTCGACTGGCCGCTGCTGCTCGTGAGCACGAGCACCGAGGTGCCCGAGGCCACGACCGCGCTGCTGGACGAGCTCGGCGCCGAGCGCATCCGCATCGCGGGCTCGGTCGAGGCCGTCCCGTCGTCGATCGCGGGCGACTTCGTCGACGCGGGCTTCACGGTCAACCGCCTCGGCGGCTCCGACCGCTACGCCACGAGCGCCATCATCACGGCCTCGGCGTTCGACGCCCCGGTCGAGCGGGCCTACCTGGCGTCCGGCCTGGTCTTCCCCGACGCCCTCGCGGGCGGCGCGGCGGCCGGCGCGCAGGGCGCCCCGCTGCTGATCACGCGCACCGACTGCGTGCCGCAGCGCATCCTCGACGAGCTGGAGCGGCTGCAGATGCCGACGCTCACGCTCGTCGGCGGCGAGCCGTCGCTGAGCGCAGAGGTGGCGGCGCTGACGTCGTGCTCGTAGTCGCGTGATCGGCGTGAGGGGCGGGGCTTCGGTCCCGCCCCTCACGCCGCGCTGGCCGTCCCGGGCCGCCCGCGGTCAGGCGCTTCGCGCTGGCGTCACGTGCGGGACGACGCGCACGAGCACGACCATCACGACGAGCTCCACGAGGGTCTGCGTCACGACCGCGAGCGGCGCGATCGCCATTGCCGGCGGGAGGGCGAGCGCCAAGGGCAGCACGACGAGCGAGTTCCTGGTCGCGAGCGAGAAGATGACTGCCCGCTCGCCGGCCGCGTCGAGCCTGGCGATGCGGCTCACGAGCACGCCGAGTGCCGCCGCGACGCCCGCGAACGCCACGAAGAGGGGCACGACACGCATGAGCACCTGGAGCTGCGACCCGACCGCGGCGACCTGCGAGCCGACGACCACGGCGAGTGCGAGCATCATGAGCGGTGGTGTCGCATCCGCCATCGCGGTCGTGATCGCGCCCGCGGCGGGATGCTTCCGGGCGAGCGACTGGATGGTCGCGGCCGCCGCGAGCGGGATGGCGATGAGCAGCACGAACGCCTCGACGAACGGCGCCGGCTCGATCACGCCGAGCAGCTCGGCTCCTGCGAAGAGCGCGATGTAGACCGGCAGGAGGAGCACCTGCACGAGCATGAGGAATGGCGTCGCCGCCAGCAGGCGCGGACCCGCACCGCCCGCGAGGCCAGCGAAGACGACCACGTAGTCGACACAGGGCGCGAGCAGCACGAGCAGCACGCCGAGCAGGAGGCCCCGGTCGTCGGCGACCAGCAGCGACAGGCCCCACGCCAGCAGCGGCAGCAGCGCGAAGTTCGCCGTGAGCACGGTCGCGAGGGATCGCACGTCGCGCAGCGCTCGACCGAGCTGGGTCATCGGCACGCCGAGGAACGTCGCGAACAGCAGGAGCATCAGCGCGGGCTCGATCGCCCGCTCGAGAGCCGGGGCAGCGCGGGGTGCGAGGAGTCCCAGCCCGCCCCCAGCCGCGATCGCGGCGATGTAGAGCGGCACCTGGTGCCGGTCCAGGGCCCGGAGGAAGCGGAGCGTCATCCGCGGCGGGGAACGAGCCGCACGCGGGCCGCGACCGGTCTCGACCTGCCCGTCAACTCATCGCTCATGCCTCCACGCTATTGCCCCGAGCCGAACCGGGCTGCGGATGCGCCGGCACGGGTGGCGACGAGAGCGCGGACGGGGCTAGCATCGCTGCATGACGATGATACTCGAGCGCGGCGACGCCGATTTCGGGATGACGACGGCGTTCGCGCACCTGTTCCAAGCGCTCGCGGAGCCCTCGCGACTGCGCGTGCTCCAGCACCTGTCGACGGGCGAGCACCGGGTGCGCGATCTGGTGGGCCATCTGGGGCTCGCGCAGTCGACGGTGAGCAAGCACATGGCCTTCCTCACCGACTGCGGGCTCGTCAACGCCCGGGCCGACGGGCGGGCGACCTGGTACGCGCTGGCGCATCCGGAGGATCTCGAGCGCCTGGCCGCGGCGGCGGAGCGACTGCTCGAGGCGGCCGGCGGGCAGCAGCGGCCCTGCTCGCATTTCAGCGCGCACGCAGCAGTGGTCGCGGGCGCCACCGGGGAGGAGGATCCCGATGGCCGCCGGGCATAGCCATGGATCGACCGACGGTGCCCCTGCGGCGACCGGCGACTTCCGTGTCCGTCTGGGCATCGCGTTCGCGCTGACAGCGACGATCGTCGTCGCCCAGCTGATCGGCTCGGTCGTGACGGGCAGCCTCGCCCTCCTGACCGACACGGCGCATGCCGTCACCGACGCCGCGGGGCTCCTGGTGGCGCTGATCGCCGCGTCGCTCATGCGGCGTCCGGCCACATCACGGCGCACCTGGGGCTTCCGTCGCATCGAGGTGATCGCCGCGCTCGGCCAGGCCACGCTGCTGCTGGCCGTAGGGGTGTATGCCGCCGTCGAGGGCATCCGTCGGCTGTTCGAGCCCCCGGAGATCCCGGCGTCCGAGCTGGTGGTGTTCGGCGTGATCGGACTCGTCGTCAACATCATCGCGATCCTGGTGCTGTCGTCCGGCCGCGGCGCGAACTTCAACATGCGCGCGGCGTTCCTCGAGGTGCTGAACGATGCGCTCGGCTCGCTCGGCGTCATCGCCGCTGCGATCGTCATCTGGACGACAGGATTCCAGCAGGCGGACGCGATCGCGGGCCTGTTCATCGCCGCGCTCATCGCGCCCCGAGCGCTCATCCTGATGAAGGAGACCGCGGGCGTCCTCATGGAGTTCACTCCGAAGGACCTCGACCTCGACGACGTGCGCCGACACATCCTCGAGCTCGACCACGTCGAGGAGCTGCACGATCTGCATGCGTCCACCGTCGCGACGGGCCTCCCGACGATCAGCGCCCACGTGGTGGTCGACGACAGCTGCTTCGCCGATGGGCACGCGGTCGAGGTGCTCGAGGACATCCAGCGATGCGTCGCCGAGCACTTCCCCGTCTCGGTGCACCACTCCACGTTCCAGCTGGAGACATCGCGGATCAGCGAGCAGGAGTCGGCCGCCGTCCGTCATCCCTGAGGCCATGCCGGACGCCGCGCTCGCGGGAGCGTCTCGGCTTTCCGCAAGAAGATGATTCGGCAAGCCGAAATCAGGTCTACGATAACGCAATGACGTTCGCCGCGACGACGAGCAAGAGGCCGGCGACCGGAGCGCTGATGCTGCTCGGGCCGGCGCTGGTCGCCGGCGTGGCCTACCTCGATCCCGGCAACGTCGCCTCCAACGTCACGGCGGGCGCGCGCCATGGCTACCTGCTGATCTGGGTCGTGGTGAGCGCGAACCTCGTCGCCTGGCTGATCCAGTACCTGTCGGCGAAGCTCGGCGTGGTGACAGGCAAGAGCCTCCCGGAGCTGTGCGGCGAGCGCATCGGATCGCGGGCCGGTCGGATCGCCTACTGGATCCAGGCCGAGGGCGTCGCGATGGCGACCGACCTCGCCGAGGTGATCGGCGGCGCCGTGGCGCTCTGGCTGCTGTTCGACGTGCCGCTGCTCGTCGGCGGGCTCATCACCGGCGGTGTCTCGCTGGTGCTGCTGGCGGTGCAGTCGCAGCGGGGTCCGCGCGCGTTCGAGCACGTGGTGATCGGCCTGCTCGCCGTGATCGTGCTCGGCTTCACCTGGGGAGTCGTCGTCGCTCCGCCCGACCCCCTCGGCATCGCGGCCGGGCTCGTGCCTCGGTTCGAGGGCTCCGGCTCCGTGCTCCTCGCGGTCAGCGTCCTCGGCGCGACAATCATGCCGCACGCCATCTACGCGCACTCGAGCCTGTCGCGCGACCGCTTCCGCGACCGGCGCGCGCTGAGCACGCCGCGGCTGCTGCGGGCGACGCGCATCGACGTCTCGGTCGCGATGGTGATCGCCGGCAGCGTGAACGTCGCGATGATGCTGCTCGCCGCCGCGAACCTCGCAGGCGTCGAGGGGACGGACACGCTGGAGGGCGCGCACGCCGCGCTGGGCGCATCCCTCGGGCCGGTCGTGGCGACGATGTTCGCGATCGGGCTCCTGGCGTCCGGGCTCGCCTCGACCTCGGTGGGCGCGTACGCAGGCGCGGAGATCATGCAGGGCCTGCTCCGCGTCCGCGTCCCGCTGCTCGCCCGCAGGCTGGTCACGCTCGTCCCAGCGCTGGTCGTGCTGTGGCTCGGCGTCGATCCGACGCTCGCCCTGGTGCTGAGCCAGGTGGTGCTCTCCTTCGGCATCCCCTTCGCGCTCATCCCGCTCGTGCGCCTGACCGCCGACCGCCGGCTCATGGGGCCGCACGTGAACCGCATCTGGACGACGATCGCCGGCGGGGTCGCGGCCGCAGCGCTCGCAGCGCTCAACGCCGTGCTGCTGTGGCTCGTGCTCACGGGCGCGTGAGCCGACCTGCTGCGCCTGGAGGCCACGGTGGCCGCTGCGTCGCCGGCGTCGAACGAATCACGCCGGCACGCACGGGCGCCGTCGGCGGCTACCCGACCTCGAGGCGCGTCTCTCGGGTCTGCAGCCACCTGAGCGGGTCGAACGACACGTAGTCGCTGTTCTTCATCTCGAGGTGCAGGTGCGGGCCGGTCGAGCGGCCCGTGCTGCCCACCCCGCCGAGGACGGTCGAGATGTCGACGACTTGGCCGACCTCCACGCGGATCGACCCCGCCTGCATGTGCGGGTACCACGACTGCACGAACTGGCCGTCGATGTTGTGGTCGACGAAGACGGCGTACCCGCCGCCCCCGGGGTTGTCGCCCTGCCACACCGCCGACACCACGCCGTTGGCGACTGGACGGATCTCCTGTCCAGGGGCCAATGGGATGTCGGTGCCGCCGTGGAAGCCGCCGGACCTGTACCCGAAGCCGCTCGAGATCGGCAACTGCGTGACCTGGGGGAACGGCGTCTTCACGTAGTCGGTCTCCATCATGGACCAGGTGGCGGGGAATGCGGGGCTGCCGCCGTAGTAGGAGCCGCCGGGCTCGGAGTCGGCGACAGCCTGGAGGGCCGCACGCTCACCCTCGGACATCAGCGCGCTCTCGAGGGGGTCCCTGACCACGATGTCGTCACGGGCGAAGACCGTGCTGGCATCTGCGGCGACCGGATCCAGCGACTGGGTCTCGGGCTCGAGCTGCGCCACAAGGGGATCGAGCTCCCCGGGAGGCTGCACCGCTTGCGCAGGCATCGAGGTGACCACGACGAGCGAGCCGATGAACACGAGCGCAGCGCCGGCGGTGGCCTTCCGCGCGAAGCTGCGAGCTCGGCCGCGCACCGCAACAGGGCGCCGAGTCGGGGCCTGGCGCTCGCCGACCGGTCGTGGGGATCGAGCGGGCCGGGCGATCGGCACGTGAGCGCCGCCCACACCGAGGGCGGGAGCGTCCACCGCGACGACCGGGGGCGCGTACGTCGGGCCGGTCACGCGGACCTCGAGCGACTCCGCCGAGCGCGTCGCGGCTTCCCGGAGCGCGCGGCGGCTCGAGTAGATCGGGGGAGACCCCGAGATGACGGTCGTGCGCGCCGCCGCCCGAGCCTCTGCAGCGGTCCTCGCGATGGCGGCAGCCGCGCGCTCCCGCTCACGGGCGGCCCTGCGGGTCTGCGCCTGAGGCGCATCAGGGGTCGAGCGGGATGCTCGGTCAACGTCCGGCGTCACGCGGCAAGCTGTCCTCGGGTCGAGTCGTGGAGCAGGGCTGCGGCATCCGCAGGCCCTGAGCGGAAAGGTTCCGAGCGGAACCGGGGCGCGGGCGTGCGGAGTGCTGTCCTCTGCACCGCTCGCTGACGCACACGCAACCTCGAAGGTAACGGAACGATAACGACAGCGCAACGGGTCGCAGCGTCGGACGATGGTGCCGCCCGTCGCGTCACGACGGTCGTCGTGGCGTCACGCCTCGGGGTCCCCGTCGCCGCGCAGGTCGCGCTGCCGCAGCTGGGCGAGGTAGGCGTTGTACGCCTCTGTCTCCTGATCGGCGCGGCGCTGCTGGGCTCCTGCTCGCGACCGGTCGCGGCGCTGCCAGCGCGCGAGCGTCACGACCAGCATCGTCACGAGCGGCAGCTCTCCGAACGTCCATGCCAGCACGCCGGCGACGCCCTGATCGTGCACGGGGTCGACGCGCCACTCCGCAGGCGCAGACGTCGCGAAGTGGCGGACGAACGGCGCAGACGAGAACAGCATCACCAGGCCGAACGCGGCATGGACCTGCATCTCGAGGAAGATGTCGAACAGCCGGCCCGGGTAGGAGGGTCGCCGGGGCAGCGGATCCGAGGACACCAGGGGCACCGTGATCAGGAGCCCCACGAGCAGGAATGCCGCCTCCATCAGGATGTGTCCGGCGTCGACCTGCAGCAGCGCATCCGCCGCGCCGCCGACGTACAGCCCGAAGAAGCACAGCAGCATCAAGGGGATGACGAGCGCCGGGTGCAGCGCGAAGCGGGCTGCCCGCGAGCGCAGCCCGGACACGGCGACCCTGAGCACGGCGCGGCCGGCGCCGTCGCGGGGCGTCGCGCGCAGCAGCAGCGTGCCGGGCGAGCCGAGAGCGAGCAGCGGTGCGATCACCATCATGAGCGCGAGCTGCTGGAACATGAGCACCGAGAACAGCAGCTGCCCGTAGGCGTCGATCCGAGTCCCGGTGACCGCAGCGAGCGTGCCGCAGCCCAGCAGAAACCACGCAGTGCGCAGCGGGGGCCAGTGTCGCCGCTGGCGTCGCAGCCGCGTGACGCCCGCTGCGTATGCGATGGCCATGATCGCCGCGAGCACCGGGAGCACCGGGGCACCGGTGGAGCCGGGGAGCAGGAACTGCTCGAGGCTCGGGGGCGGCAACCACGCCGCGTCGGAGCTGCTCACGGCGTGGGGAGGATGACGACCCGGCGCGGCCGGACCTGTCGCGGTCGGCGCTGGGCGCGACGTGCGTGGTTCGCACGGGCCCGCGGCTCTGGCATGGTGCTGCTCCTGGGTCGCGTCGGCCGCCGGTCGGTGTCCGGCTGGGCTGGGCTGGTGCCGCCGACGGACCGATGATAGCCGGTGGGACCGTCGAGCCCGCTCGGTCCGTCGACGCCGACCGGCCTGCGCGTCATGAAGCGTCACTCTGCGATGTATAGTCAGCACATGCTGACCATTGTCGACCGACTCGATGCGATGGGCCGGCTCGGGCGCGCCATGGGCGACCCGACGCGCGCGCGAATCCTCCTCCGACTGATCGAGGGGCCCGGCTACCCGGCCGCGCTGGCACGTGATCTCGGGCTCTCGCGCACCAATGTCTCGAACCACCTGGCGTGCCTGCGAGGCTGCGGCATCGTCGTCTCCGAGACGGAGGGTCGGCAGGCGCGCTACGAGATCGCTGACCCGCACCTGAGCCAGGCGATCGAGGCGATGCTCGCCGTGACGCTGCGGGTCGACGAGGGCGTCCCGTGCCTGGGAGCCGGATGCCCGGTCGAGGGCTGCTGCGGGGCAGCAGCGTGACCGCCGGCACATCCCTGGAGCGCCGCGCGCCTCCGCCGACGCGTGCGGTGGATCGTCGGAGTCGCCATCGCGTACAACGTCGTCGAAGCGGCGGTCGCGATCTGGGCGGGATCCGTCGCGTCCTCCGCGGCGCTCATCGGCTTCGGCCTCGATTCCGTGGTCGAGGTCGGCTCGGCGGTGGCCGTGGCGTGGCAGTTCTCACGCAGCGATCCGGAGCGATGGGAAGCCGCGACGGTGAGGATCGTGGCGATCGCGTTCTTCGCCCTCGCTGCCTACGTCTCAGTCGATGCTGTGGCGGCACTGGTCACGCTGGAGGCGGCGGATCCCAGCCCTGTCGGCGTCGCGATCGCCGCGCTCAGCGTCGTCGTCATGCCGGCGCTCGCGATCGCGGAGCTGCGCACCGGCGAGGAGCTCGGTTCGCGGAGCGTGCAGGCGGACGCGAAGCAGCTGCTGATCTGCACCTACTTGTCGGCCGCCGTGCTGCTCGGACTGCTGGCGAGCTGGCTGCTCGGCTGGTGGTGGGCCGATCCCGTCGCCGCGCTGCTGGTCGCCGCACTGGCCGTGCGGGAGGGGCTGGAAGCGTGGGGCGGCGAGCTGTGCTGCGGTCCAGCGGATCGCGGAGGCGAGGGCGAGGACTGCGCGGACGCGTGCGACGGGGCATGCGTCCCGCCCCGCCCGTAGACTGGTGCGATGCGCACCCGTCCAGTCATCGCGGCATCGATCATCGCCGCCGCCGCGGCCATCCTCATCGGGGTGATGCTGCTCGTCGTGCGGCCATGGGAGAGCGGGGGGCCTCGAGACACGAGCGCCGGGCCGGCGTCGCCTGCCGCCTCCGCTGCGGCAACGCCGCCCGTCCTGGATCCGTCGACGCACCTGCTCGACGATGCCGGCGCCGGCGCGCCGGTGGTGGTGGAGTTCCTCGACTTCGAGTGCGAGGCATGCGGTGCCGTCTACCCCACCATGGAAGCGCTCCGCGAGGAGTACGGCGGCGAGGCGACCTTCGGGGTCCGGTACTTCCCGCTGCCGGGGCACTTCAACTCGCGGAACGCGGCGATCGCGGTGGAGGCCGCCGCGCAGCAGGGCGAGTTCGAGGCGATGTACCAGCGCATGTTCGAGACCCAGCCCGAATGGGGTGAGGCCCGCGAGTCCGAGGCCGCCCGATTCCGCGGGTACGCCGAGCAGCTGGGGCTGGACATGGCTGCGTACGACGAGGCGGTCGCGGACCCCGCGACGGAGGCTCGCGTCGAGCAGGACTTCCAGGCCGGGATCGCGCTCGGCGTCGACCGCACGCCGACGATCTTCGTCGACGGGGAGCGACTCGAGCTGACCCAGGCGAGCGACATCGAGACGGCCATCCAGGCGGCGATCCGCGACTAGGGCGAGGTGAGCGTGCGCGCGGCCATGGCGGGCGCCGGCACGCTTCGACTCGGTCGGGTGGCGCCGGATGCACCGCGCGCTGAGCGTGCATGCCGGGGCCGATTAGGCTCGATGATCGTGACCTCCGACGCATCCGCCTCCGCCCCCGCCGCGCTGACCGTCCGCCGCGCGCGCACGGGCGACGTGCACGCGATGCGCGACCTCATCGAGCCCTACGTGCGCCGGCGCATCCTGCTCGGCAAGGAGCTCGTCACCCTCTACGAGGCCGTCCAGGAGTTCGTGGTCGCCGAGCGCGACGGGCAGATCGTGGGATGCGGTGCCCTGCACGTGCTGTGGGAGGACCTGGGGGAGGTGCGCACGATCGCCGTCGCCGAGGGCGCCCTCGGCAAGGGCGTCGGGCACGCGATGCTCGTCGACCTCGAGCAGCGGGCGCGCGACCTCGGGCTCTCGCGGCTCTTCTGCCTCACCTTCGAGACCGAGTTCTTCGGCCGCCACGGCTACGAGGAGGTGGCGGAGCAGGTCGTGAGCCAGGACGTCTTCGCCGAGCTGCTGCGCTCCCTCGACGGCGGCGTCGCCGAGTTCCTCGACCTCGCGCACGTCAAGCCCAACACGCTCGGCAACACGCGCATGCTCAAGCGGCTCTGAGCCGCCGCTCGCCTACGCTGGATCGGTGAGCAAGGCATCCACCGCGAAGCGACGCGCCGCCGTCCGCCGACGACGGACCCTGCTCGGCCTGCTCGCCCTCGTCGCCGTCGCCGCGCTCGTGCTGCTCGTGTGGCGGCCGTGGGAGGCGGGGAGCGATGTGCCGCCGCCCGCACCCTCCGGCACCGCGGCGCCCAGCCCGCAGCCGAGCGCGACGCCGACGCCGACGCCCACGCCCACGCCGACGCAGCCGTTCACCCCGGTCGGCGGCACCCCCGAGACCGGCGAGCCCACCGAGCCGTGCGCGCCGGAGCAGGTGCGGCTGACGCCGGCGACCGATCGCTCCTCCTACGCGGCGGGCGAGCGGGTGCAGCTGTCGTTCACGATCGAGAACACGGGCGAGGCCGCGTGCTCGCTCAACGCCGGCACGGCCGTGCAGGAGTACGAGATCCGCACGGGCGATCAGGTCGTCTACCGCTGGTCGGACTGCGCGGCCGACGTGCAGGACAACGTCGTGCAGCTCGAGCCGGGCGCCCCGCAGTCGACGGTGCCCGTCGAGTGGGATCGCACCGCATCCTCGGTCGACTCGTGCACCGCCGAGCGCTCGCAGGTCGCCGCAGGCGGCGCCGCGTACAGCCTCAGCGTGCGGGTCGGCGAGTACGCCTCGACGGCCGCGACGCAGTTCATCCTCGAGTAGCCGCCGCGCCGCTGCGTCGCGCTATCGTCTCGCCAGGGAGCCGCGGAGCGGCCGGATCGGAGGACGCGGTGGCACAGGCGCAGCAGGCCGAGCTCGAGGTCGACGTCGTCATCGTGGGCGCCGGGCCCGCGGGGCTCTCCGCCGCGACCGCGCTCGTGGCCGCGGGCCGCTCGGTCGCGGTGCTCGAGGCGCGCGACCGCGTCGGCGGGCGCACCTGGACCGACGTCGTCGACGGCGCGATGCTCGAGATCGGCGGCCAGTGGGTCTCGCCGCACCAGACGGTGCTGCTCGAGACGATCGAGGCGCTCGGCCTCGAGACCTTCCCCCGCCACCGCGACGGCGAGTCGGTGTACGTCGACGGCGGCCGCGCCGTGCGCTTCACCGGCGACTTCCCGATCGCGCCGGAGACCGCGGCCGAGGTCGACCGCCTGGTCGCCGTCATCGAGGCGCTCGTCGCCGAGGTCGACCCCGAGGCGCCGTGGGCGCACCCGCGGGCCCGCGAGCTCGACACCGTCTCGTTCGAGGCGTGGCTCGCCGGCCAGACCGACGACGCCGCGGCCGCGCACCTCGTCGCGCTCTTCATCGGGCCCGCGATGCTGACGAAGCCGTCGCACGCCTTCTCCACCCTGCAGGCGCTGCTCATGGCCGCGAGCGCCGACGGCTTCGCCAACCTGCTCGACGAGGACGAGATCCTCGACCGCCGCGTCGTCGGCGGGATGCAGCGGGTGAGCGAGCGCATGGCCGAGGAGCTCGGCGACGCCGTGCGCCTCGGCGCCCCGGTGCGCCGGATCGAGCGCGGCGACGACGCGGTGACGGTCGTCGCCGACGGCGTCGTGGCACGCGGGCGACGCGTGATCGTGGCCGTGCCGCCCAACCTCATCACCCGCATCGACGTGCAGCCGCCGCTCCCGCGCCGGCAGCACCAGCTGCACCAGCACCTCTCCCTCGGCATCGTCATCAAGGTGCACGCCGTCTACGACCGGCCCTTCTGGCGCGACGCGGGGCTCTCGGGCACCGGCTTCGGCCCGCACGAGCTCGTGCACGAGCTCTACGACAACACCAACCACGAGGATGCGCGCGGCACGCTCGTCGGGTTCGTGTCCGACGAGCACGCCGACGAGGCGTTCCGCTGGAGCGACGAGGAGCGGCGCGAGCGCGTCCTGGCCTCCATCGCGCGCTACCTCGGGCCCGAGGCGCTCGAGCCGGTCGTCTACTACGAGAGCGACTGGGGCAGCGAGGAGTGGACTCGCGGGGCCTACGCCGCGAGCTACGACCTCGGCGGCTTGCACCGCTACGGCGCCGACCAGCGCCAGCCGGTGGGGCCCATCCACTGGGCGTGCAGCGACTACGCCGGTCGCGGCTACCAGCACGTCGACGGCGCCATCCGCTCGGGCCGGCAGGCTGCCGCCGACGTGCTCGAACGGCTGCAGCCGTAGCGGCGCAGCCGTCGTGGCTCAGCCCCGCGGCACCGCCGCGAGCGCGGGGGCCGGCGCGGGGTCGGCGCGGCCGACGCGCATCGCATCGGCCACGGCCGCGCGCACGAGCCCGACCGAGTCGTCGACGACGCGGGAGTAGCCCAGGCGCCGCGCCTCGGCGGCGCGGCGCTGCACCGCCGACGCGGCGCGGATCTCGCCCGCGAGCGAGATCTCGCCGATCGCCGCGAGCTGCCGGGGGAGCGCCACGTTGCGGTGGGCGCTCGCGATCGCGAGCGCGATCGCGAGGTCGGCACCGGGCTCGGTGATGCGGATGCCGCCGACCGTCGAGACGTAGACGTCGAAGCCGCCGAGGTGGAGGCCCGCGTGCCGGTCGAGCACCGCGAGCACCATGGCGACGCGCGAGGCGTCGACGCCGTTCACGACGCGGCGCGGCTGCGGCGTCGAGGCCTGCACGACGAGCGCCTGCACCTCGACCGGGATCGCGCGCCGGCCCTCGAGCGCCACCGTCACGCACGTGCCGGCGAGCGGCGTCGCGGAGCGGGAGAGGAAGAGGCCGGAGGGGTCGGGCACCTCGAGGATGCCGTCGCCGGTCATCTCGAAGCAGCCCACCTCGTCGGTGGGGCCGAAGCGGTTCTTCGATGTGCGGACGAAGCGCAGCGCCGTCTGCCGGTCGCCGTCGAAGTGCGCGACCACGTCGACGAGGTGCTCGAGCAGCCGCGGCCCGGCCACGGAGCCGTCCTTCGTGACGTGCCCGACCAGCAGCAGCGGGACATCCGCCGCCTTCGCCGCCCGCGTGAGCGCGGCGGCGACGTCGCGCACCTGGCTCGGGCCGCCCGCGAGGCCCTCGTTGTCGGCGCTCGCGACCGTCTGCACCGAGTCGACGATCACGAGCTCGGGAGCGGTCGCCTGGATCTGGCCGAGGATCGTGGCGAGGTCGGTCTCTGCGGCGAGGTAGAGCTCGGGCTCGAGCGCGCCGGTGCGCTCGGCGCGCAGGCGCACCTGCGCGAGCGACTCCTCGCCCGAGACGTAGAGCACGCGCCGGCCCGCGGCGGCCGCCGTCGCGGCGACCGCGAGCAGCAGGGTCGACTTGCCGACGCCCGGCTCGCCCGAGCAGAGCACGACCGCGCCGGGCACGATGCCGCCGCCGAGCACGCGGTCGAACTCGCCGATCCCGGTCGGCCAGCGCGGCGCATCGCCCGCCTGCAGCTCGGTGATCGGGCGTGCGGCGCGCGACGCGGGCACGGCCGCGGGCGCGATGCGCGTGACGGTCGCGCCGACCTCCTCGACGGTGCCCCACTGCTGGCACTCGCCGCAGCGGCCGACCCACTTGAGGCTCGTCCATCCGCACTCGGCGCAGCGGTATCCGGGTGCTCTGGCCATGCGTGCGAGGCTATCGGGAGCCGCCCACGCGGGTCGCGAGCCAGCCGCCGCAAAAGTTTGCGGACAACGTTACCAAAAGCGGAGCATTCCTGAGGCTTCCGCCGCTACGGTGACGCCATGCTGACCATCGGCTCCGTCGTGATCCGATGCGCCGACGTCGATCGTCAGCTGCGCTTCTGGACGGAGGCGCTGGACTACGAGCCGAGGCTGCCGATGGATGACGACTTCGCACTCCTGAGGCCCCGGTCGGGCCCGGGGCCGAACGTCTCGCTCGACGCGGCGCCCTCCGAGCGCGCCCTGCCCCCGCGCATCCACCTCGACCTCTACGCCGACGACCAGGCCGCCGAGGTCGCGCGGCTCGAGCGCCTCGGGGCGCAGCGCGTGCACTGGCCGAAGCGGCCCGCCGACGCCGACTACGTGATCATGCAGGATCCCGAGGGCAATCGCTTCTGCGTCATCGACACCCGGCAGGGGGCGGCGGCATGACCGCGAACGTGCGCGACGCGAGCATCGACGACGCCGCCGGCATCGCGAAGGTGCGGGTGCAGACGTGGCGGGCTGCCTATCGCGGCCTCGTGCCGCAGAGCGTGCTCGACCGCATGGACGTGCAGCGCGAGGCGGAGCGGCGCGTCGAGCTGTGGGAGGAGCACCACGCGGATGCGCGCCGGCACGAGCTCGTCGCGGTGGCCGACGGCGAGGTGGTCGGCTGGGCGATGTGCGGCCCCGCCTACGACCGGGTCGAGGGCGTCACCGGCGAGCTCTACGCGATCTACGCGATGCAGGACCGCTGGTCGCGCGGCGTCGGGCACGCGCTGCTCGCCGAGTCGGAGCGCAGGCTCGCCGCCGACGGCCACGAGCGCGCCTACCTGTGGGTGCTCGCCGGCAACGAGCGCGCCGCGACGTTCTACGAGCAGCACGGCTGGCACGAGGACGGCGGCGAGAAGGTCGAGCAGGGGATGCACGAGCGCCGCCGGGTGCGCACGCTCGGCGTCAGGTTGGGGTCTGCGCCGGGCGTCGTGTAAGGTCTCCCCTTGGTGACGTGTCCGAGCGGCCGAAGGTGCGACTCTCGAAAAGTCGTGTGGAGCAACCCTCCACCGTGGGTTCAAATCCCACCGTCACCGCACTCGAGAAGCCCCGCCTCCACGTGAGGCGGGGCTTCGTCGTGCCAGGCAGGATCGCCCGTCGACGCGAGGGCGGGCCGGACGTACGATGCGGACGACGGCGAGGCGTCGCCCGGCGGTGTCGGCTCCGGCGCAGCCGAGGAGCGAGGGCATCGCGGCGGAGCAGCGGCGGGGCGTGCAGGTGGTCGAGAAGACCGGCCCGTGGGGGTTCTTCTTCCTGCTCGCGTACATCGGCGCGGCGATCTACTTCGTCGGGCAGTCGGGCGGCGGCTTCTGGGCCGTGATCCTGGGCCTGCTGCAGGCGATGGTGTGGCCGGTCTACCTGATCTTCCACGCGCTGGAGGCGGTCGGCGCCTGAGCCGTCAGCGCCGCCCGCCGGGGCCGGGGCGACCCGATCGGCCGTGCCCGCCGCGTCGGCGGGGGCGGCCCGGCGTCGGGGTGGGCTTGGGCTTCGACGGGCGCGGCTTGGCGCCGGTCGCCGCGTTGCCCGGCTCCACGCTGTGCCTGCCGCCGTCGCGCTCGGCGCCGCGCGACGAGCCGGCGCGACGGCCGCGCGCGATGCCGATGAGCTCCTGGTGCAGCGGCGAGTCGTTCGCGCGCAGCCAGGCGAGCGCGACGGTCGTCGGCGGCGCGTCGGTCACGACCCGGTGCCGGGTGTCGGGGCCGCCGAGGGCGCGCGCGACCGACATCGGCACGATCGCGAGCCCGGCGGCCGACGCGACGACCTCGAGCAGCTGCGCGGCGGTCATGCCCTCGTCGGCGAGCAGCGGTTCGCCCTCGAGGTCGGCGAGCGTCACCGTCTCGAACGCGACGATCGGGTGCCCCTTCGCCGAGACCACCACCGGCAGCTCGTCGTAGAGCGGCACCGCGTGCAGGTCGTCGCCCGCGAGCGGCAGGCGCGCGAGCACGGCGTCGACGCGCCCCTCCCGCAGCGCCGCCGGCGCATCCGCCTCTGCGAGCTCGACGAGCTCGATCGGCACGTCGGGCACGCGCTCGGCCCACACCCGCATCCACTTGGCGGGCGTGACGCCCGGGACGCCGCCGAGCCTGAACCGCTGCATGGGTCCAGTCTGCCGTGCGCTCGATCGGCCTGAGCGCGCGCACACCGCCGCATGCGCCGCGAGCCTTCGCCCGGGCCGATCGAGCGCGAGCCCGCTAGACGCGGCCGAGGAAGGCCACGACGTCGGCGAGCTCCTCGGCGACGATCGTGTGCGCCCGGTGGTAGGTGCGGCGCTCGACGGCGAAGTGCGCGTCGAGCCACGGCGTCGAGCGCTCGATCTTGTCGCGGTGGATGACGTCGTCGAGGTCGCCGATCGTCGTCAGGAGCGGGATGCGCGGCTCGCGCGCCGCGAGCACCGCGTCGCCGGGCAGCTCGCCCGCGTGCACGAACGACGCGAGGTGCGCGATCGACGAGAAGCGCTCCGGCGCGAGCCTCGCGAGCTGCACCGCCATCGCCCCGCCCTGCGAGAAGCCCAGCAGGTGCACGCGGTCGTGCTGCCGCTCGAGCCCGTCGAGCCAGCCGAGCACGGAGGCGGCGGAGCGGTCGATGAGCTCGTGGTCGTCGCTGTCGACGGGCGAGAACTCGAACCAGGCGAAGCCGCCCCCGTAGGGCAGCGGCGCCCGGAGCGACGCGATCGTCAGCTCGGGCGGCAGGTGCGGCGCGAGGCCGAACAGGTCGCCCTCGTGCGAGCCGATGCCGTGCATCACGACCAGCAGCTCATCCCCGGTGCCCTCGCGCCAGCGCACCGCCTCGGCGTCGATCTCGTGCATGCGAGCCCCTCTCGTCACGAGGCGCAGGACGGCCCCGCGGCCTCACCGACACCGTAGCCTCGAAGCATGGAGCAGGGCACGTGACGAGCACCTCGGTGACCACCCGGGTGCTGCCCGGCATGGGCGGCCGCGGCGCCCGCGGCGGCCCTCGTCGCCCGGCGCGCCGCGGGCGCATCGGGCGCGTCGTCTCGCTCGACGCCGCGCGCGGACTGCTCGTGCTCGTGACCGTCGCGTGGCTCGCAGCGCCCAGCCGCCCGTTCCCCGCCTCCGAGCCGTGGGGCGCGGTCGGCCTCGACGCGGTCGCGCTGCCCGCCTTCGCGCTCATCGCCGGCTGCGCGCACGCGCTCGCGCAGCACCGCGGCTGGACGAGCGCCGGCCGCGCGACCCGGCGCACGCTCATCCTGCTGCTCCTCGGCCTCGTCGTCGCCGCGGGCGCCGCGCTCATCCGGGGCGCCGCGACCGGCATCCCGCTCGACCCCGAGGGCGGCTCCCTCGGCGGCCTCGAGCGGATCGCCGTGGCCGGCCCGCTCGTGCAGCTCGCGGTCGCGCTCGCGGCGCTCGGGCTGCTCGGCACCCTCGCGCGCAGCTGGGCGGGCTGGGCATGGGCGACCGTGATCAGCACCGCCGTCGGCGCCGGCGCGCTGTGGCTCACGACCGGTCTCTGCGGCGAGCTGAGCGACCGGTGCAGTCCCGCCACGCTCCTCGTCGGCGGGATCGCGGATGCCGCCGGCACGACCGCCGACCCGCTCGTCGTGCAGGCGGTGACGACGGTCGTCGCCGGCCTCGGCCTCGCGGTGCCCGCTGCCGCCGGCGCCGCGCTCGCGCACGCGCTGCTGCGCGCCCGCAGCGTCCCCGGCCACCAGCGCGGCCGGGTCGTCGGCTACGGCCTGCTCGCCGCGACCCTCTTCGGGGTGCTCGGCATCCTCGCCTACTTCACGCCGACCGTGTGGGGGCAGCAGCCGCTCGAGCCGGCGACCGCGCTCTGGACGCCGCCCCTCACCCTCGCGGTCGCGAGCCTCGCCTCCGTGCTCGCGTGCGCGATGCATCCGACCGTCGACACCGACCTGCGCGGCGGCACGTCGGCGCTCGGCGCCTTCGCCGAGCCGTTCGCGGCCGTCGGGCGCATCAGCATGCTCGCCGTCACGACGACCTTCGCGGCGCGCACGCTGCTGAGCGCGCTGCCCGACCCCGACCCGGTCGGCTGGTTCGCCGCGCTCGGCGACATCCCCTCGGTCGTCCTCGCGCTCGTCGTCGCGGCCGCCTGGCTCGGGCTCGCGCTCTGGGCCGACCGCTCCGGCCGCCGCCTGCGGCCCTGACCGCGGCGCATCCGCCCTCCGGCAGGCACAATGGGGCCATGGCTGTGCGCACCCCCGACCCCAATCCCGGCTGGCTGAGCGACGAGGAGCTGCAGCAGGCCCGGGAGCGCCTGCCGATCCTCTACGTCGAGGCCATCCCGGTGCGCCTCGACGGCATGGGCCAGGTGACCGAGGTCGGGCTGCTGCTGCGCATGAACGAGCAGAGCGAGATGACGCGCACGGTCGTCTCCGGCCGCGTCATGCGCGGCGAGCGCGTGCGCGACGCCCTCTACCGCCACCTCGAGAAGGACCTCGGCCCGATGGCCTTCCCGCAGCTGCCGGCGAGCCCGGTGCCGTTCCACATCGCCGAGTACTTCCCGCTCGTCGGCGACGGGCTCTTCTCCGACGACCGCCAGCACGCCGTCTCGCTCTGCTACATCGTGCCCGTGAGCGGCACGTGCGACCCGCGGCAGGACGCGCTCGAGCTCACGTGGCTCAGCCCCGAGGCGGCGGCGTCCGAGCTCATCGCGAGCGAGATGGAGGGCGGCCGAGGCTCGCTCGTGCGCGCGGCGCTCGCCCACTGCGGCGCGCTGCGCTGACGCGGCGACGTCGGATGCGTCCAGTCGCGATCCGTAGGCTTGCAGGATGAGCGCTGACTACCAGGTGACCCTCGAGTGGGGCGCCGCCGGCGTGCGCGCGGCGTCCGCCGACGTGATCGTCATCGCCGACGCCGACCGCGGCGAGGAGACGCGCGAGCTGCTCGCGCTCGCCCCGCGCACGTCGCTCGTGCTCGACGCGACGATCGCCAACGCATCCGACATCGCCCGCGCCGCGCTCGACGAGCAGGTGCGCCTCGGCGACCGCGCGTCGATCGCGATCGTGGCGGCGGGGGAGCGGTGGGCCGACGGGAGCCTGCGGCCGAACGCCGCCGACCTGCTCGTCGCCGGCCGCGTCGTCGACGCGCTCGCCGAGCTCGGCATCGACTTCCACAGCCCCGCGTGCGCCGCGGCCTGCGCCGCGGCGGTCGCGCTGCGCGGCGCCACGAACACCCTCGTCGCCGCCGACGCGGCGGCCCACCAGAAGGCAGGAGCACGATGAGCTGGCAGGCAGACCCCGCACGCTACGACCGCATGCAGTACCGACGCGCCGGCAGCTCCGGCCTCAAGCTGCCGCTGCTCACGCTCGGCATGTGGCACAACTTCGGCGACGACGTGCCGCTCGAGCGGCAGCGCGAGCTGTTGACCACCGCGTTCGACCGCGGCATCACCCACTTCGACCTCGCCAACAACTACGGCCCGCCCTTCGGCGCCTCGGAGCTCAACTTCGGCCGGGTCATGGCGAGCGACCTCGCGGCGCACCGCGACGAGATCCTCGTCACGACGAAGGCCGGCTGGGACATGTGGCCGGGCCCGTACGGCATCGGCGGCAGCCGCAAGTACCTCATCTCGAGCCTCGACCAGTCGCTCGCGCGCATGGGCCTCGACTACGTCGACATCTTCTACCACCACCGGCCCGACCCCGAGACGCCGCTCGAGGAGACGATGGCGGCGCTCGACCACATCGTGCGCACCGGTCGTGCCCTGTACGTCGGCGTCTCGAGCTACAGCGCCGACGAGACGCGCCGCGCGCACGAGATCCTCGCCTCGCTCGGCACGCCGCTGACGATCCACCAGCCGTCGTACTCGATGCTCAACCGCTGGATCGAGCGCGACGGCCTCCTCGACGCCGCCGGCGAGCTCGGCATCGGCGTGATCGGCTTCACCGCGCTCGCGCAGGGGCTGCTGACCGGCAAGTACCTCGACGGGGTGCCCGCCGACTCGCGCGCCGGCCGCGGCGCGGCCCGCAAGCCGCTCGACACCGACGTCTCGCCCGAGGCGATCGAGCGCATCCGCGGCCTCGGGCGCATCGCCGAGCAGCGCGGGCAGACGCTCGCGCAGCTGGCGCTGTCGTGGGCGCTGCGCGACGAGCGCGTCACGTCGCTCACCATCGGCGCCTCGCGCGTCGAGCAGCTCGAGCAGAACCTGGGCGCGCTCGACAGCCTCTCGTTCGGCGACGACGAGCTCGCGGCGATCGACGAGCTCGCGCGCGACGAGCCGGGCGTCGACCTGTGGGCGGAGGCGCGCGACTCGCGCGGCTGATCCTCGCCGGCGCGCGGCGCCCGAGATCGACGGGTGCCGCGCGTGGGCGGTCGGGGCTAGCGTCGTCGCATGACCTCGAGCGAGGTGCGCACGGCGGGCGAGCGCACGTTCCTGCACGTGCTCGTCAACACGGCGATGGCCAACGTCACGACGAGCTTCCTGTGGTTCGCGCTCACCTTCTGGGTCTACCTCGAGACTCGCTCCGTGCTCGCCACCGGCATCATCGGCGGCGCCTACATGCTGTTCGTCGCGGTCGGCAGCATGCTCTTCGGCTCGATCGTCGACCACCACCGCAAGCTGCGGGTGATGCTGCTCTCCGGCACGGTCACGCTCGGGGCCTTCGCGCTCGCCGGAGCGATGTACCTGCTGCTGCCCGAGTCGGCGCTGCTCGACCTCGCGGCTCCGTGGTTCTGGCTGTTCACCGCGGTGATCCTCGGCGGCGCGGTCGTCGAGCACATGCGCAACATCGCCCTGTCGACCATGGTCACGATGCTCGTGCCCGACGCGCGGCACGCGAACGCGAACGGCATGGTCGGCACGGTGCAGGGCATCGCGTTCATCATCACGAGCGTCTTCTCCGGGATCGCGATCGGGCAGCTCGGCATGGGCTGGACCATCGCGATCGCCGTCGCCCTCACGGCCGCGAGCCTCGCCCACCTGCTGACGCTGCGCGTGCCGGAGGACGTCGTCGCGCTCGACGCCGACGACACGGTGCGCGGCATCGACCTGCGCGGCTCGGTGCGCGCGGTGCTCGCGATCGGCGGCCTGTTCGCGCTCATCGTGTTCTCGACCTTCAACAACCTCATCGGCGGCGTCTACATGGCGCTCATGGACCCGTACGGGCTCGAGCTGTTCAGCGTCGAGGTGTGGGGCATCGTCGTGGGCGTCTCGGCCACCGGCTTCATCATCGGCGGCATGGTGATCGCGAGGCTCGGGCTCGGCAGGCGCCCGATCCGCACGCTGCTGATCGTCGTCATGATCATGGGCGCCCTCGGGGCGCTCTTCACCATCCGCGACTGGTGGTGGCTGTACGCCCTCGGCATCTGGGCGTACATGTGCCTCATCCCGGCGGCCGAGGCCGCCGAGCAGACCATCATCCAGCGCGTCGTGCCGCTCTCGCGGCAGGGCCGGGTCTTCGGCTTCGCGATGGCGTTCGAGGCGGCGGCGGCGCCGGTCACCGCGTTCCTCATCGCCCCGATCGCCGAGTTCTGGATCATCCCGTGGGCACGCTCCGACAGCGGCGCCGCCGCGCTCGAGCCGGTGCTCGGCACGGGCGAGGCGCGGGGCATCGCGCTCGTGTTCCTCATCGCGGGAGCGATCATGGTCGTCGCGTCGGCGCTCGCCTTCCTCACCCGCTCGTACCGCGTCATCAGCGCCTCCTACGAGGCGGCCGCGCCACCCGAGGCGGTCGAGGGCGCGGATGCGCGGGGTGGGCCGGCCGGGGCGGTCGCGCCCGGCGCGGTGCGGGCGGGGGATGCGTCGGCACCGCCCGCAGCTCAGGCGTCCGGCGCGGTGAGCGACGGCGGCAGCGCGGCGGAGCCCAGGTAGGCCGACCGCACCGGGGCGGGGGAATCGACCGCGGTGGCATCGCGCGCCGGCACCGGCGACGCCTCGTCGACGAAGCGCCGCAGCCGATCCCAGCCGAGCACGGCGGCCGGCGGCGGCCCGGTGCGCACCCGCTCGCGCACGGCGTCGAGCGGCAGCGGCGCATCGCTCGCGAGCAGCACCGCGTTGCTGTGGCGGGCACCGGCGAGCGTCGAGCCGGTGGTGACGAGCGCGACGTGGGCGAAGACGGCCCGCAGCGTCGCGAGCTGGCCGCGGAGGAACCGCAGCGGCGGGCCGTCGGCCGAGTTCACGACGAGCGCGCCGCCGGGCTCGAGCGCCGCCCGGGCCGCTGCGAAGCACTCGAGCGTCGTGAAGGGCGCCGGCACCCGCCCCGCGCCGAAGACGTCGATGGTCACGAGCGCGACCGGCGCGGCGACGCGCTCGAGCACGGCGCGCCCGTCGCCGACGACGACGTCGACGCCCGCCGGCAGCGGCGCCGCCTCGGCGACGAGCGCGACGATCGCGGGCTCGAGCTCGACCACCGTCTGGCGCAGGTGCGGCAGCGCCTCCTGCAGCGCCCGCGGCAGCGCTGCCGCGCCGCCGCCGAGGTGCAGCGCGGTACCGCCGCCGGAGGCGGCCAGCGACTCGGCTGCGGCCGCGAGCATCCACCGGTGCGAGGCGTGCCGGGGCGGCGCGCCTGCGGGGCCGAGGTGCGACTGCTCGATGCCGTCGATCACCAGCACGAGCCCGTGCGCGTCGGCGACCAGCCGGGCCTCGAGCCCGTTCGAGAGCGTGCGGGCCGTCACCGCCGGCGCCCGCGGCTCACGCGGCCTGCTCGCGGCGGCGCCAGCGCACCTCGACCACCCGGCGCGCCGAGCGCGTGCACGGCGTGCACGCGTAGCGGCCCCTGGGGGCCCGGAAGCGCACGTGCTCGTGGCCGCCGGGGCACGAGCCCACCCAGCCGGCGCGCTCCGCGGCGATCTCGCCCTGGTGCGTGCGCCCGCCGACGTAGCCGAGCTCGCGCGCGGTGCGCTCCCAGCGCGGCCCGTGGCCCGCGCCCGGCCCGACCATCGCGTGGGCGACCTCGTGCAGGAGCGTCTGATGCACCTCGTCGTCGTCCCAGCGCGCGGCGAGGTGCCGCGAGACCGTGATGCGCCGGTGCGTGTAGTCCGTGAGGCCCGCGCGCTTCGCGGCGCGGTCGAAGGCGAAGCTCCAGCTGTCGTCGAGGTGCAGCCGGATGAGGGCCTCCGCCCAGATCCGCACCCGATCGAGATCAGCCATCCGCTCCTCCTCCAGCCCCGCGCCCGGGAGCGAGCATGCCAGCCGGCGCCCACGCCGCGCCAAGCGGCCGCGGACGCCTGTGGACGGTGGGCGTCAGCGCCCGCCCCAGATGGGGTGCGAGGCGCGCGGCACATCCTGGTCGGCCCGCAGCGCCTCGGTCTGGGCGCGGTCGGTCGCGACGAGCAGCGCGACCTCGGCGGCCTCGAGCTGCTCGGCCGGCAGTTGCGCCTCGCGGCACAGCTCGACCGCGACGGTGAAGTCGACGAGCGACTCGTGCCACTGCTCGAGCGCGAAGTGCACGGTGCCGCGCTGCTGCAGCGCGTGCGCCCAGAGCTCGACCCAGTCGTTCGAGCGCGACTCGGCGATGATCGCCGTGCACTCGCGCAGCGCCGTGCGCAGGTCGCCGCGGGTCTGCACGACCGATGCGCGCAGCAGCCGCGCCTCGGCCACCCGGTCGCGCGAGCCCGAGGCGCGCGCGAGGGTCACCGCCTCGCTCGCCGCCGCGAGCGCCTCGTCGAGCCGGCCGATGCTCTCGAGCAGCCAGGCGCGCTCCGACACCGCGGCGAGCGAGCGCTCGCGGCCGAGCTGGCGCAGCCTGCGGGCCGCGGCCCCGACGTCGACGGCGTTCCGCAGCGCGGTCTGGTCGTAGCCGATCGACTCGCTCATGCGGTCATCGTCCCGCACCGGGGCGGCTTTCCCCGGGAGCCCGCCCCGCGAGCCGCGGAGCGCCCGGCACGACGCAAGCCCGCCGGCGACGATCAGCGGCCGCTGGAGCCACCGCTCGCCGAGGCGCGCTGAGCCGGCGCGCCGGGCTTGCGTTGTGCGCCGGGGCCGCGCGGCCCACACCCGAGAGGGGGCGGATGCGGCGGGTCGCGTCAGCCGAAGACGCCGCGGCCGGGCGCGGGGCTCGGCGTCGCGTCGGCGTCCCGCGCCGGCAGCGCGCCCCCGAGGAAGCGGCGCAGCTCGGCGCCCGAGACGACCTTGCCCGGCAGCGGGTCGCGCCGCAGCGCGCGGCCGATCGCGTCGAGGTCGGGCAGCGCCGCGCCCGCGACCGCCACGACGTTGCCGAACCTGCGGCCCTTGAGCATGCCGGGATCGGCGAGGGCGGCGACCTCGCCGTGCACCTCGTGCAGCGCCGCGAGCTGGCGCTTGGCGAACGCGAGCGTGCGGTCGTCGGCGATGTTCACGACCACGACGCCGTCGGGCGCGAGCAGGTCGCGCACGAGCGCGTGGAACTCGACCGTGGTGACGTGCGCCGGCGTCTGCGAGCCCGAGAAGACATCCACCACCACGAGGTCGGCGCTGCCGCGCAGCCCTGCCGGCAGCCGGCCGAGCTGCTCGCGGGCATCGCCGTAGCGCACGCGCACGCTCGCGCCGCGGGGGAGCGGCGCGACCTCGCGCACGAGCTCGACGAGCAGCGGCTCGAGCTCGATCACCTGCTGGCGGGAGCCCGGGCGGGTCGCGTCGACGTAGCGGGGGAGCGTCAGCGCGCCGGCGCCGAGGTGCACCGCGGTGACCGGGCCGGGCGGCAGCGCGTCGATGACGTGCCCGATCTGCTGCACGTACTCGTAGACGAGCAGCTCCGGCCGCTCGGGGTCGACGTGCGACTGCGGCGTGCCGTCGACGACGAGCTGCCAGCCGCCCGCGCCGGCGAAGCGCATCTCGGCGTGCAGGCCGCTCGAGAGCCGGCGACTGGGGGTCTCCACAGGCACCATTCTCCGCCCTCGCGGCGATCCGGGTCGCGCGCTAGCATCGTCGGACGCAGGGGCGAGGGCCGACACGCCGACCCCGCTGGACATCCGGCCATCCGCGGCGTATCGTAGCCATTTGCGCTCACAGACATCCCCTCTGCCTTCATATTGCGGTCGGCCTGCGCCCTCACAGGGCGCTTCAGGGTGTTGACGAGTCTCTCACCGACGACACGATCCCGGGAAGACCCGCAACCCTTCCCGGCCCGGAGGTATCTGCCTTGGCTGAACTGAGTCCCAAGACCGGTCGGAACGCAAGCCGACTGAGCTTCGCGCGAATCTCGGACACCCTGACCGTCCCCGACCTGCTGGCACTGCAGACCGAGAGCTTCGAATGGCTCATCGGCGACGCTGCCTGGAAGGCCCGCCTCGACCTGGCGAACGCCGAGGGTCGCGACGACGTCCCCGCGCACTCGGGCCTCGAGGAGATCTTCGAGGAGATCTCGCCCATCGAGGACCTGAGCGAGAAGATGCAGCTCTCCTTCTCGGAGCCGGTGCTCGACGTGCCCAAGTACACGATCGACGAGTGCAAGGAGCGCGGCAAGACGTACGCCGCGCCGCTCTACGTCTCGGCCGAGTTCATGAACCACGAGACGGGCGAGATCAAGTCGCAGACCGTCTTCATGGGCGACTTCCCGCTCATGACCGAGAAGGGCACGTTCATCGTGAACGGCACGGAGCGCGTCGTCGTCTCGCAGCTCGTGCGCAGCCCCGGCGTCTACTTCGAGCGCACCCCGGAGAAGAACTCCGACAAGGACATCTACTCGGCGCGCGTCATCCCCAGCCGCGGCGCATGGCTCGAGTTCGAGATCGACAAGCGCGACGCCGTCGGCGTGCGCATCGACCGCAAGCGCAAGCAGTCGGTCACCGTCTTCCTGAAGGCGCTCGGCATGACCGCCGAGGACATCGCGCAGGAGTTCGCCGGCTACGAGTCGATCCTCGCGACGCTCGAGAAGGACGCGCCCATGTCGAAGGAGGACGCCCTCCGCGACATCTACCGCAAGCTGCGTCCGGGCGAGCAGGTCGCCGCCGAGGCCGCCCGTGCGCTGCTCGACAACTTCTACTTCAACCCGAAGCGCTACGACCTGGCGAAGGTGGGTCGCTACAAGATCAACCGCAAGCTCGGCATCGACGCGCCCATGAGCGACTCGGTGCTCTCGGTCGAGGACATCGTCGCGACGATCAAGTACCTCGTCGCGCTGCACGCCGAGGAGACCACGCTGCCGGGCGTCCGCAAGGGCGAGGCCGTCGACATCCGCCTCGACGTCGACGACATCGACCACTTCGGCAACCGTCGCATCCGCGCCGTCGGCGAGCTCATCCAGAACCAGGTCCGCACGGGCCTGGCCCGCATGGAGCGCGTCGTCCGCGAGCGCATGTCCACGCAGGACATCGAGGCGATCACCCCGCAGACCCTGATCAACGTGCGTCCCGTGAGCGCCGCGATCAAGGAGTTCTTCGGCACCTCGCAGCTGTCGCAGTTCATGGATCAGAACAACCCGCTCGCGGGCCTGACCCACAAGCGCCGCCTCTCGGCCCTCGGCCCCGGTGGCCTGAGCCGCGAGCGCGCCGGCGTCGAGGTGCGCGACGTGCACCCCTCGCACTACGGCCGCATGTGCCCGATCGAGACGCCGGAAGGCCCGAACATCGGCCTCATCGGCTCGCTCGCGACCTTCGCGCGCATCAACTCGTTCGGCTTCATCGAGACGCCGTACCGCCGCGTCGAGAACGGCATCGTCGGCGAGCAGATCGACTACCTGACCGCGTCGGAGGAGGACGAGTTCGTCGTCGCCCACGCGAACAACCGCCTCAACTCGAAGCAGCAGTTCGTCGAGGACCGCGTCGTCGCCCGTCGCAAGGGCGAGGAGGTCGAGCTCGTCGTCCCGACCGAGGTCGACTACATGGACGTCTCGCCGCGCCAGATGGTGTCGGTCGCGACGAGCCTCATCCCGTTCCTCGAGCACGACGACGCGAACCGCGCCCTCATGGGTGCGAACATGCAGCGCCAGGCCGTGCCGCTCGTGCGCTCCGAGGCGCCGTTCGTCGGCACCGGCATGGAGGGCTTCGCCGCGATCGACTCCGGCGACGTCATCACCGCCGACAAGGCGGGCGTCGTCGCCGAGGTCTCGGCCGACATGGTCTCGATCCAGCTCGACGAGGGCGGCACGCAGCAGTACTTCCTGCGCAAGTTCGACCGCTCCAACCAGGGCACGTCGTACAACCACCGCGTCATCGTCTCGGCGGGCGACCGCATCGAGGCCGGCGAGGTCATCGCCGACGGCCCCGCGACCGACCAGGGCGAGCTCGCCCTCGGCCGCAACCTGCTCGTGGCGTTCATGCCGTGGGAGGGCCACAACTACGAGGACGCGATCATCCTCAGCCAGAACCTCGTGAAGGACGACGTGCTCTCGTCGATCCACATCGAGGAGTACGAGGTGGATGCGCGCGACACGAAGCTCGGCAAGGAGGAGATCACCCGCGACCTCCCCAACGTCGGTCCCGACCTGCTCGCCGACCTCGACGAGCGCGGCATCATCCGCATCGGCGCCGAGGTCGTGCCGGGCGACATCCTGGTCGGCAAGGTCACGCCGAAGGGCGAGACCGAGCTGTCGGCCGAGGAGCGCCTGCTCCGCGCGATCTTCAACGAGAAGAGCCGCGAGGTGCGCGACACGTCGCTCAAGGTGCCCCACGGCGAGCAGGGCACGGTCATCGCCGTCAAGCAGTTCCGCGCTGAGGACGGCGACGACGAGCTGGGCTCGGGCGTGCACGAGAAGGTCGTGGTCTACATCGCGCAGAAGCGCAAGATCACCGAGGGCGACAAGCTCGCCGGCCGCCACGGCAACAAGGGCGTCATCGCGAAGATCCTGCCCGAGGAGGACATGCCGTTCCTCGCCGACGGCACGCCGGTCGACATCGTGCTGAACCCGCTCGGCATCCCGAAGCGCATGAACTTCGGCCAGGTGCTCGAGACGCACCTCGGCTGGATCGCGAAGACGGGCTGGAAGGTCGATGGCACGCCGGAGTGGGCGGAGGGTCTCGACCCCCGCACGCTCGAGGCGCCCGCCGACACGAAGGTGGCCACGCCGGTGTTCGACGGCGCGACCGAGGAGACCATCATCGGCCTGCTCGACGCGACGCTCCCGACGCGCGACGGCCTCCGCCTCATCGACGGCTCGGGCAAGGCCAACCTGCTCGACGGCCGCTCGGGCGAGCCGTTCCCGTACCCGATCTCGGTCGGCTACATGTACATCCTCAAGCTGCACCACCTGGTCGACGACAAGATCCACGCGCGCTCGACCGGGCCGTACTCGATGATCACGCAGCAGCCCCTGGGCGGCAAGGCGCAGTTCGGCGGCCAGCGGTTCGGCGAGATGGAGGTCTGGGCGCTCGAAGCGTACGGCGCGGCCTACACGCTGCAGGAGCTCCTCACCATCAAGTCGGACGACATCGTCGGCCGCGTGAAGGTGTACGAGGCGATCGTCAAGGGCGAGAACATCCAGGAGCCCGGCATCCCCGAGTCCTTCAAGGTGCTCATGAAGGAGATGCAGTCGCTCTGCCTGAACGTCGAGGTGCTGAACGCAGCCGGCGACGTCGTCACGCTGCGCGATGACGAGGACGAGGCCCTCCGCACGGCCGAGGAGCTCGGCATCAACATCTCCCGGCCGGAGATGTCGTCGATCGACGACATCTGATCCAGCAGCCGCAGACAGAACTTCGAAACAAGAGGGAAATGCATTGATCGACGCAACCACGTTCGATGAGCTGCGGATCGGCCTGGCAACGGCCGACGACATCCGGGGCTGGTCCTATGGCGAAGTGAAGAAGCCGGAGACCATCAACTACCGCACGCTGAAGCCGGAGAAGGACGGCCTGTTCGGCGAGCAGATCTTCGGCCCGAGCCGCGACTGGGAGTGCGCGTGCGGCAAGTACAAGCGCGTGCGCTTCAAGGGCATCGTCTGCGAGCGCTGCGGTGTCGAGGTCACGAAGTCGTCGGTGCGCCGCGAGCGCATGGGCCACATCGAGCTCGCCGCCCCCGTCACGCACATCTGGTACTTCAAGGGCGTGCCCAGCCGCCTCGGCTACCTGCTCGACATGGCGCCGAAGGACCTCGAGAAGGTCATCTACTTCGCCGCGTACATGATCATCCGGGTCGACACCGAGGCTCGTCACGAGCGCCTGCCGCAGCTCGAGCAGGAGCTGCGCCTCAAGGTCGCCGAGATCGAGAAGCGCCGTGACGCCGACATCGCCGAGCGCCTCTCGCAGCTGGAGGCCGACGTCGCCCAGCTCGAGGAGGAGGGCGCCAAGGCCGACCAGAAGCGCAAGGTCAAGGACGCCGGCGAGCGCGAGATGGCGCAGCTGCGCAAGATCGCCGACGACCAGATCGCCCACATGGAGCGCGTCTTCGACGACTTCCGCACCCTGAAGGTCGGCGACCTGAAGGCGGAGGACGCGGCGTACCACGACCTCACCGACCTGTACGGCGAGTTCTTCGAGGGCCACATGGGCGCCGAGGCGATCAAGCTGCGCCTGCTCGCCTTCGACCTGGCCGCCGAGGCCGAGGACCTGCACACGCAGATCGCCGAGGGCAAGGGCCAGCGCAAGATCCGCGCGATCAAGCGCCTCAAGGTCGTCAACTCGTTCCTGCAGACGGGCAACAGCCCGGCCGCGATGGTGCTCGACGTCGTCCCGGTCATCCCGCCGGAGCTGCGCCCGATGGTGCAGCTCGACGGTGGCCGCTTCGCGACGAGCGACCTGAACGACCTCTACCGCCGCGTCATCAACCGCAACAACCGACTCCGCCGCCTGCTCGACCTCGGTGCCCCCGAGATCATCGTGAACAACGAGAAGCGCATGCTGCAGGAGGCGGTCGACGCCCTGTTCGACAACGGCCGCCGCGGCCGTCCCGTCACGGGCACCGGCAACCGCGCGCTGAAGTCGCTCTCCGACATGCTGAAGGGCAAGCAGGGCCGGTTCCGCCAGAACCTGCTCGGCAAGCGCGTCGACTACTCGGGCCGCTCGGTCATCGTGGTCGGCCCGCAGCTGCAGCTGCACCAGTGCGGCCTGCCCAAGCAGATGGCGCTCGAGCTGTTCAAGCCGTTCGTCATCAAGCGCCTGATCGACCTGGGCCACTCCCAGAACATCAAGCACGCCAAGCGCATGGTCGAGCGGTCGAAGCCGCAGGTGTGGGACGTGCTCGAGGAGATCATCCGCGAGCGCCCCGTGCTGCTGAACCGCGCGCCCACGCTGCACCGCCTCGGCATCCAGGCCTTCGAGCCGCTGCTCGTCGAGGGCAAGGCCATCCAGCTGCACCCGCTCGTCTGCTCGGCGTTCAACGCCGACTTCGACGGCGACCAGATGGCCGTGCACCTGCCGCTGTCGGTCGAGGCCCAGGCCGAGGCCCGCGTGCTGATGCTCGCGTCGAACAACATCCTGAAGCCGTCCGACGGCCGCCCGGTGACGCTCCCGACCCACGAGATCGTCTCCGGCCTGCACCACCTCACCACGGTGAAGGCGGATGCGGTGGGCACGGGCCGCGCGTTCTCCTCGGTCGCCGAGGCGATCATGGCCATGGACCAGGGCTCCCTGGACCTCGGTGCCGTGGTGCGCATCCGCCTGTCGGGCCTGGTCTTCCGCGACCAGGACCGCCCGGAGGGCTTCGTCGACGGTGAGCCGTTCCTGCACGAGACGACGCTCGGCCGCGCGCTCTTCAACGAGCTGCTGCCGGACGACTTCCCGTTCGTCTCCGAGGTCGCGGCGAAGCCGGTCATCTCGCTCATCGTCAACGCGCTCGCCGAGCGCTACCCGAAGACCGTGGTGGCGGCGACGCTCGACAAGATCAAGGACGCGGGCTTCTACTGGGCCACGCGCTCGGGCATCTCGGTCGCGCTCTCGGACGTCATCACCCCCGCGCGCAAGGGCGAGATCGTCGCCGCCGCGGAAGAGGTGGCGCGCAAGGTGCAGGACAAGTTCGAGAAGGGCCTCATCACCGACGCCGAGCGTCGCGGTGACCTGACCGAGCTCTGGACGAAGGCCACCAACGAGGTGCAGAAGGCGACGCAGGACGCGTTCGACGAGGGCAACTCGATCTACCGCATGGTGACCGCCGGCGCGAACGGCAACTGGATCCAGGTGCGCAACATCACCGGCATGCGAGGCCTGGTGACGAACCCGAAGGGCGAGGTCATCCCGCGTCCGATCATCTCCTCGTACCGCGAGGGGCTGACGGTGGCGGAGTACTTCATCGCCACGCACGGCGCGCGCAAGGGCTCGGCCGACACCGCGCTCCGCACCGCCGACTCGGGCTACCTGACGCGTCGACTCGTCGACGTCTCGCAGGACGTCATCATCCGCGAGGACGACTGCGGCACGGAGCGCGGCCTCGACACCCCGATCGCCGAGCTGGTCGACGGCCAGCTGGTGCTGCACGAGAACGTGGAGTCCGCGGTCTACGCCCGCAACGTCGCCACGGACGTCGTCGCGGCCGACGGCACGGTGCTCGCCACGGCGGGCTCCGACATCGGCGACCTCGAGATCCGCGCGTTCATCGCCGCGGGCGTCGAGCAGGTCAAGGTGCGCTCGGTGCTCACGTGCGAGTCGGCGGTCGGCGTCTGCGCCCACTGCTACGGCCGCTCGCTGGCCACCGGCAAGCTCGTCGACATCGGCGAGGCGGTCGGCATCATCGCCGCCCAGTCGATCGGCGAGCCCGGCACGCAGCTCACCATGCGCACGTTCCACACGGGCGGCTCGGTCGGCGCGAGCGACATCACGCAGGGTCTGCCCCGCGTGACGGAGCTCTTCGAGGCCCGCACCCCGAAGAACTCCTCGCCGATCGCCGAGGCGGCCGGCCGGGTGCGCATCGAGGAGGACGAGAAGTCGAAGCGCGTCGTGCTCACGCCCGACAACGGCGACGAGGAGCTCGTCTACCAGGTGCTGCGCCGCGCGACGCTGGAGGTCGGCGACGGCGACCACGTCGAGCAGGGCCAGCAGCTGCAGGTGGGCTCGGTCGACCCGAAGGAGGTGCTGCGCGTGCGCGGCGTCCGCGAGGTGCAGAAGCACCTGGTCTCGGGCGTCCAGGACGTGTACCGCTCGCAGGGCGTGCCGATCCACGACAAGCACATCGAGGTCATCGTGCGGCAGATGCTGCGCAAGGTGACGGTCGTCGACCACGGCGAGACCGACCTGCTCCCGGGTGAGCTCGTCGACCGCTCGCGGTACAACGAGCTGAACCGCGCGGCGCTCACCGAGGGCAAGAAGACGGCCTCGGCCCGCCAGGAGGTCATGGGCATCACGAAGGCGTCGCTCGCGACGGAGTCGTGGCTGTCGGCCGCCTCCTTCCAGGAGACGACCAAGGTGCTGACCGAGGCGGCTCTGGCCGGCAAGCGCGACCCGCTGCTCGGCCTCAAGGAGAACGTCATCATCGGCAAGCTCATCCCCGCGGGCACCGGCCTGGCGCGCTATCGCGACGTCTCGGTCGAGGCCACGGAGGAGGCGAAGGCGGAGCGCTACCCGAACCGCCTGTTCGCCGACGCCGGCGGCGTGGACGAGTCCGACCTGTCCTACCTCGACTTCGACGCCTTCACCGGCGGCGAGCTCGGCGAGGAGCCCGGGCAGTACGTCTAGCCCGCAGTCGACGAAGGGGCCGCACCCGCGAGGGTGCGGCCCCTCCGTCGTGCCCGGGGCAAAACGGATGCGCGCGGTGCGGCGCGGGGGACGCCCGGCGCGCCGTGCCTAGAATCGGCCGACGGCGCGGCACCGAGCCGCCTCAGGAGGTTTCACCATGAGCGACGAGCAGCCCACCTCGTGGCGCGATCGGTTCTTCGGCAGCGCATCGGCCAAGGAGCCCACCACGGGCGACACCGGCGCTGAGGCCGTCGAGCCCTCGACGAGCGAGCGCCAGGTGCACCACCACTCGGCCGACGACGCGCCCGACGACGCGGAGGTCGCGGCCACCTCGGTCTCCGAGCACGACGAGCACCAGCCGCTCGTGGAGCACGAGCCGGGCACCGACACCGCGCCGCTCGACACCGGGGTCGCCGACGACCGGGGCGACAGCCCCATCGAGCCGACCGTGATCGCGCCCTCGACGCTGCGCGGCCCGTCGCACTCGGCCGCCGCGCCCGACGACATGGCCCGCACCGACGCCCACGAGGCGCACGGCGACGCGGCGGCCAGCTCGCTCGAGCAGCAGCCCGAGCTCGCCCCGCACGAGCCCGAGGGCCCCCGTGACGCGGCGGCCGACGGCGACGACGCCTCGCGCGACGCGGGCGACGGCCCGCCTCCGCTCGTCGAGCCGCGCCGCCCCTCCTTCGGCCTGCGCCGCCACACCGCCGGCACGGACGCCGGCGCGGCCGGTGACGTCGGCGGCGACGGCACGCCCGACGGCGACCCCGCGCCCGACGCCGATCGCGGCCACGCCGGCGCGCTCGCCGCGGGCGGCGTCGCCGCCGCCGGAGCCGCAGGTGCCGCCGCCGCCTCCCGCGACGGCCGCTCCGACCGCGACGTCGTCGAGCCGGAGCCGACGCAGGCGATGGACGCCCAGCACCACGACGACCAGGCCACCCGTGCGATCGACACGCACGACGCCGACGGCGACACCCGCGTGCTCGAGCAGCAGCCGGGCGCCGACGAGCGCACGCAGCGCTTCGGCATCGTGCGCGACGAGGTGCCCGCATCGGCGATCGCGGTCGACGAGGAGACGGCGCGCGCGGCCTCGGGCGGCACGCCCATCGTGCTCGTCGAGGAGCCCGTGCCGCCGCGCCGGAAGGGCGCCCGCGGGGTCGGCTTCGCGGTCGCGCTCCTCGCAACGGCGATCTTCGCGCTCGTGTTCGCCGCCGCGTTCTTCGCGGTCGGCTACCTCTTCGACCGCGGCTTCGACGCCGCCGAGACGCTCGAGACCGTGTGGCTGCGGCCCTCGTTCCTCCTGCCGGTCATCGTCTTCTTCCTCGCCTACTGGCTGGTCACGCTCGTCGTCAACCGCGCAGGCTGGTGGGCGCACGTGCTCGGCGCCTTCCTCGTCGCGCTCCTCGTCTACGCCGCGCACATCGGCGGCGCCTACATGGAGGCGGAGGGCGGCTGGGAGAGCTACACGGCGCTCCCGGGCATCGACGCGGAGGAGCTGGGCCAGCTGATCCTGGCGCCGCTGTCGGTGCTCGCGTTCGTCATCGCGCGCGAGGTGCCGGTGTGGGTCGGCGGGATCGTCTCCCGCCGCGGCCGCCGCGCCCGCGAGTGGAACCGCCAGGCGATGGACGACTTCAACGCCGAGAACGCCGAGCGCCTCGCGGCCTACGAGCGCGCTCGGGCTTGAGCGCGCGACACACCGCCCAGACTCGAGGCTCGCTCATCTGACACAATGGCCGCGGTCACGCTCTGCAAGCGTGCCCTCAGGTTTCGGTCAGCGTTTCTCATGAGGTGGGGGAACCGGTCTTGCTCCGGTGGGTGAAGCACCACCGCAGGTCTGCGGCAGCGGGCGGTCTCGTCACCGCCGTCTCAGTCGCGCTCGGGATCCTCGCGTTCACCTACGACGGCTTCACGACCACCGACGTCGACCTCAACGACGGCGGCGTCTGGGTGACGCGCACGAGCACGCAGGAGCTCGGCCGCATCAACATCCAGGCCGAGGAGCTCGACGCCGGCCTGACGTCGCCGACGGCGACCTTCGACGTGCTGCAGGACGGCGACCGGGTCCTGCTCCACAACCAGGAGGCATCCGCCGCCCTCGTCGTCGACCCGCTGCAGGTCGCCACGGGCACGAGCGTGCAGCTGCCGCCGCAGGGCGAGATCGCGATGGGCGGCGGCATCGTCGCGATCCTCGACCCCGCCGACGGCTTCCTCTGGGCGATGCCCTTCGACGAGCTGGGCGGGTTCTCTGCCGAGAGCACCGACCCGATCGCCGAGCTCGGCGAGGGGGCGGCGGTCGCCGTGGGGCTCGACGGCACCGTGCACGCCGTCTCGCCCGGCGGCGCGCAGCAGGTGGTGGTGCCGCTCGAGGACGGCGTGCTCGACGAGCCGCGCTTCCGCGAGCGGGGCGAGCTGCGCGAGATGGCCGACCCCGTCGTCACCGCCGTCGGCGCCGAGCCGGTCGTGCTCGACGCGAGCACGGGCGCCCTACTGCTGCCCGGCCGCGCCGTCGAGGTGCCCGAGGGCGCCGCGGTGCAGCTCGTCGGCGACGCGTCCGACCGCGTGGTCCTGTCGACGGCGACCCAGCTCATCCGCCAGCCGATCGGCGGCGGCGAGCCCGAGGTCGAGGAGCACCCGGACGGTGGCGACGCCGTGCGCCCCGTGCAGCTCGACGGCTGCGTCTACGGCGTCTGGCCCGCCGCGGCCGACTTCGTGCGCGACTGCCAGGACGACGCGCGCGACCACCGCGTGCAGGTCGAGGGGATGGACGGCTCGCCCACCGCCTTCCGCGTCAACCGCGACGCGGTCGTGCTCAACCAGTTCGTGCAGGGCGCCTCGTGGATCCTCGCCGACACGCTCATCATGGTCGACAACTGGGACGATCTCGTGCCGCCGGAGTCGGAGGAGCAGTCCGAGGAGGAGGAGGACGAGTCCACCGAGGACCTCCTGACCAACCAGCCTCCGCCCGTCAACGAGGAGAACACCGCGCCGGTCGCGAACGACGACCGGTTCGGCGCGCGGCCGGGCCGCTCGACGATCCTGCCGGTGCTGTGGAACGATGTCGACGCCGACGGCGATGTGCTCACGGCCGCGGTCGCGGGTCCCCTCCCCGAGGGCGTGAGCGTCGCCCCGGTCGCCAACGACTCGCGGCTGCAGCTCGAGCTGCCGGCCGACTACGCCGGCGGCGGCTTCAGCTTCTCGTACGAGATCGACGACGGCCGCGGCGAGACCGACGAGGCGACCGTGGCCGTGCAGGTGCGCGCCCAGAGCGAGAACGGCGCGCCCGAGCAGCTGCGCGCGCAGGCGTTCGCCGTCGAGCAGGGCGGCGAGTACGAGTACCAGGCGCTCAGCGACTGGCTCGACCCCGACGGCGACGACCTCTACCTGCAGGGCGCCACCTCCGCCTCGGGCGACACGATCCAGACCGACCCGTCGGGCCGCCTCATCTACACGGCCACCGGCGACGTCGGCATCCAGCAGGTCGAGATCACCGTCTCCGACGGCCGCACCGAGACGACCGCCGAGGTCACCGTCGACGTGCGCGAGCGCGGCGACGCGAACCCGCTCGCGAACGCCGACTTCATCACGACCATCGAGGGCCGCGAGGCCACGGTGCGCCCGATGCTGAACGACTTCTCGCCCTCGGGGCGGCCGCTGCGCCTCGCGTCGGTCGAGCCCGCCGAGGGGCTCGAGATGACGTGGGATGCGTCGACCGGCACGGTGCGGATCACGGGCGGCGCGGTCGGCACCCACTACTTCACCTACATGATCGCGGACGGACCGCTGGCGAGCCAGGGGCGCGTGCGCGTCGACATCCGCACGCCCGACGACGAGGCGCGACCGGTCGCCGTGCGCGACATCGCGCTCGTGCCGCAGCAGGGCAGCGCCGTCGTCGACCTGCTCGCGAACGACGTCGACCCGGCCGGCGGCGTGCTCGTCGTGCAGCAGTTCACGATCGAGAACGCGGCGCCGGTCACGGTCGAGCTGCGCGACCGCCGCATCGTCAGCATCGTGGACAACCGCAGCCTCGAGAGCCCCTTCCAGTTCACCTACACCGTCTCGAACGGCCGCTACTCCGAGACCGGCACGGTCGAGGTGATCCCGGTCGCGCCGCCCGAGCAGCCGCGCGCGCCGAAGGCCGTCGATGACGCGGCGACCGTGCGCGCGGGCGACTACGCGACGGTCGACGTGCTCGGCAACGACTTCTCGCCCGACGGCACGCCGTTCGAGATCAACCCGCAGGTGATCGACACGAGCTTCGCCTCGGAGGAGGAGGGCGTCGCCTTCATCTCCGAGGGCAAGCTGCGCGTGCACGCGCTCGAGGGCGGGCCGACGCGCGCGACCGTCACCTACGAGATCCTCGACGAGCTCGGCAACCGCGACTCGGCGACGGTCGCGGTGACGATCGTGCCGCGCGAGGCCGAGCAGAACGCGCCGCCCGCGCCCGAGACGGTCACCTCCCGCGTGCTCGCCGGCGCGACCGTGCGCATCCCCATCCCGCTCGACGGCATCGACCCCGACGGCGACGGCGTCGAGCTCGTCGGCTACGACACGGGCCCCGACGGCGGGCGCGTGCTGCCCGAGGTCGGACCCGACTACTTCGACTTCGAGGCGTTCCCCGGCAGCGCCGGCACCGTCGAGTTCACCTACCGCGTGCGCGACCGCTGGGGCGCCGAGGGCACGGCGACCGCGATCATCGGCATCGCGCAGGCCGCCGACGTCAACCAGACGCCGTTCGCGCAGACCGACCTCATCACGGTGCGCCCCGATCGCGCGATCGCCGTCCCGGTGCTCGAGAACGACTCCGACCCCGACCAGGACGCGCTGACGCTGCAGGTCGACGGGCTCGAGCTGCCCTCCGAGCTGGGCGAGGCCGAGGTCAACACCGAGCGCAGCACGGTCGACCTGCGGTCGCCCTCGGCGCCCGGCGACTACCAGTTCACCTACGCGGTGGTGGATGCGCGGGGCGCGAGCACGACCGGCACGGTGCTCCTGACGGTCGCCGATGACGCGCCACTGCAGCCGCCGGCCGCGCGCGACGACCCGCTGCCGCGCGACCAGGTCGAGCTCGATCAGGCCTTCGACGTGCCCGTGCTCGAGAACGACCTCGACCCCGACGGCGACCCGAGCGACCTCGAGCTGTCGATCGTCACGGGCGCGGGCCGCGTGGTCGGCGACATGGTGCAGGTCGTGCCCTCGGAGGAGTTCCAGGTCGTCACCTACCGCGTCACCGACATCGACGGGCTCGCGGCGGAGGCGTTCGTCGCCGTGCCGCCGGTGCGCGACCGGGCGCCGTACCTCGCATCGACCCAGGCGCTGCAGATCGGATCGGGGCTCGAGCTCATCATCGAGCTGCGCGACGAGGTGACCGTGCCGAGCGGCGCGGCTCCGCGCATCACCTCCGGCGACACGGTGACGGCCGTCAACGCCGAGGGCTCGCTCATCGTCGACAACGACACGCTGCGCTTCCAGTCGCCGCAGGGCTACGTGGGCCCCGCATCCATCACCTTCGAGGTGACCGACGGCGACGGGCCCGACGACCCCGACGGCAACACGGCGATGCTGACGATCCCGATCGACGTGACGCCGTCGAGCGCGATCCCGCCGAGCTTCGCGGGCGCGGTCGTGCGCCCCGAGGCGGGCGAGCGCGCCGCGACGTTCGACCTGCTCGACGCCACCACCGACCCCGACGTCGGCGATATGGAGGCGATGCGCTTCGAGCTGCGCGGCGGCTCGATGCCCGGCGTGCAGCACTCGCTCGAGGGCTCGGTCTTCACCGCCTCCGCCGACCGCACGACCGCGCCCGGCACCACCGGCTCGTTCCAGATCGTGGCGATCGACCCGCTCGGCAACGAGGCGCCCGGCACCGTGGTCGTCGAGGTCGTCGCGACGACGAGGCCGATGGCGATCGCGCGGCCCGACACCGGCGAGGCGACGGCGAGCGAGCCGATCACGGTCGACGTGCTCGCCAACGACTTCAACCCCTACGCCGACGACGGCGTGCCGCTCGAGATCGTCTCGGCCGAGCTCGTCGCGGGCCAGGGCCAGCCGTCGACCGACGGCCGCCAGGTGACGGTCACGCCCGCCGCCGACTTCTCGGGCGTGCTGACGGTGCGCTACACGGTGCAGGACGGCACCGACCGCGCCGAGCGCCAGGTGACCGGCACGCTCACGCTCAACGTCAAGGCGCGCCCGGACGCGCCCCCGCGGCCGAACGTCGATGCGGTCGGCGACTCGCAGGTCACGCTCACCTGGGCGGCGCCGCCGTCGAACGGCGCGCCCATCCTCGGCTACGTCGTGCAGTCGACCGACGGCGCGATCAGCTTCCCCTGCTCGTCGACGACCTGCACGGTGACGGGGCTCACGAACAACACCACCTACCTGTTCCAGGTCGTGGCCGAGAACGAGGTCGGTCTCTCCGACCCGTCCCCGGCCTCCAACGAGGCGCGCCCCGACGTGCGGCCCGACCAGCCGGCGCCGCCGGCCGTCGAGCGCGGCGACACGCAGGTCGGCCTGACATGGACGCCGCCGGCCAACAACGGCTCGCCCATCCAGCACTACGTCGTCGAGATCTCGCCCCCGGCGCCGGGCGGCGTCGTGCAGCAGCAGGCGGCGGGCACGAGCTTCACCTGGACAGGCCTCACGAACGGCACGGCCTACACGTTCCGCATCCAGGCCGTGAACCTCGCGCCCGAGCCGAGCGACTTCTCGGCGTACTCGCAGCCGGTCACGCCCGCGGGCCCGCCCACCCAGGTGCAGCAGGTGTCGGCGAGCCCCGACCGGTCGATCCCGGGCGAGGTGCAGATCCAGGTGACGTGGCAGGCGCCGAACCCCAACGGCGCGACGATCGAGACGTACACGGTCACGCCCTCGGTGGGGCAGCCGCAGGTCGTCACCGGCACCTCGGCGAACTTCCGCTTCGAGGCGGCCGACCAGAACGTGACGTTCACGGTGACGGCGACCAACGACGCCGGCACGAGCCAGCCCTCGGCCGCATCCGCGCCGGTGCGCACCTACACCGCGCCCGATGCGCCGAGCGGCGTGAGCGCGACCGACGGCAACGGCGACTCGGTCGTCAGCTGGACGCCGGGCGACCCGAACGGCCTGCGCGCCAATGAGATCCGCTTCGAGGTGCGCGGCGGCGGTGCGGGCGCCCAGTCGTTCGGCCCGGGCGGCACCTACACCGGGATGGACAACAACGGCGGCCCGTACACCTTCGAGGTGCGGGCGGTCGCGGTCGTCGACGGCACCACGTACGCGAGCGGGTGGACCGCGGCGGGCAACGTCGCGCGACCATACGGCGCGATCGGCAGCCCGTCGGCGAGCGGCAGCGGCCAGGTCGAGCAGGTGACCTTCCAGTGGAGCGCTCCCGCGCGGAACGGCCGGAACATCACCACGCGCATCCGGATCGACAACGGCAGCTGGCAGTCGGTGCGCAACAGCGACTCCATCACCGTCGGTGCGCGGGGCGGGCAGACGGTGCAGATCACGGTCGAGTCCTCGACCGGCGCCGACCCGACCGGGCACGGCGCGCAGACGACCACCGCGACCGCGCAGGCGACCGCCGAGGTGCGCCTCAACCCCCGAGTGACGCTGTCGAAGGGGGACGTCGCGTATCCCGGTGGCTCCAACCCATGCGCTGGCGCGAACGGCGAGCCGTGCCGCTACTTCCAGCTCAATTGGCAGGACCTGCGGCCGGGCAACTACCAGTTCAGCTGTCACAACACCGCTTCGAACGGCGGCGCCCAGTTCCAGAGCGGCACCGTCAGCGTCGGTTCGCTCAGCGGCTCGACGCAGAACCGCGCGAACGGCGACAAGATGTGCTACTCCGGCTTCGCCGGTGACGCGTGGATGCAGATCAGCGGCGGCCCCGACAACGTCAACCTCAGCACGCCCCGAGTGCGGTGGCCGTGATCGACAGGAGAGCAACATGAGCGCACCGATGACCCGAGAGCAGGCGGCGTGGTTCGCCGAGACGTTCACCCGACTCGTCGACACCGTCGGCGGCGTCGTGCTGGGCAAGGACGACGTCATCCGGCTCGCGTTCACCGCGATGCTCGCCGAGGGCCACCTGCTGCTCGAGGACGCGCCCGGCACGGGCAAGACGCAGCTGGCGAAGTCCATGGCGGCGACCGTGCAGGGCACGAACCACCGCATCCAGTTCACGCCCGACCTGCTGCCCTCCGACGTCACCGGCGTCACCGTCTACGACCAGAAGACCGGCGAGTTCGAGTTCCACAAGGGCCCGATCTTCGCCTCGATCGTGCTCGCCGACGAGATCAACCGCGCGAGCCCGAAGACGCAGTCGGCGCTGCTCGAGGTGATGGAGGAGGGCCGCGTGACCGTCGACGGCACGCCCTACTCGGTCGGCCGCCCGTTCATGGTCATCGCGACGCAGAACCCGATCGAGCAGGCCGGCACCTACCGCCTGCCCGAGGCGCAGCTCGACCGCTTCCTCATGAAGACGTCGATCGGCTACCCCGGCCGCGAGCAGACCGTCCGCATCCTCGCCGGCGCCTCGAACCGCAACGCATCCGCCGGCGTGCAGCCCGTGATCACCACGGGTGCGATCGCCGAGATGATCGACCTCGCCTCGACCGTGCACGTCGACCACGCCGTGCTCGACTACGTCGCGCAGCTCTCGGAGCACACCCGCGAGTCGAAGGACACGCGCCTGGGCGTCTCGGTGCGCGGCGCGATGGCGCTCATGCGCGCGGTCAAGGTGTGGGCCGCGTCGAAGGGCCGCGCGTTCGTGCTGCCCGACGACGTCAAGGAGCTCGCCCAGTCGGTGTGGGCGCACCGCATCGTCATCGACCCCGAGGCCGAGTTCTCGGGCGTCACCGGCGACCGCATCATCGACCGGGCCATCGCCGACGTCGCCGCGCCGCAGGACCGGCAGCACGCTGCATGACGACGGCGCCCGAGCGGGCGACGTCGACCGCGCCCCCACCTGACACCGACACCGCCGGCGTCGCCGACACCGGCGCATCCGGCACCACCCGGCTGCGCCGCGCAGCGCTGCGCGACCGCACGCCGCTGCAGCGCGCGCTCGACGCGGTCGTGGGCGACGAGTCGGTCGTCTCGGCGTGGTGGCGGCAGGCGGTGCGGTGGCTGCGCGTGCGGGTGTGGCCCGTGCTCGAGCCGATCACCGGCTTCGGCTGGGCAGTGCTCGTCGGCACGGCCGTCGCGCTCGTCGCGGGCATCGGGCTCGGCTGGAAGGAGCTCATCGTCATCGGCATCGCCGGGGCGCTGCTGCTCATCGGCGGCATCGGCTTCATCGTCGGGCGCAACCGGTACCGCATCGAGCTCGACCTCGCCTACACGCGCGTCGTCGTCGGCGAGCGGGCGCTCGGCCGGATCGAGATCCACGCCGCCTCGACGAAGCCGCTGCTGCCCGCGACGATCGAGGTGCCCGTCGGGAAGGCGCTCGCCTCGTTCCACCTGCCGCGCATGCAGCCGGGCGACGTGCACGAGGACGTGTTCGCGATCCCGACGAGCCGCCGCACGATCCTGCAGGTCGGCCCCGTGCGCTCGGTGCGCGGCGACCCCGTGGGGCTGCTGCGACGGCAGGTGAAGTGGACCGATCCCGTCGAGCTCTTCGTCCACCCGAAGACGGTGCAGCTCGACGAGACCGCGCCCGGCCTCATCCGCGACCTCGAGGGCATCACCACCCGCGACCTCACGAGCAGCGACATCGCGTTCCACGCGCTGCGCGACTACGTCGCGGGCGACGACCGCCGCTACATCCACTGGAAGTCCTCCGCCCGCACCGGCCAGCTCATGGTGCGCCAGTTCGAGCAGACCCGGCGGAGCGTGCTCGCGCTCGGGCTCTCCACGAGCCCCGACGACTACGCCGACCCGCAGGAGTTCGAGACCGCCATCTCGACCCTCGGCTCGCTCGGCCTGCAGGCGGTGCGCGACGAGATGGATGTCGTGGTGCAGACGTCGCGCCGCACGCTGCCGGCGACGACCGGCAAGCGGCTGCTCGACGCGCTCTCGGGCGTCGAGTGGTCGCCGCGCGACGACCGCTTCCTCGACCTCGCCGCGACGATCGCGCGGCAGCATGCCGGGGCATCCGTCGTCATGCTGCACGCCGGCGCGAACGTCGACCCCATGCTCGTGCGCCGCGCGCGCACGCTGCTGCCGACGCAGGCGCGCGTCATCGTCTTCACCGTCGTGCGGGGCGCGAGCCCGAAGCTCCGGCCCATCGGCGACGTCGCGCTCGCGACCATCGGCTCGGTCAGCGACCTGCCGCGCGTCATGCGAGGGGTGGGGCTCCAGTGAGCCGCGACCAGCTCCTGCCGCGCACGCCGGCGCAGGCGGCGATCGACTGCGGGGCCGTGCTGCTCGTCATGGTCGCGGCGACGCTCTCGTTCGGGCCGGTCTTCGGCGGCCACGCGTACCTCGTCGCCGGCATCGGCGGCGCGCTGGCCGGCATCGCGGTCGGCGTCGCGACGAGCCTGCGCCCGCTGCGCAGCTGGCTCATGACCGCCGCGGGCGTCGTGCTGGCGCTCATCGTGCTGGGGCCCGCGCTCGCGGTGCCGCGCAGCACCCTCTTCGGCGTGCTCCCGACGCTCGAGGCGTGGCGCGAGCTGCTGCTCGGCGTCGTCTACTCGTGGAAGGGCCTGCTGACCGCCGAGCCGCCCGCCGAGGGCTTCCCGAGCCTGCTCGTCGTGCCGTTCCTCACGATGCTCGTGTGCGCGACGCTCGCGACGGTGCTCGCCCTGCGGCTGCGCCGGGGCGCGCCCCTCGCGATGCTCCCCGGCCTCCTCGCGCTCGTCGTCGGCATCGCCTTCGGCACCAAGATCGCCTTCTGGCCGATCGCGCTCGGCGTGGTCGTCGCGGGCGTCGTCGTCGCCTGGTGGGCCTGGCGCCGGGCGTCGTGGCGCACCGGGCTCAACGACGAGGTCGAGGTCACGAACGACACGCGCCACCGGGTGCGCGCGCGCCGGCAGCGGTCGCGCGGCGCGATCGCGATGATCGCCGCCGCCATGGCGGTCGCGGCGCTCGTGAGCATCCCCATCCAGCCGCAGAGCCGCGCGGTGCTGCGCGACGTCGTCGAGCCGCCCATCGAGCTCGCCGAGCACCCGAGCCCGCTCGCCGGCTTCCGCGACTGGCACAAGAACTTCGACGAGGAGGCGCTGCTCACCGTCCGCGGCATGCCCGAGGACGGGCGGCTGCGCATCGCCACGTTCGACTACTACGACGGCACCGTCTTCGCCGTCGCCGGCGCGCAGCAGACGAGCGGCTCCGGCTCGTTCGCGCGCATCGGCGACGAGGTGCTCGTGCAGCAGTCGGGCGACCCGGTCGAGGTGCGGGTCGACCTGCAGGCGTACTCGGGCATCTGGGTGCCGGGCGTCGGCTACACGCAGTCGCTGCGCTTCGACGGGCCGCGCGCCGGTGAGCTGCAGGGCTCGCTGCACTACAACGGCCAGACGGGCACCGCGATCGCGCTCGACGGGCTCGCCGCCGGCGACGCCTACACGCTCGAGGCGATCGTGCCCCAGCAGCCCGACATCGACGAGCTCGAGGGCGTCGCGATCACGAGCGTGGAGGTGCCGGAGCCCGCGGTCGTGCCCGACCTGCTGCAGGCATGGGTCAACGAGCGCGGCGCGACCGGCCAGAACCAGTTCGAGAACATCCTCGAGATGCAGCGGCTGATGACGAGCGGCGCCTTCAGCCACGGCCTCGAGGGCGACTTCCCCTCGCTCGCGGGCCACGGCGCATCCCGCATCCAGTCGATGTTCGACCAGGAGGTGCTGCTCGGCGACGACGAGCAGTACGCGACCGCGTTCGCGCTCGCGCTCTCGCGCATCAACGTGCCCTCGCGCGTCGTGATGGGCCTCTACCCGGACGACGGCTTCACGGGCGGCGACGAGCCGGTCGAGCTCACCGGCGGCGACATGCACGCGTGGGTCGAGATCCCGTTCGAGGGCTACGGCTGGGTGCGGTTCGACCCCACGCCGCCCGAGGACAACGACAGCATCCAGCCGGAGCCCGAGCCGCAGCCGCAGCCCAAGCCGCAGGTGCTGCAGCCGCCGCAGCCGCCGGAGGAGCCGGCCGAGCTCTCGCCCGACACGGTCGCCGACGAGGGCCAGGAGGACGACGAGGAGGTCGAGGACGCCTCGTGGGGGATCTGGCTCTGGATCGCGGGCGGCGTGCTGCTGCTGCTCCTGCTGCTCCTGCTGCCGTTCCTCGTCGTCGGGGCGCTGAAGGCCGCGCGGAGGAAGCGGCGCTTCCGCGCCGAGCGCGAGAGCGACCGCCTCTCGGGCGGCTGGCACGAGGTCGTCGACCATGCGGTCGACCTGGGCCTGCCCATCCCCGCCGGCGTCACCCGCCGCGAGGTCGCCGGGGTGGTGGAGGATCGCTACCCTCGGTCGAGGGCGACGGCCATCGGCGAGTTCGTCGACGAGGGCGTCTTCGGACCGGGCGAGCCGGCCCGGGATGACGTGGATGCGTTCTGGGCGGACGTGGAGCGCAGCGTCAAGGGCATGCGCTCGGAGGCGACGCCGCGGCGTCGCCTGCTGAGCACGCTCTCGCTGCGGTCGTTCGCGAGGCGCAGGCAGGAGCGGAGGCGACGATGATCTGGGAGATCGACGAGGGCAGGACGGTCGTCGAGGGGCTCGACGAGTCGGGCCGGCCCGACCCCGAGTACGCCGCCGCGCTCGGGCTGCGCCCCGCCCCCTTCGGGCGCCGCGCGCTCGCCTCGGCCATCGAGCTCGCCGTCTTCGCGCTCGTGCACCTGCCGTTCTGGATCGTCGCGCTGCCGACGGTGCTGAAGGTCGTCACGGGCTCGCTGCAGCCCTACGGGCTCGTGTCGCACCCGGACTTCGTGTGGATGGTGGTCGCGACCGTCGTCTCGGCCGTCCTCGCCACCGCCTTCTCGATCGTCCAGATCGTGCTGCACGGCCGCAGGGGCGTGACCCTCGGCAAGGCGTTCGTCGGCATCCGCAGCGTCAACGTGGCGACGCTGCAGCGGCCCGGGGTCGGCAGGGCGCTGCTGCGCGCGCTCGTGCTGTGGGCGAGCGGCGCGCTGCCCGTGCTCGGCACCGCGCTCTTCCTCGCCTCGCCGCTGCTCGACAGCGAGAAGCGCGGTCGGGGCTGGCTCGACAAGGTCGGCCGCACCTGGTTCGTGGATGTCCGCGACGGCCTGGATCCGTACCACGACAAGAAGATGCGCATCGCGCGGAAGACGATCGCCGCCGAGCCGGAGGCGGCCAAGTCGCAGCTGCCGTCGCTCGCGACCCCCGCCGACCGGCTCGCGCAGGCCTACCGTCCGGGCGCCCGCACGAGCTCGGGCGTCGTGGGCGTCGCGCGCCCCCAGCAGCCGGGCGGCGACGCCGTCGGCATCGGCGCGCAGCCGGCGGAGCCCGCGCCCAGCCACACCGTGCCGGGCATGCCGGCGGGCGGGGCCCGCCTCGGCGGGTACCGGCCGGGCGAGCTGAGCGGCGCCGGGCGCCCCATCGCACCCTCCTCGCCATCGCCCGGCGCCGGCGAGGGCCTCGGCGGCATCGTCGACAGCGTGCCCGGCGGCCGCCCGGCCCCGGCCGCGAGCCGTCCGGTCGCCTCGCCGACGCACCCCGCCCCCGCGCCGTCGGGCCCGATCGACGAGCACACGATCATCGAGCCGGATCTCGACGGCGGCTTCGACGACGGCTCGGACGAGGGCATCGACGACCGCACCGTGCGCCGCGTGGAGGTCGTCGAGGCCGACGACGACCTCGACGCCACGCGCGCGCGGGCGTCGACCCGCGCGGCTGTCGCGACGCTCGCGTTCGACAGCGGCGACCGGTTCGCCATCACGGGCGCCGCGCTCATCGGGCGCAACCCCGCGCCGGCCGCCGGCGAGGTCGTCGAGCACCTGCTGCCGATCGCCGACGACACGCGCTCGATCTCGAAGACCCACCTGCTCATCACCGCGGCGCCGCTCGCGGCGGTCGACCGCGCGTCGACGAACGGCTCGAGCGTCGTGCGCGGCGGTGTCGAGCACCCGCTCGCGCCGGGTGCGCCGTTCGCGCTCGTGCCCGGCGACGTCGTGCGGTTCGGCGACCGCACCGTGACGGTGGAGGGAGTCGCGTGAGCGCCGTCGGCGAGTTCCGCTTCAGCCACCCGTCGATCGCGCTGCGCTGGGCGGGCGCCACCCACCCCGGCGCGCGCCGCACCGTCAACGAGGACTCCGTCTTCGCCTCCTTCCCGGTCTTCCTCGTCGCCGACGGCATGGGCGGCCACGCCTCCGGCGACGTCGCGAGCGCGCTCGCGGTCGAGGCGTTCCGCAGCCTCAAGGGCCGCACGCTCGCCGACGTCGCGTGCGTCGAGGAGGCCGTGGAGCGCGCCTTCGACGACGTGCGCACGCGCGCGCTCGACGAGCCGATCGGCGGCACGACGCTCACGGGCTCGGTGCTCGTCGACGTCGACGGCGTCGCCCACTGGCTCGTGCTCAACATCGGCGACTCGCGCACCTACCTCTTCGAGCAGGGCGCGCTGCAGCAGGTGACGGTCGACCACTCCGTCGTGCAGGAGCTCGTCGAGGCAGGCGCCCTCCGCCGCGCCGAGGCCCGCAGCCACCCGCACCGCAACGTCATCACGCGCGCCCTCGGGCCCGGCGAGCGCCAGGCCGCAGACGTGTGGCTGCGCCCCGCCGAGCGCGGGCAGCGCCTGCTCGTCTGCTCGGACGGGCTCACCGGCGAGGTCGAGGACGACGAGATCGCCGAGATCCTCGGCGACGTCGCCTCGCCCGCCGCCGCCGCGGCGCTGCTGCTGCGCCGCGCCCTCGACGCCGGCGCGCCCGACAACGTCTCGGTGGTGGTCGTCGACGTCGACGCCGTCGCCCTCGCCGACGGCGACCTGCACGACACGCACGCGCAGTCGGTCGACGACACGATCCCGAGGGAGGCGCTGCGATGAGCGCACGCATCGAGTACGCGCCCGGCGAGGCCTGGTGCGTCGCGGCCGGCCGCGTGGTGCTGGTCTGCGAGCGCGACCTGCCGCCCGTGCGGGCGCGGGCGCTGCACGACGCCGCGGCCGCGGTCGAGTCGGTGGACGACCTCCGCGCGGTGCTCGACGTCGAGCCCGCCGCGCTCCTGGGCCTCGTCGACCTGCCGGGCGAGCGCACGCTGCTGCGCCGCCTCGGCGTGCCGGCGACGACCGCCGACGCCGCGCTGCCCGACCGGTTCGGCGCCGAGTGGGCGACGGATGCGCTGCGGCCCGACGAGGCGGTGGCCGCGGGCGGGCTCGCGGCCCTCGACGCCGCGACGCTCCCGTTCGACGGCGGCATCGTCCGCGTCGCCGCCGTGCGCGTCGCCCCGGTGGTCGAGCTCGAGCCCGCGCTGCCGGCGCCGGACGCCGCGCCGGAGCCCGCGCCCGCGCCGGCTGCGGGTGCGTTCGGGCAGACGGCGCCCCTGCCCGCGCCGGCTGCCGTGCCCGCGCCGACGCCGGCCCCCGCCCCCGCGCCGACGCCGCCCGCGCCGGACGAGGATCGCGCAGCGGCCGACGTCCCCGCCGACACGGGCAACCCGATCGGCGGCCTCATCGACTCCGTGCCGGGCTTCATCCGGCCCGCGGTCGACGTGCGCGCGATCCCCGAGCCCTCACCGCCCGCACGCGCGGCCGCGCCCTCGACGCCCGCCGCCGCATCCGCGCCCGAGCCGGTGCTCCCGCCCGCGGCCGCGGCCACCGGCGACCACGACGGCATGACGATCACCGCCGAGCAGGCGCGCCGGCTGCAGGCCGAACGGGCCGAGGGCGGCGCTCGCGAGCCGGCGCCCGCCACCGGACCGCTCGTGCTCTCGACCCTGTGCCCGCGCGGCCACGTGAACGCGCCCGGCACGGCGCACTGCGCCCAGTGCGGCGCGCGCGTCGACGAGAGCTCCGCCGCGCAGCGCCGCCGGCCCGAGGTCGCGGTCGCCGTGCTGCCCTCCGGCGAGCGCGTGCCGCTCGGCCGCGGCGTGGTCGTCGGCCGCCGCCCGCGCTCCCGCCGGGTCGAGGACGGCCGCGTGCCGCGCCTCGTGACCGTCGACAGCCCGGGGGAGGACGTCTCGCGCAGCCACCTCGAGCTGCGGATCGAGGACTGGAACATCGTCGCCGTCGACCTCAGCTCGACGAACGGCACGCTGCTGCTGCGCGAGGGCTCTGCGCCGCAGCGGCTGCGGCCGGAGGCGTCGACCATCCTGCAGCTCGGCGACCGCCTCGACCTCGGCGACGGGGTCGTGCTCACGATCGAGCCGGTCGGCGACGCGGCGCCCGACGGGACGACCCGATGAGCCCGAAGCGCGCGCCCTCGGCCCCGCCCGAGCTGCCCGGCTACGACTACGTCTCGCTGCTGGGCTCCGGCGGCTTCGCCGACGTCTTCCTCTACCAGCAGCTGCTGCCGTCGCGCCGCGTGGCCGTGAAGGTGCTGCTGCCCGACGCCGTCAACCGCGAGCTCATCGAGAACTTCCGCCACGAGGCGAACGTCATGGCGCAGCTGTCGACGCACCCGTCGATCGTGACGATCTACGGCGCTGCCGTCGCGCCCGACGGCCGCCCCTACCTCGCGATGGAGTACTGCCCGAAGCCCAACCTCGGCGTGCGCTACCGGCGCGACCGGTTCGCGGTGCCCGAGGTGCTCTCGCTCGGCGTGCAGATCGCCGGCGCCGTCGAGACCGCGCACCGGGCGGGCATCCTGCACCGCGACATCAAGCCCGCGAACATCCTCGTGACCGCCTACAACCGCCCCGCGCTCACCGACTTCGGCATCGCGACGAGCGCCGGCGGCGCCGACGACACGAGCGGCATGTCGATCCCGTGGTCGCCGCCCGAGGCCTTCCAGGATCCGCCCCGGTCGAGCCCCGCATCCGACGTCTTCTCGCTCGCCGCCACGCTCTCGACGCTGCTCGCGGGCCGCACGCCGTTCGAGCTGCCCGGCGGCAGCAACACGAGCGTCGACCTCATCGACCGCATCCAGCGCGGCGAGATCTCGCCGCTCGCCCGCCACGACGTGCCCCCGCGCCTCGAGGCGGTGCTCGCGTCGGCGATGGACCCCGACCCGTCGCGCCGCTACGCGTCGGCGGTCGCCTTCGGGCGCGCGCTGCAGCAGGTCGAGGCCGAGATGGCGCTGCCGGTGACGCCGCTCGACGTGCTCGACGACTCGCTCGACGCCGACGAGGTCGACGAGGAGGACGGCGGCGCGACGCGCATCCGCGGGGTCGTCTCGATCGACCCGCACGCGGGCGAGCCGGCGCCGAGCGCGCTCGCCGCCCCCGACGCCACGATGCGCCGCCCGCGCCCCGGGCAGGCGGTGGCGGATGCGTCCGCGCCGGTCGCGCAGGACGCCCCGGCCCCGGCGGCGCGCGACCCGCGCCGCACGGCGGCGGCGATCGTCGGCGCCGCGCTCGTCGTGCTCGTCGGCGGCGGCATCGTGTGGATGGCGCTCGCGGCCGGCGACGAGCCGCCGCCGTCGGGGAACCCCTCCGCGACGGTCGCCGCGCCGGCGCCCGCGCAGCGGCCGCCGCAGCCGATCAACGTCGTCGGCGAGGTCGACGGCGAGACCGTCGTGTTCCGCTGGGTCAACGCCCAGCCGCAGGAGGGCGACACGTTCCAGTACCGCACCGAGCCGAGCGACGCCGACCCGGTGACCGCGATCGTCAACACCCCGGAGGTGGCCGTGCAGCGCGATCCTGATGGCGAGACCTGCGTGCTCGTGCGGCTCGTGCGCGCCGACGGGCGCGCCTCGAACGACGCGACGGGGTGCGTCGATGGCTGAGGCGCCCGTGCTGCAGATCGAGTTCGCCGGCGAGTGGTGCACGCTCGACCCGGCGAAGCCGTTCGTGATCGGCCGCGAGGGCGACCTCACGGTCGACGACAACCAGTACCTGCACCGCGCGTTCCTCGAGCTGCGCCACCGCGACGGGCTGTGGTGGCTGTCGAACGTCGGCTCGCGCCTGTCGGCGACCGTCTCGAGCGCGGGCGGTGCCGTGCAGTCGTGGCTCTCGCCCGGCGCGCGGCTGCCGATCGTGTTCTCCGAGTGCTCGATCGTCTTCACCGCGGGCCCCACGACGTACGAGCTGGGGCTGCACTGCGACGACGCCTCGTTCGCGATGTCGACCGAGCACCGCCGCCGCTCGTCGGGCGAGACCACGGTCATGCCGGTGGGCCTGACGCAGCTGCAGAAGCTGCTCATCGTGGCACTCGCCGAGCCGATGCTGCGCCGCGATGGGGTGGGCGTGAGCGAGCTGCCCTCGAGCGGCGCCGCCGCCGAGCGGCTCGGGTGGACGATGAGCCGCTTCAACCGCAAGCTCGACAACGTCTGCGACAAGCTCGATCGGATGGGCGTGCAGGGCCTGCGCGGCGGTGTCGGGAAGCTCGCGAGCAACCGTCGCGCCCGCCTCGTCGAGTACGCCGTCTCGTCGCAGCTCGTCACCCGCGCCGACCTCGACCTGCTCGACGACCCGGCGCTGCGCGACGCCGACGACCAGGACTGACCGTGAGGATGCCTGCATGAAGGTCAAGCTGACCCTCCACCGCCCGGCGACCGAGGCGACCGACGTCGTCATCACCGCCGACTCGACGGCGACGGTGGAGGACGTGGCGCGGCAGATCGCGCTCGCCGACCCGGCGCGCTCGATCCCGTGCTCCGACGCCGACACGCTCACCCTCGCCGTCGCCCCGCCCACCGAGCAGGCGCTCGTGCAGCTGCAGCCCGATGCGCTCATCGCCGAGGCGCCGATCGGCAGCGGATTCCACACGCAGGTCGCGAACCTCGGCGCCGCCGGGGCGCAGCGGGGCGGCCGCGCAGGCACCGCGCTCGAGGCGGTCGCGGTGCTGCGCGTCGTCCGCGGCCCGCTCGCGGGGCAGGAGTTCCAGCTCGCCCGCGGGCACGCGACGATCGGCCGCGACGCCGCGAACGACATCGTGCTCGCCGACCCGCTCGTGTCGAAGCGGCACGCCCGCATCGAGGTGGGCGCGCACATCGAGGTCGTCGACCTCAACTCGGCGAACGGCGTGCTCGTCGACGGCGGCCTCGTCTCCCGCCTGCGGGTCGTGCCGGGGGCGGTCTTCACCATCGGCGACTCCGACCTGGCCGTCTCGCTCGTGGGCGCCTTCGACGCATCCGGCCCCGACCCCGTGCTCGAGCGCGGCGGCGCGCTCATGTTCAACCGCAGCCCGCGCGTCGAGGCGCGCTACCCGGGCACCGCCTACAAGGGTCCGCGGCTGCCGAAGGAGATGGTGCAGCGGCTCTTCCCATGGCCGATGCTCGTGACGCCCATCCTGCTCGCCGGCGCGCTGTTCGCGATGACGAACAACCCGCGGTCGATCATCATCGCGCTCATGACGCCGCTCATGCTGCTCGGCAACTTCATCAACATGCGCACCCAGAACGGGCAGAAGCGCAAGCTCGAGACGCAGCTGTTCGAGACCCGATACGAGGAGCTCGAGGAGACCCTCTACCGCGAGAAGCCCGTCGAGGAGCGGCTGCGCGGCCTCGAGGTGCCGCCGGTCGCCGAGGTCTTCGAGCACGCGATGCGGCTGGGCCCCATGCTCTGGACCAGGCGCCCCGAGCACTGGAACTTCCTGTCGGTGCGGCTCGGCACCTGCCGCGCCGAGTCGCGCAACTCCATCAAGGACGAGGAGTCGCAGGACGGCCTGCCCGAGTACATCGAGCGCGTCGAGCGCCTGCGCGAGCGCTACCGCTACGTCGACGACGTGCCGATCGTCGAGTCGTTCTCGGCCGTCGGCTCGATCGGCGTGGCGGGCCCGAAGTCGCTCGCGGCGGATGCGCTGCGGGGCCTGGCCGTGCAGCTGTACGGCCTGCACGCCCCCAACGAGGTCGTGACCGTGGCCATCTGCGACGCGGAGTGGACGGGCGAGCTCGAGTGGATGAAGTGGCTGCCGCACACCACGAGCGAGACGAGCCCCTTCAAGGAGATGCCGCTCGCCGACTCCGCCACCGCGGGCGCCGCGCTGCTCAACGCGCTCGAGGAGCTCGTGCTCGGCCGCTCGAAGCAGGCCGCGCCCGACCGCAAGACGCCGTTCGACGAGGAGTGGGACCCGATGCGGTACGGCTCCGACGTCGAGCGCGCCGCGAAGGACACCGTCACGAGCATCCAGACCTCGGTGGTGCTCGTCGTCACGAACGACGCGCCGGTCGACCGGCCGCGCCTCACGCAGATCCTCGAGCGCGGCTCGGCGGTCGGCGTCTACGGCGTGTTCGTCGCGCCGACGGTGGAGTCGCTGCCGGCCGTCTGCCGCTCGTTCGTCGACGTCTCCGCGGGCCTCGGCGCCGCGCGCGTCGGCACGGTGCGCTCGGGCGTCGACTACGAGGGCGTCACCGTCGAGGGCGTCTCGAACGACTACATGCAGATGCTCGCCAAGCGCCTCGCGCCCGTCGTCGACGCGAGCATCGTGATCGACGACTCCTCCGACATCCCCGACTCGGTCATGCTGCTGAACCTCGTCGGGCCCGAGCTCGCCGAGGACCCGAGCGCGGTCGTCGACCGGTGGCGGCAGGGCAGCACGATCCTCGACCGCTCGGGCGCGCAGAAGCCGCGGCTGAAGAAGGCCGGCACGCTGCGGGCCATCATGGGCCAGGGCGCGACGGACGCGATGACGCTCGACCTGCGCACGCAGGGACCCCACGCGCTCGTCGGCGGCACGACGGGCGCCGGCAAGTCGGAGTTCCTGCAGGCCTGGGTGCTCGGCATGGCGGCGGCGCACAGCCCCGACCGCGTCACCTTCCTGTTCGTCGACTACAAGGGCGGCTCCGCCTTCGCCGACTGCGTCGAGCTGCCGCACTGCGTCGGGCTCGTCACCGACCTGAGCCCCCACCTCGTGCGTCGCGCGCTCACAAGCTTGCGCGCCGAGCTGCACCACCGCGAGCACCTCTTCAACCGCAAGAAGGCGAAGGACCTGCTCGAGCTCGAGAAGCGGCAGGACCCGGAGACGCCGCCGGCGCTCGTGCTCGTCATCGACGAGTTCGCGGCGCTCGCGGGCGAGGTCCCCGAGTTCGTCGACGGCGTCGTCGACATCGCGCAGCGCGGCCGCTCGCTCGGCATCCACCTGATCATGGCCACGCAGCGGCCCGCCGGCGTCATCAAGGACAACCTGCGCGCGAACACCAACCTGCGGGTCGCGCTGCGCATGGCTGACGAGTCCGACTCCAAGGACGTCGTCGACGACCCCGTCGCCGCGTCGTTCCCGCCGTCCATCCCCGGTCGCGGCATCGCGAAGACGGGGCCGGGCCGGCTCGTGCCGTTCCAGTCCGCCTACGCGGGCGGGTGGACGCGCCCCGACGAGGCGAAGCCCGCCGACGTGAAGGTCGCCGAGCTGCGGTTCGGCTCGGTGCAGCGCTGGGAGCCGGAAGCCGCGCCCGAGTCGGACTCGCACGACGAGGACCTCGGCCCCAACGACCAGAAGCGCCTGGTGCGCACCCTCATCGAGGCGACCCGCCTCGCCGGCATCCCGGCGCCCCGCCGCCCGTGGCTCGACGACCTGGAGACGACGGTCGACCTGCGCGACCTGCCCCAGGGCGGCGACGGCCGCATCGTGCTCGGCAAGGCCGACATCCCCGAGCGCCAGCGGCAGGACGCCGTGCACTTCCACCCCGACCGCGACGGCTCGCTGCTCGTCTACGGCACCTCCGGCTCGGGCAAGTCGACGCTGCTGAAGACGATCGGCATCGCCGCCGGGATCCGGCCGGAGCTGAGCCGCGCCGAGGTGTACGGCCTCGACTTCGCCTCCGGCGCGCTCAAGTCGCTCGAGGTGCTGCCGCACGTCGGGTCGATCATCGCCGGCGACGACGCGGAGCGCGTGCAGCGGCTGCTGCGCTCGCTCGGCCGCGAGCTCGACCGCCGAGGGAAGGCCTTCGCCGCCGCGAGCGCCGCGAGCCTGACCGAGTACCGCGAGCTCGTCGACCCGTCGACGAGCCGCATCTTCCTGCTGCTCGACAACTTCCCGCAGTTCAAGGCCGACTGGGAGATCACGAGCGCCAGGTCGCCGTTCTACCAGGTCTTCATGCGCATCCTCGGCGAGGGCAGGCCGCTCGGCATCCACGCGGTCGTCACCGCCGACCGCTCCGGCGCGGTGCCGACAGCGGTGAGCTCGAACATCTCGCGCCGCGTGGTGCTGCGCCTCTCGGACGAGTCGGGCTACATGCTCGTCGGCGCCCCGAAGGACGTGCTCGACGACCGGTCGGCGCCGGGGCGCGCGATCGTCGACGGCCTCGAGATGCAGGTCGCGACGCTCGGCGGCACGCCGAACGTGGCCGAGCAGACGAAGCTCATGGGGCAGCTGGCGCAGGCGCTGCGCGAGCAGGGCGCGCCCGACGTCGAGGAGATCGGGGCGCTGCCCACGCGGCTCTCGCTCGAGCAGCTGCCCGACCGCGTCGACGACCTGCCCGTGCTCGGCGTCGCCGAGGACACGCTCGCGCCGCGCGACTTCGACCCGGTCGGCACGTTCATCGTCGCGGGGCCGCCCGGATCGGGCAAGACGAACGCGATGCGCGCGCTGGTCGTGGCGATGGAGCGGTTCGACCCCGACGTGCGGCTGTTCCACTTCGCGGGGCGCCGGTCGGCGCTCGAGGGGTTCCGGCCGTGGGTGCGCAGCGTCACGAAGCCGGATGCCGCGAAGGAGCTCGCGACCGAGCTCGCCGAGATCGTCGGCGACGAGTCGATCCCCGGCCGCATCATGGTCGTGATCGAGAACGTGCCGCAGTTCGCCGACTCGGACGCCGAGCGCGCGCTCAAGGCGCTCTTCCAGGCCGTGAACCGCAGCGACCACCTGCTGATCGGCGACGCCGACATCACGCAGGTGACGGGCGGGTACGGCTTCATCGGCGACTTCAAGGCCGGCCGCAAGGGCATCGTGCTGAAGCCCGACGCCTACGACGGCGACTCGGTCTTCAAGGTGCCCTTCCCGAAGGTCAAGCGCGGCGACTTCCCCGAGGGCCGCGGCATCTTCGTGCAGCAGGGCCGCGCGGTCACGGTGCAGCTGCCGCTCGTGCCGGAGGGCGCCGCGCTCGCCCCGCAGGCGCAGCCCGAGCCCGCGGGCATGGGGAGTCCTCCCCATTGATGGGGGAGGGCCCCCTCCGTAGCGTGGGGTCTCGGATGGTCCGGCTGGGCCATGGATCGGCAACGATGAAGGGATCGGACCCATGAGCGATTTCGGCGCCTCCTATGCGGAGATGGAGTCGGTGGCGGGCAAGCTCGACACCGGCAAGGAGGACATCTCGGGTGTCCTGAAGGACCTGAAGAGCCAGGTCGACACCCTGCTGGGTGAGGACTTCAAGACGCAGCACGCGTCGGGCAAGTTCGGCGAGGGCTACGAGGAGCTGACGACCGGCCTCGAGCAGGCGATCGAGGGCATCTCCGACATGGGCGAGGCCCTGCGCGGCATGATGCAGGCGATCCAGTCGCTCGACGAGCAGATGGCCGGCAGCTGACCGCAGCGGCATCGAGGGGCCCGGCAGCGATGCCGGGCCCCTTCCGCGTGGTCCGGGCAGGGCGATCCGGGTGGGCACCTCTCCCCATCGCGCTCCCAGCGCGCGAATCGTAGAGTCTTCCTCAGGTGGCCCGGTCGGGCCCCGGAACACGATCCGAAGAGGAGACGGCCATGAGCGATTTCGGTGCTTCCTATGCCGAGATGGAGTCGGTGGCGGGCAAGCTCGACACCGGCAAGGAGGACATCTCGGGTGTCCTGAAGGACCTGAAGAGCCAGGTCGACACCCTGCTGGGTGAGGACTTCAAGACGCAGCACGCGTCGGGCAAGTTCGGCGAGGGCTACGAGGAGCTGACGACCGGCCTCGAGCAGGCGATCGAGGGCATCTCCGACATGGGCGAGGCCCTGCGCGGCATGATGCAGGCGATCCAGTCGCTCGACGAGCAGATGGCCGGCAGCTGAGCCGATGCTCGCTGAGGGGGCCGGCGACGTCGGCCCCCTCCACGCGGAGCGGAGCGGCGCGCACCGGGTGGGGAGTCCTCCCCATCGCCGGGCGCGGCGGCCCCGCCTAGGTTGGGAATGACGGAGGGCGCGACTGCCGCGCCGAGCAAGGGGAGATCATGCACGACGTGCTCATCACGTTCGATGAGCTGCTCGCTCTGCGCATGCAGCTCGACGAGATCATCACCGAGCTCGAGAGCGCCGGCGACCGGTCGAGCGAGCTCGAGGCCGCCATCGGTCGCCCGTTCGGGCGCGGCGACCTCCGCGACCGGGCCGGCGACTTCGAGAGCCGCTGGAACGACAAGCGGGTCGACCTCGCCCGCGACATGACCAAGGTGCGCGACCACGTCCAGGGCGTGCTCGAGGGCTTCGCCGAGTTCGACCAGGAGGCCGCGCTGAAGCTCGAGTCCTCCGACGCCGCGGCCTGATCCGACGGAGGAGACCGAGATGGTGTACGCAGGACCGCAGTCGCCCAAGGGCCGCTGGATCGAGTACGTCGAGGGCGACGCCGGCAGCATCGTCGAGCGCGGCGAGCGCATCGAGCAGCTCGGCCAGTCGATGATCGCGAGCGCCGACACGCTCGAGCAGGTGAAGGACGGCGCCGACGGCCAGCGAGGCCTCGCCGTCGAGAAGCTGCGCGAGGTGGTGGGCGACACCTACGGCCTGCTGCGCGAGGCCGGCGAGCTCTACGAGCCCACGGGGCCCGTGCTCATCGCCTACGGGGAGGCGCTCGCCGACGTGCAGCCCAAGATCACCGTGCACGTCGACGAGTGCGCCGCGCTCTGGGCGACGTTCCAGTCGCTGCCCGGCTCCGTGGAGCCGCGCGGCACGGGCGGCTGGTTCGAGCCGGAGGCCGACAGCCCCGAGGCGCAGCAGCAGGCCGAGGAGGACGCCGCGAAGCTCGCCGCCTACGAGGCGTGGGAGGCGGAGGCCGGTCGCTGGGACGCCGACTACGACACGTGGGAGGACGCGTTCGACACCGCCGCGAAGGACATCGGCGAGGTGCTCGAGGGCAAGGTGAAGGACGGCTTCTGGGACGACGTCGACGGGTTCGTCGCCGGGCTCCAGAAGGCGCTGGCCTGGGCCGGCCTCGTCGTGGGCGTGCTCGCGATCATCGTCGGCGGGCCGATCCTGGCCCTCATCGGCGCCGTGATCGGCGTGATCGCGCTCGCGCTCACGATCTACCAGAAGATGCGCGGCGACGCCGGCTGGATGCAGCTCGGGCTCGCGATCGTCGGCGTCCTGCCGTTCGGCAAGCTCGGCAAGATCGCCGGCGGCAAGTTCAGCTTCGCCGACGACATGTTCGGCGGCGCCTTCGGCAAGACGGCATGGAGCGCGGCCGGCTCGCAGGCGCGCGAGCTCGGCTTCGCCTACCTGTTCCACGGCCGCGGCGCGAGCGGCGTGCTCGGGGGCCTGCGCCAGTTCGTCACCGGCAACAACCCCAACGGCATCGGCGACGTCATGGCGCGGCTGCTGACCGGGCGCGACATCGCCGCCTACGAGAAGATGAGCGACGGTGCGACCGGCATCCTCCCCGCGCTCGCCACCGCATCCGACCTCATGCACGGCCTGATGGGCGTGCCGCTCAAGTACGACGGCTGGATCTCGATGTTCAGCGGGCATGAGACGATCAAGAAGCGGTTCCCGGCCTTCGACATCCTCTGGTGAGCGAGGGCTCGGCGACGGGCGGCGACGGAGGGTGCGAGCGGTGACGGACATGTGGCGGATCTCTGCGAGCACGGCCGCTCCCGGCTGGCTCGGCATGCCGGGGCCCGGCGGCGACGACGCCGGCTGGGTTGCCGAGCGCTCCGAGGGGCTGCGGCGCGCGTTCGGCGAGCGGTGGACGCCCGAGCTCGACCGCGCGGTGCCCATGCTGCTCGAGGCCGGCCTGTCGCGGCGCGACCCCGACGACCTGCTCGCGTGGCAGGTGTGGCCGGGCGCGCTGCCCGTGTTCGCCGTCGTGCGCGCCCGCGTCGTCGACAGCGCCGCGATCCCCGACTGGCGCGAGTCCGGCGCCGCCGTGCAGCCCTTCGGGAGCGCGGCGCTCGGCGACGGCGTGCAGGTGAGTGCGACCGCCTCGATCGACGACGTGCAGCCGGGCGCCGCCGCGGGCTTCGTGCTCTACGCGTTCGACGACGGCGCTGCGACCGTCGTCGTGTCGGTCGAGCCGACGCTCGCCGAGGTGCTGGCGCTGTGCATGCCGGGGCTGCGCGACCTCGTCGACGGCATCGAGGTGCACCGGCCCGACGGATCGGCGTTCCGCGGCTCGCCGCACCCGGCGTTCGTCGCCGACGAGGCCGGCTGGCCGCTCGAGGAGGGCGCCGCGTGAGCCTGCGCCACGAGAGCGCCCTCGCCTGGGCCGACGACCTCTCCGCCGCCGCCGAGCCGCGCCTCGGCATCCTCGAGGCGTACGCCCTGCAGCGGCACCCCGAGGCCCTCGCCCACATGGGCGACGACGGCGCCGGGCTCGCCCGCGTCGCCGCCGCGAAGGGCAGCGGGATGGCGGGCCTGTGGCTCATGCTGCCCGCGCTGCTCGCGCTCATCGCGCCGCTCATCGGCCTCGCCGCCATCCTCGGCGACCCGCTCGGCCTCCACCGCATGGACGCGAGCATCTCGGTGCCGATCGCCGGCGCCTGCTTCGCGATCGCCGCCGTCGTGCAGGCGGTGGCCGCCGGCTGGTGGCTGCGCGGCCGCCGCGAGCGCCACGGCACGCTGCTGCTGCTCGGCTTCGGCACCGCGGTCCTCGCGGGCCTCACCGCGTGGACGATGACCAGCGCCGGGGCGCTGCAGACCGTCGCCGACGCGGGCCCGTGGCGCGTGCCTGTGCTCATCGCCGGCGTCCTCGGGCTCGCGCTCGGCGTGCTCGTGCTCGTCGCCGGCTCGCGGGTCGACGCGGGCGCGGCGGAGCGCGAGGCGGCCGAGCGCGCGCACGACGGCGATCGCCTCCGCGCCGCCCTCGCGACGATCCCCGCGAGCGAGCTCGACCGCATCCGCGCCGACCGCGACGGCGCCATCGCGCTGCTCGTCGAGCGCGGGCGCATCCCGGCCGAGACAGGGGAGCGGGCGCAGCGCGCCGCGCTCGGCACGCTGCACCGCATCGACACCGAGGCGAGGGGACGCCGATGAGCCAGGACACCGACCTTCGGGCCGCGCTCGGCGCGCCGCCCGAGCCCGACTTCGAGCTCGAGCTGCCGCCGGGCTGGGCGCGCCACCGGCCGGACCGCGCCGAGCAGGAGGCGATGACGGCGAGCGTGCGCGCGCGGGCGATGCAGGCCCACCGGCCGGACCTGCTCGCGCAGGCGCAGTCGATGCTGCGCGAGTCGTTCGAGAGCATGCGGCGCGGCGACGTGCGCGCGTTCTTCACCCCCACCGAGCCGGGCGACGACACGCTCTGGATGCCCGCATCCATCCTCGCCTCGGTGCGCCGGGCCCAGCCCGACGTGTCGCTCGACGACGTCGTGCGCCACGCGATCCGCGAGTACGGCGCGACCGCGCTCGACGACGACCGCCGCATCGTGCGCTTCGAGCGCGACCGGCTCGAGTCGATGGGCGACGAGTCGATGCGGGTGCTCACCGTGGTCTACCTCACGCCCATGCCGGGCACGCACCGCCGCGCGGCGCTGCAGCTGACGGTGACGCTCGCCCGCCCGCTCGACGTCGAGGCAGACGACCCGCTCGTCGACGGCATGCGGGTGCTGTTCGACGCGTGCGCGTCGACGCTGCGCTGGGTGCGCCCCCGCCCGTAGGCGCGCCATGGGGAGTCGTCCCCATTCCCGCCCGGCGCCGCGCTCCCTAGCGTCGCAGGCGAGGGGGCTCCATGACCGACATCCGCATCTCCTACGCGGAGCTCGACGGCGCGGTCTCGCACCTCGAGCACGTGGCCCGGCAGCTGGGCGCCTCCGATCGCACGAGCGGGGCCGTCGCCGAGGCGGTCGGCCACGAGCTGCTCGCCGCGCGGGTGCTCGACTTCGCCGACACGTGGGACGACACGCGCGAGCGCTTCCAGGAGGCCGCGGAGCGCCTCGCGGCGACGGTCGACGGGATCGCCGACGCCTTCCGGCACGCCGACCGGCGGCTGGCGGCCGACGGATGAGCCTCGGGCAGCTCGAGGGGCGGTGGCCGGTCGTCGAGGGCCACGGCGACGCCTACCGCCGCACCGCCGCCGCGATCGAGCAGGCGATCGCGCACCTCGACGCGATCCGCGACGAGGAGGCCACCCGGGCGCAGGCGTTCGACCGCGTGCGGGAGGCGGCGGGCGAGGTGGCCGAGCAGCTCGGGCGCGCGACCTCGCGCTACGCCGTCGCGGGCGAGGCGCTCGTCGACTACGCCGAGCAGCTGCGGGTCGCGCAGGACGAGGCCGACGAGGCGGATGCGCGGTGGCGGGCGGCCGACGCCGCCGCGACGGCGGCCGCGGCCGAGCGCGACCGGCTGGCCGTCCAGGCCGCCGGTGCCGACGCATCCGCCGCCCTCGTCGCCGAGCAGCAGCGCGTCGTCGAGCAGCACGCCGCGGCGCGGGAGGCCGCCGCCGACGCGTGGGCCCTGGCGCGCGAGCGCAAGGAGCGGGCGGCGGCGGATGCGGCGGCCCGCATCCGCGCGGAGGTCGCGGGCTCGTCGCTGCGCGACTCGCTGTGGGACGACGTGCGCGGCGCCGTCGGCGACCTGCTCGAGGCGGTGGCCGACGCGCTCGTCGAGGCGATCCGGTGGCTCGGCGCGATCGTGCTCGCCGCCGTCGCGGTCGTCGTCGCGGCCGCGCTCGCGATCGCCGTGATGGCGACGGGGCTCGTCGGCCTGCTCATCGGCGGGCTCGCGCTGCTCGTCCTCGGCTCGTGGGTCGCCGGCGGCGGGTACGAGGCCTTCGTGCGCACGCTCGTCGCCACCGGCTCGCTCGAGGCGGCGCTCGTCGGCGGCACGATCGGCTGGCTGCACGGCACGCTGCCGTGGCTCGCCGACTGGCTCGTCGCCGGCGATGCGGGCGTGCCGCAGCTCGTGTGGACCGGTGCGCAGCCGGCGCGCACGGGGGAGCCGGGCGGCTTCGGCGACCACCTGGCCCGCCTGCAGGCCGGCAACCGCGGCGTCGACGCGCACGCCGGCGGGCCGACGGGCACCGACCCGGCCGCCTCGACGATGGTCACCGTGACCGCGGTGACCGACGGGGCGGCGACGGTGTGGCGCGTGCACATCCCCAGCACGCAGATGTGGAAGCCGGGCTCGTCCTCCATCAACGACGTGCACGCCGGCGTGGCGGCGACGCTCGGCGACGGGCCCACGCAGCTCGAGCGCGCCGTGGTCGAGGCGATGCGCCAGGCGGGCGTGCCGCAGGGGGCGAGCGTGCTGCTGTCGGGGTGGAGCCTCGGCGGGCTCACGGCCGCGCGCCTCGCGGCCGATCCCGCCTTCACCGCCGCGTACGACGTCGACGCGGTCGTCGTGGCGGGTGCCGGCATCGACGCGACGGCGATCGGCGGCCACATCCCCGTGCTCGCGTTCGAGCACGGGCGCCGCGACGGCACGGTCGACCCGGTGCCGCTCGCCGAGGACCCGAGGCTGCCGAGCCTCGCCGCCGACGCGCACCGCACCACGGTGCGGGTGCCTCCGCCCGGGCTCGCCGGGCCCGTGCCGCACGACGGGCGGTCGTACCAGGCCACGATGCAGGAGCAGGGCGACCTCGCGGGCTCGCGCGCGGCGACCTGGATGGCGCTCCACGACCTCGAGCGCTACTTCGTCGGGCTCGAGCAGCCCCACTCGTCGATCTTCGTGCGGGGGCGGCCATGAGCCTCGTGCTCGCGCTGCCGGGCCGGTGGTTCGCGATGCCCCTGGGCCGGCCCGACGCGCCGGCCCGCATCCGCGCCCTCGCCGAGGAGCTGCACGGCGGCGCCGACGACCGCGCGGGTGTCCGCATCGCGCTGCGGCGCAGGCTCGGGGCGGCGCTCGAGCGCACCGAGGCGGGCGGCGCCGAGCAGCTGCACCTCGGCATCGCGCTCGAGGCCGACGTGCCCATGCCGGCGGCAGCATCCGTCTACCCCGGCATCGCCGTGCCGACCGCGGCGAGCACCGGGCCCGACGACGTGCTGGCCGCCCTCGTGCCGCTCGTGCTGCGCGCCGCGCACGAGGGCGAGGGCGGCACCGCGCGCCCGGGCGACGACGACCGCGTGCTGCGCTCCGGGGCCTCGCGCATCCTGCGCCGCCCGACGGTGCGCGAGGCGGGCGGCGCGGGGGAGCTCCCGGCGCTCTCGGTCGACTGCTGGATCACCGTGCCGGGCGATCGCCGCGCGGCGCTGCTGCACCTCGACGTGCCGCTCGTCGCCCCGCCGCAGCTGCTGCTGGCGCTCTGCGACGCGATCGCCCTCGCGGCGCGCTTCGAGCGGCCGCTCGCGCTCGCCGACGAGCTGCGCCGCGCGGCCCGCCCGCGCGCTTGACCGTGCAGGCGGCGTGGCCCTATCCTTGATCGGGTGTGCGCACATGCGCGCCTTGCGCCATGCGCGAGAAGCGCACGGGCCGCACGTGGGCAGCGGGTCCGAACCCGCCAGCCCCCACGGCATATCCACCACCTGAAGAGGGCACGCGAGAGCGTGCACGGAGGATCACCGATGGAGCCGGCCCAGCCGGCGAACCACATCGAAACGCTGTCACCGTGCAGCAGGAAGAAGCAACGTGCCCACTATCCAGCAGCTGGTCCGCAAGGGTCGGTCGCCGAAGGTCTCGAAGACCAAGGCGCCGGCGCTGAAGGCGAACCCCCAGCAGCGCGGCGTCTGCACCCGCGTCTACACGACCACCCCCAAGAAGCCGAACTCGGCGCTCCGCAAGGTCGCCCGCGTGAAGCTCTCGAACGGCACCGAGGTCACCGCCTACATCCCCGGTGAGGGCCACAACCTCCAGGAGCACTCGATGGTGCTCGTCCGCGGCGGTCGTGTGAAGGACCTCCCCGGCGTGCGCTACAAGATCGTGCGCGGCGCGCTCGACACCCAGGCAGTGAAGAACCGCAAGCAGGCTCGCAGCCGCTACGGCGCGAAGATGGAGAAGAAGTAATGCCTCGCAAGGGTCCCGCCCCCAAGCGCCCGGTCGTTGCCGATCCCGTCTACGGCGCACCGATCGTCTCGCAGCTCGTCAACAAGATCCTCCTCGACGGCAAGAAGGGCCTCGCCGAGCGCATCGTCTACGGCGCGCTCGCCGGCGTCGGCACCAAGTCGGGCCAGGACGCGGTCGCAGTGCTCAAGAAGGCGCTCGACAACATCCGCCCGACCCTCGAGGTCAAGTCGCGCCGCGTCGGCGGCTCGACCTACCAGGTCCCCGTCGAGGTCAAGCCGCACCGCGCGAACACGCTCGCGCTGCGCTGGCTCGTCTCGTACGCCAAGGCTCGTCGCGAGAAGACGATGACCGAGCGCCTGCAGAACGAGATCCTCGACGCGTCCAACGGCCTCGGCGCCGCGGTGAAGCGTCGCGAGGACACGCACAAGATGGCCGAGTCGAACAAGGCCTTCGCGCACTACCGCTGGTGATCGCCTGCGGGGATCCCGGCCCACCGCCGGGGTCCCCGCACCGCGGCATCCCCCAACTCCCGCTCCATCCACTCATCGGAGGAACCCTGTGGCACAGGACGTGCTCACCGACCTGAACAAGGTCCGCAACATCGGCATCATGGCCCACATCGATGCCGGCAAGACCACGACGACCGAGCGCATCCTGTTCTACACGGGCGTCAACCACAAGATCGGCGAGACCCACGACGGCGCCTCGACCACCGACTGGATGGAGCAGGAGCAGGAGCGCGGCATCACGATCACGTCGGCCGCCGTGACCTGCTTCTGGGACAAGAACCAGATCAACATCATCGACACCCCCGGCCACGTCGACTTCACGGTCGAGGTCGAGCGCTCGCTCCGCGTGCTCGACGGCGCGGTCGCCGTCTTCGACGGCAAGGAGGGCGTCGAGCCCCAGTCCGAGACCGTCTGGCGCCAGGCCGACAAGTACGACGTCCCGCGCATCTGCTTCGTCAACAAGATGGACAAGATGGGCGCCGACTTCTACTTCACGGTCGACACCATCATCAACCGCCTCGGCGCTCGCCCGCTGGTCATCCAGCTGCCGATCGGCTCGGAGAGCGCCTTCGAGGGCATCGTCGACCTGGTCGAGATGAAGGCGAAGACCTGGCGCGGCGACGCCAAGGGCGACGTGAAGATGGGCGCCGAGTACGCCATCGAGGAGATCCCCGCCGATCTCGTCGAGAAGGCGCAGGAGTACCGCCAGGCGCTGCTCGAGACGGTCGCCGAGACCGACGACGCGCTCATGGAGAAGTACTTCGAGGGCGAGGAGCTGACGGTCGCCGAGATCAAGGCAGCCATCCGCAAGATGACGGTCGCCTCGGAGATCTACCCCGTGCTCTGCGGCTCGGCGTTCAAGAACCGCGGCGTGCAGCCGATGCTCGACGCGGTCGTGGACTACCTGCCGACGCCGCTCGACGTCCCGGCCATCCCCGGCCACGACGTGCGCGACGAAGAGGTCATCATCGAGCGCCACGCCGACCGCGACGAGCCGTTCGCGGCACTCGCGTTCAAGGTCGCCGTGCACCCGTTCTTCGGCCGCCTGACCTACGTGCGCGTCTACTCGGGCCACGTCGACTCCGGCGCCGCGGTGGCGAACTCCACCAAGGGCAAGAAGGAGCGCATCGGCAAGATCTTCCAGATGCACGCCAACAAGGAGATCCCGGTCGACTCGATGACCGCGGGCCACATCTACGCGGTGATCGGCCTCAAGGACACCACGACCGGCGACACGCTCTGCGACCCGGCCAACCAGGTCGTGCTCGAGTCGATGACGTTCCCCGAGCCCGTCATCGAGGTCGCGATCGAGCCGAAGACGAAGGCCGACCAGGAGAAGCTCTCCCTCGCCATCCAGAAGCTGGCCGAGGAGGACCCGACCTTCCGCACCGAGAACAACCCCGAGACCGGTCAGACGGTCATCAAGGGCATGGGCGAGCTGCACCTCGACATCCTCGTCGACCGCATGAAGCGCGAGTTCAAGGTCGAGGCCAACGTCGGCAAGCCCCAGGTCGCGTACCGCGAGACCATCAAGGGCACCGTCGACAAGTACGACTACACCCACAAGAAGCAGACGGGTGGCTCCGGCCAGTTCGCCAAGGTGCAGATCAAGCTCGAGCCGATGGACCTGGCCGGCGAGGAGACCTACGAGTTCGTGAACGCCGTCACCGGCGGTCGCGTGCCCCGTGAGTACATCCCCTCGGTCGACGCGGGCATGCAGGACGCGATGCAGGTCGGCGTGCTCGCCGGCTTCCCGACGGTCGGCGTCAAGGCGACGCTGCTCGATGGCGCGGCGCACGACGTCGACTCCTCGGAGATGGCGTTCAAGATCGCCGGCTCGATGGCCTACAAGGAGGCAGCGCGCAAGGCTCAGCCGGTGCTCCTCGAGCCGCTCATGGCGGTCGAGGTGCGCACGCCGGAGGAGTACATGGGCGACGTCATCGGCGACCTGAACTCGCGCCGCGGGCAGATCCAGTCGATGGAGGATGCCCAGGGCGTGAAGGTCGTCAAGGCCCTCGTGCCGCTGTCGGAGATGTTCGGCTACGTCGGCGACCTCCGGTCGAAGACCTCGGGCCGTGCCGTCTACTCGATGGAGTTCTCGACCTACGCCGAGGTCCCCAAGGCCGTCGCGGACGAGATCGTCCAGAAGAGCAAGGGCGAGTGACCCGCCGGGGCGGCGCGAGCCGCCCCGGCCCACCGCCGGCCCGCTCGGTTTCGCGTGGACCGGCGAGCCAAGTACCATATTCCAACACCACCCGAACGCCTGCCGCGGACGCGGCGGTGCACTCATGAGAACAGTCCTAGGAGGACACAGTGGCTAAGGCCAAGTTCGAGCGGACCAAGCCGCACGTCAACATCGGAACGATCGGTCACGTCGACCACGGCAAGACGACGCTGTCGGCGGCCATCTCGAAGGTCCTTGCAGACAAGTACCCGTCGGCGACCAACGTGCAGCGCGACTTCGCCTCGATCGACTCCGCTCCCGAGGAGCGCCAGCGCGGCATCACGATCAACATCTCGCACATCGAGTACGAGACGCCGAAGCGCCACTACGCGCACGTCGACGCGCCGGGTCACGCTGACTACATCAAGAACATGATCACGGGTGCTGCCCAGATGGACGGCGCGATCCTCGTGGTCGCCGCCACCGACGGCCCGATGGCGCAGACGCGCGAGCACGTGCTGCTCGCCAAGCAGGTCGGCGTGCCGTACCTGATGGTCGCGCTCAACAAGTCCGACATGGTCGACGACGAGGAGATCCTCGAGCTCGTCGAGCTGGAGGTCCGCGAGCTCCTCTCGAGCCAGGACTTCGACGGCGACAACGCCCCCGTCGTGCGCGTCTCGGCGCTCAAGGCGCTCGAGGGCGAGGAGAAGTGGGTCGACGCGATCCTCGAGCTCATGCAGGCCGCTGACGACAACATCCCGGACCCGGTCCGCGACCGCGACAAGCCGTTCCTCATGCCGATCGAGGACGTCTTCACCATCACCGGCCGTGGCACGGTCGTCACGGGTCGCGCCGAGCGCGGCACGCTCGCGATCAACTCCGAGGTCGAGATCGTCGGCATCCGCCCGACGCAGAAGACCACGGTCACGGGCATCGAGATGTTCCACAAGCAGCTCGACGAGGCATGGGCCGGCGAGAACTGCGGTCTGCTGCTCCGCGGCACCAAGCGCGAGGACGTCGAGCGCGGCCAGGTCGTCGTGAAGCCGGGCTCGGTCACGCCGCACACCAACTTCGAGGGCACGGCGTACATCCTGTCCAAGGACGAGGGCGGCCGCCACAACCCGTTCTTCACGAACTACCGCCCGCAGTTCTACTTCCGCACCACCGACGTCACCGGCGTCATCTCGCTGCCCGAGGGCACCGAGATGGTCATGCCCGGCGACACCACCGACATGACGGTCGAGCTGATCCAGCCGATCGCCATGGAGGAGGGCCTCGGCTTCGCCATCCGCGAGGGTGGCCGCACGGTCGGCGCCGGCACGGTCACGAAGATCGTCAAGTAGTCCACTCGGACCACAGCGAAGGGCCCCGCTCCGGCGGGGCCCTTCCGCGTATCCGCGGGCGCGCGGCGACGCCTACGATGCGAGCATGCAGCAGGCCGACCACGACGCACTGACCGCGGCCCTCGCCGACTGGGCCGAGCGGGCCGACGGCGTGCTCGGGCTCGTGCTCCTCGGGAGCACCGCAGGCACGGCGCACCGCGCCGACGACTGGAGCGACCACGACTTCTTCGTGATCGCCGAGGCGGATGCCGCCCCGCGCCTGCGCGCGAGCACCGACTGGCTGCCCGTGCCACCAGCGCGGATCGTGCTGCACGAGCGCGACACCGAGCACGGCGCCTGGGTCGTGACCGAGGACGGGCATCTGCTGGAGTACGCGGTGTTCACGCCGGAGGAGCTGGCCGAGAGCCGCTCGGACGCGCACCGCGTCGCCGTCGACCGACTCGGCGACCTGCCGGAGCGCATCCGCCCGACCCTCGCGCCGCCCGCCCGCGATCCGGGCACCGTGGCGACGGCGCTGCTGCGGTCGCTGCTCGTCGGCGGCGGCCGCGCCGCCCGCGGCGAGCGGCTCGTGGCGCGCCGGCACCTGCTCGAGGCGGCTGGCGGCGTGCTGGTGCTGGCGCGCCTGCTCGAGCCCGCGGCGTCGCCGGTGGCCGACGCGCAGGACCCGTGGCGGCGGGCCGAGCAGACGCATCCCGCGCTCGCAGCCGAGCTCGACGCGATCCTCGCCCGCTCCGACGCGCGGGCCGCCGGCGACCTCGCCGCGCTCGCCGAGCGCGTCGCGGGGGCGTCGCCGTGGTGGCCGGCCGCGCTGTCGGCCGCGGTGCGCCGCCGGCTCGCTGCCGCTCGCGGGCTCGAGCGCTCCCCGCGCGCGTAGCCTGGGCGCATGGCAGAGCCGAAGACGCAGCCGACCGACGCCTCCGTGGAGGCGTTCCTCGATGCCGCGCAGCCCGCCCGTCGCGCCGAGGAGGGGCACCGGCTCGACCGCATCATGCGCGAGGAGACCGGCGCCGAGCCCGTGCTCTGGGGGCCGTCGATGGTGGGCTACGGCAGCTACCGCTACGTCTCGCCGTCGCGCACCTCACGGACGGAGGGCGAGTGGCCGAAGGTCGCCTTCTCGCCGCGGAAGGGCGCGCTGTCGCTCTACGGGCTCAAGGACCTGCCCGAGGGCGCGGCGCTCCTGCCCGAGCTCGGCGCGTACACCGAGGGCGCGGGCTGCGTCTACGTCAAGCGCCTCGAGCTCGTCGACGAGGGCGTGCTGCGCCGGCTCATCCGCATCGCCTGGAGCCGTGACGACGACGGGCGCGCCGATGGCTGAGGCGGCCGGGCTCACCGGCGCCGTGCTGCTGCTCGTCGGCGCCGCCTTCAGCGTCGTCGTGTGGCCGGCCTTCCTGCGCCGCGTCGCGCGCGACGAGCGGGCGAGGGATGCGCAGGGCCGGCCGACGCGGTTCCTCACCGTGCACGTGACGCTCGTCGCGGTCGCGCTCGTGCTCGCGATCGCCCAGGCGGTCGCCGGCATCTGGTGGCTGCTCGCGCGCTGACGCGCCCGCGTCGATGCCGCTCCCAGGCTCCGGTGCTCTACTGGCTGCGCCGGCGCACCGGCGTCGGCCAGGAACGAGAGGTGCGAGCATGGCAGACAGCGACATCCGCGACGGCGGCGACCAGCCGCTCGACGACGAGCAGCCCCTCCCCACCGGCGGTGAGCCGCCGGCGCCGGCGCCGAACGCCGACCGCGACGGGCAGGCCGACTTCGCGGCCGACGCGACCGGTGAGCGCTACGAGCGCGTCGTGCAGGAGGGGCTCGACCGCATCGACGAGCACCGCGAGCGCATCGCCGAGCTCGAGGCCGAGCAGCCCGGCGGCAGCCCCGAGGAGCCGGGCGAGCCGCTGCAGCCCGGCCCCGGCGCGCCCGAGGCGCCCGGAGCGCCCGGCACCCCAGACGGGCCGGGAGCGCCCGCCGGTCCGGGCGGCCCCGACGCCCCCGTGCCGGGAGCGCCAGGAGCCCCCGAGGCGCCGCAGGGGCCCGGCACGCTCGACCCGACCGCGCCCGTGGGCGACCCCGCCGGCGACGCGAGCGCGCTCGACGACACCGACCGCGCGCAGCCCTGAGCCGCGCGCCCAGCAGAGGAGGGCCAGATGGTGCAGCACGAGGAGGACGAGGAGCCGCGCCGCGACGAGGACGCCCCGGAGCTCGCGGTCGACGCCGATGCGCCGGCCGACGTCCCCGGCGACATGTCGGGCAGGTCGTTCGACGAGCTCGCGGATCGCGCACGGGCGGCGATCGAGCGGGAGCACCTCGCCGACCACGCCGACCTCGAGCCGGACGACGCATCCCTGACCGCGCAGGCGCAGGCGTCGCCGCCGCGACCGGATGCCGACGACCGGCCCGTCTGAGGCGGCGGTCACGGGTCGACGGCACGGCGGCTCTGTGACGCCCCGCGACGCCGTGTGACGCCGTGCGACGCGGCGGGCTTCCGCGCCCGCCGCGTCGCTCCCTAGCGTGTGGATCCCCGACCCGAGGAGATCCGCATGAGCATCACCACCGCATCCGCCGCCCCCGTCACCGACGCCGACCGCGAGGAGCGCCTCGACCAGGCTGAGCGCGCCTGGGGCGAGCGGCTCGCCGCCGACGTCGCGAACGCCCGGCTCGTCTTCCGCGCCGACGGCGATGCCCAGGGCGCGGTCGCGACCCGCATCCGCGCCGGCCGGCACGAGTGGCTCATCGACGAGCCGGCCGGCCTCGCGGGCGACGACGCCGGCGCGAGCCCCGTCGAGGCGGCGCTCGGCGCGCTGCTCGCGTGCCAGACCGTCGTCTACCGCCTGTACGCCAAGCGGCTCGGGCTGACGATCGACCGGCTCGAGCTGCGCGCGGAGGGCGACCTCGACGTGCGCGGCCTGTTCGGCGCCGACGACGTGCGCCCCGGGTTCGCCGGCGTGCGGGTGGTCGTCGACATCGACGGCCCCCACGAGCGCGCCCGCTTCGAGGAGCTGCGCCGGCTGGTCGACGCGCACTGCCCCGTGCACGACCTCTTCTCGAACCCGACGCCGGTCGAGACCCGCCTGGCCTGACGGCTCAGCCGCCGCCGAGCCTGCGCGTCAGCTCGGCGGCGGCCGCGGCGCTCGCGCCGCCGAGCGCTGCCCACGCGGCGTCGTCGGCGTCGACCAGCCGGAACGTGAGGCCCACCGACGCCGCGGGGTAGCCGGCGGCATCGCGGGCGGCGGCCGCGACGGAGCCGTAGGCCGCGTCGACCTCGCCGTCCTCGGTCGCCCAGCCGCGTCGCCGCACCCCGGCGAGCAGCGCGGTGAGGGCGGCGCGCGTCGCCGGCCGCTCGCCGGCCAGGTCGCGGTCGTGCGGCAGCAGCGCCCGCACCTGGTCGTCGCCGAGCGCCGCGAGCATCGCGCGCCCGGTCGCCGTGCGCACCGCGGGCAGCCGCACGCCCACGCGCGAGACCGTCACGGGGGAGCGGCGCCCCTCGCCGCGCCCGGCGTAGGCGACGTCGCTGCCGGCGAGCACCGCGAGGTGGCTCGTCGCGGGGATCGGCGATCGTGCGACGAGGCGGTCGAGGATCGGCTGCGCGAGCCGCTCGAGCCGGGTCGCGGCCGCGACGCGCGAGCCGATCTGCTGCACCCGCGCGCTCGGGCCCCAGGCGCCGAGCTCCGGGTAGTGCACGAGGAAGCCCTCGTCGCGCATGACCTGGAGCAGCTGGTACGCGCTCGAGCGAGGCAGGCCCAGCTCCCGCGCGATGGTCGCGGCCCGCACGGGCCCCGCCTGCTCCGCGAGCAGCGACAGCACGCGCAGGGCGCTCCTGGCCGCCGGCATCCGCGGCATCCCCATCGGCACCCTCCGCTCGTCGCGGCCGCGCCCCGGCCGCCGATCGCCTCAGTGTAGGCGGCGTCCGAGATCTCAGACACGAAGCGGCGCCAGGCGGATGCGCGCGCCCGGCCGGGGCGCTGGAATGGCGGCATGGCAGTGGTCATCGGAGACGCCCCCCTCACCCGGCACCAGGTGGTGCAGGTCGCCCGCTTCGACGCGCGGGTCGAGCTGAGCCCCGCGGCGCTCGAGCGCATCGACGCGGCCCGCGTCGTCATCGACGCGCTCGCGGCCGACGAACGGCCGCACTACGGCATCTCGACCGGCTTCGGCGCGCTCGCGAACACCGCCATCGCGCCTGGCGACCGCACGCGCCTGCAGCAGTCGCTCATCCGCTCGCACGCCGCCTCGAGCGGCGAGGCGGTCGAGCGCGAGGTCGTGCGCGGCCTCATGCTGCTGCGGCTCCAGACGCTCGCGACCGGGCGCACCGGCGTGCGCCGCGCGACGGCCGAGCTCTACGCCGCGATGCTCAACGCCGGCATCACGCCCGTGGTCGGCGAGTACGGGTCGCTCGGCTGCTCGGGCGACCTCGCGCCGCTGTCGCACGTGGCGCTCGCGGCGATGGGCGAGGGCGTCGTCGAGGTGAGCGGGCCGGGGCAGCTCGACGGCGAGGTCATGGATGCGTCGGCCGCGCTCGAGCGCGCGGGCCTCGCGCCCGTCGTGCTCGCCGAGAAGGAGGGCCTCGCGCTCGTCAACGGCACCGACGGCATGCTCGCGATGCTCTGCCTCGCCCTCGCCGACCTCGACAAGCTGCTCGCGACCGCCGACCTCGCCGCCGCCATGAGCGTCGAGGGGCTGCTCGGCACCGATGCGCCGTTCGCCGCCGACCTCATGGCGCTGCGCCCGCACCCGGGCCAGGCGGCGAGCGCCGCGACGATCGCGGCGCTGCTCGAGGGCAGCCCGATCGTCGCGAGCCACAAGGGGCCCGAGGACACCCGCGTGCAGGACGCCTACTCGCTGCGCTGCGCCCCGCAGGTGCACGGCACCGCCCGCGACACGGCGGCGCACGCCGCGCGCGTGGCCGAGGTCGAGCTCGCGAGCGCGATCGACAACCCCGTGGTGCTGCCCGACGGCCGGGTCGTCTCGAACGGCAACTTCCACGGCGCGCCGGTCGCGGCCGTGCTCGACTTCCTCGCCATCTCGATCGCCGACGTCGCGTCGATGAGCGAGCGGCGCTCCGACCGCTTCCTCGACCCCGCGCGCTCCTGGGGCCTCCCGCCGTTCCTCGCCGACGACCCGGGCGTCGACTCGGGCCTGATGATCGCGCAGTACACGCAGGCGGGGATCGTCTCCGAGCTGAAGCGCCTCGCGGTGCCGGCCTCGGTCGACTCGATCCCGTCGAGCGCGATGCAGGAGGACCACGTGTCGATGGGCTGGGGCGCCGCGCGCAAGCTGCGCCGCGCCGTCGACGGCCTCGGCAGGGTGCTCGCGATCGAGGTGATGACCGCCGCGCGCGGCATCGAGCTGCGCGCCGAGCCCGCGGGGGAGCGCACCGGCCGCGTGATCGCAGGGCTGCGGCGGCTCGTGCCGGGCATCGGGCCCGACCGGTTCCTCGCCCGCGACATCGAGGCATCCGTCGCCTTCGTGGTCGGCGGGGGCGCGCTCATCGAGGCCGGCCTCGTCACCGGCGGCGAGGCGTGGACGGCGGATGCCGCCGAGGCGTTCCAGGTGGGGATCGATCGAGAGGGAGGCGCATGATGCGCGGAGCACGACCGGTGCGCGCGGCGCGCGGCAGCGAGCTGACGGCGAAGGGCTGGCAGCAGGAGGCGGCGCTGCGCATGCTCATGAACAACCTCGACCCGGAGGTCGCCGAGCACCCCGACGAGCTCGTCGTCTACGGCGGCACGGGCAGGGCGGCCCGCGACTGGGCGAGCTACGACGCCATCGTGCGCGAGCTCGAGGCCCTCGAGGACGACGAGACCCTGCTCGTGCAGTCGGGCCGTCCCGTCGGCGTCATGCGCACCCACGCGTGGGCGCCGCGCGTGCTGATCGCGAACTCCAACCTCGTCGGCGACTGGGCGACGTGGCCGGAGTTCCGCCGGCTCGAGGCCGCGGGGCTCACGATGTACGGCCAGATGACCGCCGGCAGCTGGATCTACATCGGCACCCAGGGCATCCTGCAGGGCACCTACGAGACGTTCGGCGCGGTCGCGGCGAAGCTCGGCCGCGAGAGCCTCGCCGGCACGATCACCCTCACCGCGGGCCTCGGGGGCATGGGCGGCGCGCAGCCGCTCGCCGTCACGATGAACGACGGCGTCGCGATCTGCGTCGAGGTCGACCCGAGCCGCATCCGCCGCCGCATCGAGCACCGCTACCTCGACGTGGAGGCGAGGACGACAGCGGATGCGCTCGCGCGCGCCGTCGAGGCGAGGGACGCCGGGCGGGCGCTCTCGATCGGCCTCTGCGCGAACGCCGCCGACGTGGTGCCGGAGCTGCTGCGGATGGGCGCGCCGATCGACGTCGTCACCGACCAGACGAGCGCGCACGACCCGCTCGCCTACCTGCCGAGCGGCGTCGCGTTCGACGACTGGGAGGCGGAGCGCACGCGCGACCCGGAGGGCTTCACCGAGCGCGCCCGCGCCTCGATGGCGCGGCACGTCGAGGCGATGGTGGGCTTCCAGGCCGCGGGCGCCGAGGTCTTCGACTACGGCAACTCGATCCGCGCCGAGGCGAGGCTCGGCGGCTTCGAGGACGCCTTCGCGTTTCCCGGCTTCGTGCCCGCGTACATCCGCCCGCTCTTCTGCGAGGGGAAGGGGCCGTTCCGCTGGGCGGCGCTCTCGGGCGACCCGGAGGACATCCGGCGCACCGACGAGGCGATCCTCGAGCTGTTCCCCGAGAACCGCCGCCTCGAGCGCTGGATCCGCATGGCGCAGGAGCGCGTGCACTTCCAGGGCCTGCCGGCGCGCATCTGCTGGCTCGGCGCGGGGGAGCGGCACCTCGCGGGCCTGCGCTTCAACGAGATGGTCGCGAGCGGCGAGCTCTCGGCGCCGATCGTGATCGGCCGCGACCACCTCGACGCGGGCTCGGTCGCGAGCCCGTACCGCGAGACCGAGGCGATGCGCGACGGCTCCGACGCGATCGCCGACTGGCCGCTGCTGAACGCGCTCGTCGCCACGGCCTCGGGCGCGAGCTGGGTGTCGATCCACCACGGCGGCGGCGTCGGCATCGGCCGCTCGATCCACGCCGGGCAGGTGACGGTCGCCGACGGCACGGCGCTCGCGGCCGAGAAGCTCGAGCGGGTGCTCACGAACGATCCGGCCATGGGCGTCATCCGGCACGTCGACGCCGGCTACGACGAGGCGATCGGGTTCGCCGAGGCGCACGGCGTGCCGATCCCGATGCGGCGCGGCTGATGTCGACCCTCGTCACGGGCATCGGCGAGCTCACCACGAACGACGACGAGCTCGGCCGGATGCGCGACGCGGCCGTCGTGCTCGAGGGCGGGCTCGTGGCGTGGGTCGGCGAGGCCGCCGCGGCGCCCGCCGCCGACGCGCGCGTCGACATCGCCGGCCGCGCCGTGCTGCCGGGGTGGGTCGACAGCCACACGCACCTCGTGTTCGCGGGCGACCGCACCGCCGAGTTCGAGGCGCGCATGGCGGGGCAGCCCTACGCGGCAGGCGGCATCGGCGTCACCGTGGCCGCGACGCGGGCAGCCTCCGACGCCGAGCTCGCCGCGAACCTCGACCGGCTCGCCGACGAGGCGCTCCGCGGCGGCACGACGGCGCTCGAGGTGAAGACGGGCTACGGCCTCACGGTCGCCGACGAGCTGCGCTCGGCGCGCATCGCCGCCGCCCGAGCGGACGCGGTCACCTTCCTCGGCGCGCACCTCGTGCCGGAGGGCTCGGATGCGGAGGGCTACGTCGACC